>NZ_JAHXKI010000002.1:1200000-1500000 GCF_019392195.1 Marinobacter sp. F4206
ATCGGGTTGCCCCCCCTGGTGGGCTATCTGGCCGCAGGCTTCCTGCTCAGCGCCGTGTCGGCGTTCTCCGGGCTGACCATCGAAGCCACCGAAGCGCTGAACCACATTGCCCACCTCGGCGTGCTGCTGCTCCTGTTCACCGTTGGACTCAAACTGAAACTGCGGTCTATTGTCAGCCGGGAAGTGATCGGTGGCAGCCTGCTGCACTTTGGCATTACCTGCGCAGTCTTTACCCCCGGCCTGTATCTGCTGATGGACCTGCCCTGGCAAACCGCCCTCCTGCTGGCCATTGCCCTGTCGTTTTCGTCTACCGTTCTGGCAGCCAAGGTTCTGGAAACCAAACGGGAACTTCGTGCTTTCCACGGCCGGGTAGCCATTGGCATCCTGATCATGCAGGACCTGATCGCCCTGGTGGTCATGAGTCTCGCCGCCGGCCAGACCCCCTCCCAATGGGCCCTGATCGTTTTCGGGTTGCCGCTGCTGCGCCCGTTGCTGTATCGGCTGCTTGACGCCAGCGGACATGAGGAGCTGCTGGTGCTGCTGGGGCTTCTGTTAGCGCTGGTGCTGGGCGGGTATGGCTTTGAATCCGTCGGCCTGAGTTCCGAGCTCGGCGCCCTGGTGTTCGGTGCCATGCTGTCCAACCATCCCCGCTCCCAGGAACTGTCCAAATCCTTGTGGAGCGTGAAAGAGGTGTTCCTGGTGGGATTCTTTCTCCAGATCGGGATCGGCGGACTACCGGACAGCCAGGCACTGACTTTTGCGATAGTGGCGACCCTGGTACTGCCCCTGAAAGGCATCCTGTTCTTCTTTTTGTTACTGGCTTTCCGCCTGCGGGCGAGAAGCAGCTTTCTCAGTGCCCTGGCACTGACCAACTACAGTGAATTCGGCCTGATTGTCGCCAGTGTTGCCCTGCCGGAATGGCTGGTGCCGCTGGCCATTTCGGTCTCACTCTCGTTCGTCATTTCAGCACCACTGAACCGCTTTGCACACCTGCTCTATGAACGCTTCGGATCCGGGCTCACCCGCTTCGAAAGTCAGAAACATCACCCGGACGAACAGCCCCTGTCTCTCGGCAATACCCGGGTACTTGTCATGGGCATGGGGCGGACAGGCACCGCCGCCTACGACTGGATCTCCAAACAGGAACCGGATCTGATGGGCCTGGACTCTGACCCCGCCAAGGCCCATCAACACCAGAAGCAGGGCCGCAACGTCGTGTTCGCCGATGCGGAGGATGCATCTTTCTGGAACGGCCTGCACATGCCCGAGGTGCATTCCGTCATCCTTGCCCTGGGTGACATTGAGGGCAAGCTCATCGCCGCGCGCATGCTGAGAAAACTGGGATTCCGGGGTTATATCGTTGCCCACACCATGTATGACGATGAAGCCCGCCAGATCAGGGAGGCCGGCGCCAATGACGCCTACCTGACCATGAACGAAACCGGTGTAGCGCTCGCCAGCCACATCATAAGCCGGGCCACAGAGCGGTCGGACTGACACACACGGGCAGCTCTAGCGCGCACAGGTCCGAAAGCCGGTGAATACGTCATTGCGTTGCGGCAGGTAGGCCTGGCGATAGGTGCCGCGAATCAGGCAGGAGGATGTCGCACAACTGCCCCCGCGAGTGACCTTGTGATCGCCAAACTGCAGGGTCGACATAAACGGGTACATGTCGATCCTGAAGCCGTCATAGGGGAAGAACTGGTTGCTGGTCCACTCCCAGACGCCGCCAATCATCTGGCGACAGCCGAAGGGGCTGTCTGATGCCGGGTAATCGTACACCGGATTCTGTCCCAGGCACTGGCCATCAAGGTCCGCCAGTGTTTCCTCGGGGCGCTGGTTACCCCAGGGAAAACGCCGGACGGGCTGACCCGGCCGGTTACCCAGGGCGGCCACCTCCCACTCGAACTCGGTCGGCAGCCTGCGCCCGGCCCAATTGCAGAACGCCTCGGCTTCCCAGTAACTGATATGCGTCACCGGGGCATCCGGCTTCAGAGGCTGCCAGTGATCAAACAGGCGCTCTTGCCACTGTTGCTGATGCCAGCGCCAGTACAGGGGGTGCGCCGGGACCCGGGACATGGGCTGCTGGCTGCCATGCACCAGGGCAACGTCCACCTCGGTCTCAAGCCACTTTCGCCCGCCGAATGACCACAACTCCGGCTTCTGGTAGCCACCGTCATCGACAAACTTACGGAACTCTGCATTCGACACTGGCTGCCGGGAAATGGCGAACGAGTCCAGATCAAGCTCGAACCCCGGCTTCTCGTTGTCGAATGCGAAATCGGTGGTGGCGTAGGCTTCTGAATCTCCGGGCATGCCAATCAACCAACGACCCGCCGGGATTGTCACGTCACCGGCAACCGGTTGGCCCGGGGCCGGGCGATCGGTAACCGCGCCCGGTGGTTTCGGGTAGCCCACGGTCTGCCGGCACCAGATCAGCGATTCGATGTGCATATTCTGATGAAAAACGGCGTACCGGTTCAGGTACAGTGTCCGGTCGTCCAGCGGACGGCTCCGGATGCGTTCGGCGACACGTGCATAGATGGTGTCGAAATAGTCCAGGGTCGCTTGTCGCCCGGGAAAAAGGGCGCGGTTCCAGCGGTCCCGGTGCTCGACGTGGAACGAATCCCACAGGTCATCCATGGACGGATCAAAACTCGGCGTGCCATCCAGCAGATTGAAAACGAACACTTCATAGAAAAACGCCGCGTGCCCCATCTCCCACAATGGCGGGTTTACACCCGGGTGATAAGGCACCGCCAGTTGTTCCTCTGGCAAGGAAGTAATCAGCGCACGCGTGCGTTGCCGCGTACGCTCAAGCTCAAGTAACAGGTCATCCTGCATTGCCTGAGCAACATCCATTGATTTCATCTCACCCATAAGCTACGTCGTCTTCCGGTATTTTTTTCAGCATAACAGATGGATTCCCGGTGGCGGACCCCAGGCACTGTCGACTACTTTTACAGTATTACGCAGTGGCTGATTTCCGGATCTCGCAACCACCTGAATGCGCGACCGATACGAATTGTGGCATGTATCCTGTATACCGGCTTGAACCGCCAGACCGTCTTTCTGGCTCGTGTGACGGGTCACAGGGCCGTGACCAGGCAGCTCGCCTTGCCGGCTTACAGGTTTTCTCTACACAACTGGCAGTCCCGTTTTCCCAGGCATCACTCTCGTGGAGGTTTGCCATGATGGAAAAGCGACCGCTCGTCTGGTTGTCAGCGGCACAGACCAATACCACCGTGCGCAGAGCACTGGGATCCCGTTGGAATCTGATCGATTTCAACCCGGAGAACCCCGTGCCCATTCAAATGTCACCCCCGGATGGCTCGAAGGTTGGCGTCCTGGATCTCACCCGTCTTCCGGCCGATGACCTGCCATGGCTGGAACAATGGCTGGAGGCACTCAGCCTTGCCTACTGGGTGGGCATTGTGCCGCATCGGCCGATCACCGGGACCCGAACGGCCCAGCTGATCACCCGCTATTGCTCCGATTTTCACACCCTGCCGGTCAATCACGAACGGCTGGATACCGTACTCGGCCATCTCTGGGGCATGGCCACTATTCGCGAACCCGCCGTCGGCCTGCCCCGCGATGACTATCAGGCTCTGGTGCTGGAAGGCACTTCGCAGGCCATTCGTCAGGTTCGCGGGTTACTCCGACGCTTCTCGGTGACACCGGAGCCGGTCCTGATTACCGGCGAAAGTGGCACCGGCAAGGATGCTGCCGCGCGGTTCATCCATGAACACTCGACACGCGCCTCCGGGCCGCTGGTGACGGTTAATTGCGCGGCGCTGCCCGATTCGCTGACCCAGAGTGAGCTGTTCGGGTACGAAAAAGGCGCCTTCACCCATGCCCTGAGTGCCCACCCAGGCCGGCTGGAGCTGGCCAACGGGGGCTCCCTGATCCTGTCGTCCATTGATGAGCTGAATCTGGAGCAACAATCGGCAATCCTTCGCTTCCTGCAGGAGGGCCAGATTGAGCGCATCGGCGGCAGCGACCCCATCCCCATCGACAGCCGGATCATTACCACCTCCAGCCAACCCTTAACCGAACTGGTCGAGACCGGCCAGTTTCGCAGTGACGTCTATTACCGGCTTGGCGGTCTGGAAGTGAGATTGCCCGCCCTCAAGGACCGCCGCGAAGACATCCCCGAACTGGCAGAAGCCCTCCTTCAGGCCTCTATCCAAGGCGGTGAACAAAAACGGCTCAGCGAAACGGCGATCCAGCGCCTGGTCAATCACTCCTGGCCCGGAAATTTCCGGGAGCTTCAGAACCGGTTGCGGCAGGGGTTACTGCTGTGCGATCGGGAAGTGATTGAACCCGCCGACCTGGGCCTCGAACCGACCGGGCCGGAGGCGGATGTGCCGGCCACCTCCAACCTCAGCCTGGAAGAATTCCGGGCCCGGGCTGACCGTCAGGCCCTGTCCTGCAGCCTTGCCCTGGCCCACCACAACATTTCCGCCGCAGCCCGGATCCTCAAGATTTCACGAGTTTCGTTTTACCGGCTTATGGACAAGTACAACGCCGGCTCCCAGTCGGGTCATCACCGACAGGGCTCACACCACAAGGGAGATCCACCATGAGAAAACCGCTACTCTTTCCGCTGTTCGCCAGCACCTACCTGATACCCGTGATGCGGATTGCGCAGCCGAACTCTGCCAAGGACGTTACGGCAACCCCCGAAGAAGCTGAGGCGAAGAGGCACCCACGCCAGTGAAGTTGGCAGAGCTGTCGCCAATCTCATTGGAGGCACTGGCCATGGTGGAATGACCAGCACCATCAGCGTCGCCATAGGTGGCGGTTGAACCGTCGTCGGCGTTGGTGTTCGGACTTCCATCTCCACCCTGATCGGCGAAGGCCGCTCCAGACAGTCCCTGTCCCATTGCAATGGCGATCGCTAGCAAGTTTTTGTTCATAGTCATGTCGTCAATTCCTTTGATTTGCTGTCGTTGGTTTCCTGGAGATCCATTCCCAATCCGATGACTATCGGGGACTTCAGGATCCGGACCCGCCCGGAGGCCTGGGCGATTCCCGTGCCAGCTTTGCTCAAACTTTCCTGAACAGATTTATCTCAGATACTTTTTATTTGAATCAACGGATATAACGGAGACCCTGGAAGCATCCCACCTGTTTCAACGGTGAAACAGGGTGCCCGGCAGTTTTCCGAGCTTCACAGGAATTCGATTCTCGATTCATGGACATAGGAATTTATCCCGATGTTAAAAATATAAAATGCTAACGTCCGATTCCCGTCACAATCCTGTTGCACAAATGTCGGTTGACTCACACACGAACCATGAAATTCTGGTAATGTCGGGCAGGTTACCGTTCTGCCACAGCACGGACGCACAAGCGGGGCCGCGCCCCGTATCGTTGAGCCACACAGTAAGGAAGGTTTATGTCGACAGAGCTTTACCAGATTATTTTTGCCGGTCAGATCCTGGACGGATTTGACGAGCCGCAGGTGAAGGCCAACCTGCAGGATCTTTTCAACGCCACAGAAGAACGCATTGAGCGCCTGTTCTCACCGGCCACCGATGCACCGGCGATCAAGTCCGACCTGAACCATGAAGAAGCGGTGATTTACCACAAGCGTCTGACCGCGGCCGGCGCCGATGTCCGGATTTCGTCCCAGAACCGGGTCTCCTCGACCCCGGCAA
Source organism: Marinobacter sp. F4206 (assembly GCF_019392195.1). Taxonomy (NCBI): domain Bacteria; kingdom Pseudomonadati; phylum Pseudomonadota; class Gammaproteobacteria; order Pseudomonadales; family Marinobacteraceae; genus Marinobacter; species Marinobacter liaoningensis. The sequence continues at coordinate 1,205,667 of NZ_JAHXKI010000002.1, forward strand.
AGCCGGCCCCCGCTGAAAAGGAGTCAGCGGGAACACTGCCGGCGGGCGCCACTGATGAGGCCGCCGGCGACCGCAGACGCGCTCCCCTCGAGTTCACTGGGCGCGGCGGCGAGTACTTTGGCATCTGGATCGTCAACATTCTTCTCACCATTGTCACCCTCGGCATCTACTCGGCCTGGGCCACGGTTCGCAACAACCAGTATTTCTATGGCAACACACGGCTGGACGGTGCCAGCTTCCAGTACCTGGCCAGTCCGATCACCATTCTCAAAGGCCGGCTGATCGCGCTTGCCGTGCTGGTTGCCTACGTGGCCCTGTCGGAACTGTTCGTGGAAGCGGCTATCGCTTTCGCCGTGGCTTTTGTGTTCCTGGTACCCTGGATCATGATTCGCTCGCTGCGCTTCAACGCCATCAACAGCGCCTACCGCAACATCCGGTTCGACTTCCAGGGTAGCTACGGTCAGGCCTTTATGGTCGCCTTCGTGTGGCCCCTGCTAAACCTGCTGTGCCTGCTTCTGCTCACGCCCCTGGTACTCAAGAAAACCCACCAGTTTATCGCCAACGGCAGCCGCTATGGCACAACCAGCTTTGAATTGGCAGCCGCCACCAAGACCTATTACGTGCTGTTTGGCAAGGTCCTCTTGCTGGCGATCGCTTTCGGTGCTGGCGCCTTCCTGAGCGCCCGGGCAGGCATTCCAATAGTGGCCGCCATCATTGGTGGCGTGGGTTACCTGACGATCCTTGGGGTTTTCATGGCGGGTGTGGCCAATCTGTTCCTGAACTCGACCCAACTGGCCGACCACCGCTTCGAATCCGGGCTGGGTCCGGCACAGATGGTCTGGATCTATCTGAGCAACAGCCTGCTCGTCGTCCTTACCCTTGGCCTGTTCACCCCCTGGGCCAAAGTTCGCATGGCACGCTACCGCGCCGCCTGCACAAGCATGCAGATTTCCGGTGATCTGGACCACTTCGTCGCAGCCGAGAAGAACCGCACCAGTGCCCTGGGTCAGGAACTGGGAGATGCCTTTGATGTCGAATTCGCCGCCATCTGACCTGGCCATTGAAGGGCAGTTCTATTCCGGCGACAACTCCTTCCGACAGGACGCTCTGCTGCGTTCTGTCGGGGGTGAACTGGTGCTGGTCACCGAATCCCTTCAACAGCGCCTGTCTCTGCAGGAGCTGACCATTTCCCCCCGGGTGGGCAATACCCCGCGATACCTTCACCTGCCGGATGACGGCGTGTTCGAAACCACCGATAACGATCGGGTGGATCAGCTCGGTCGGGGGGCCGCGACCGGCCGCCTGTCACGCCTGTTACATCGGCTGGAGAACCATCTCGCGCTGATCCTGACGGCGGTGGTGGTCACGATCGCGGTTACGGCGTTTGCCTTCGTCTACGGCGTTCCCTGGACAGCCAAGGCCATCGCGTATGCCCTGCCCGACAGCATTGCCGAGCAGGTAGGCGAATCCACCCTGGCCTCCCTGGACGGCACCTGGCTTGAACCCTCCGAGCTGTCGGATACCCGGCAGGAATCGCTGCAACGCCATTTCGAGCCGTTTCTGGCACCAGTCGGCGGGCAGGAACTGAACGTCCTGTTTCGCTCGGCTCCGGCCATCGGAGCCAATGCCCTGGCGCTGCCCAATGGCAGCCTGATCTTCACCGATGAGCTGGTCGAACTGGCAGAAACCGACGACGAGCTGGTGGCCATCCTTGCCCACGAAATTGGCCATGTGGAACATCGGCATGGCATGCAGGGCATGGTCCAGTCGTCACTGACCTTCTGGCTGATCGTGATGATGACCGGCGATCTTTCGGCCTTTTCCGATACCACCGTGGTGGTGCCGGCTGTGCTGATGAGTCTGTCCTATTCACGGACGATGGAGCGGCAGGCAGACCAGTACGCACTGGAAACCCTGCTACGGCATGACCTGGATCCTGGCCACTTTGCCAACATCATGGGCCGGCTGGCGGCCTCGGCGCACGACGGTCGGGACGACGCGGAAGAAGACGTCGAGGAGGACAGTCGCTGGAGCAGGCTTGGCGACCTGTTGTCGAGCCACCCGGTTACCGAGGAACGCATTCAGCGCTTTCGCGATGCAGCATCCCGGTAACGCCGGATCAGCCATAAAAAAGCCCCGCCATTGGCGGGGCTTTTCTGTGACTCCCGGGCTTGCCCGGGAGTGACAACCAGACCGTTCGATTAGCCGAACTGGTTCATGGTGTTGTCTTTACCACCGGCCTTCAGCGCCGCATCACCAGCGAAGAATTCCTTGTGGTCGTCACCGATATTGGAACCAGCCATGTCCTGGTGCTTGACGGTAGCGATACCCTGACGGATTTCCTTACGCTGCACACCGGCAACATAGGCCAGCATGCCTTCGTCACCGAAGTAACCCTTGGCCAGGTTGTCCGTAGACAGGGCCGCGGTGTGGTAAGTCGGCAGTGTGATCAGGTGGTGGAAGATACCGGCTTCGCGTGAACCATCACGCTGGAAGTTACGGCACCACTCGTCAGCCAGCTGACCCAGCTCGGTGTTGTCGTACTCTTCGCTCATCAGCTTGGCGCGATCGTACGCAGAGACGTCCTTGCCTTCTTCCTGCCACGCGTCGAATACCTGCTGACGGAAGTTCAGAGTCCAGTTGAAGGACGGGCTGTTGTTGTAAACCAGCTTGGCATCGGGAACCACTTCCTTGATGCGGTTAACCATGGCAGCGATCTGGCCAACGTGCGGCTTCTCGGTTTCGATCCACAGCAGGTCAGCGCCGTTCTGCAGGCTGGTGATGCAGTCCAGCACAACACGGTCTTCGCCAGTGCCCGGCTTGAACTGGAACAGGCCGGAAGCCAGACGCTTCGGACGAACCAGCTGACCTTTCTGCTTGATCACAACGTCGCCGTTGTTGATGTCTTCAGCCTTCTCGATCACTTCACCGTCGATGAAGCTGTTGTACTGGTCGCCCAGATCGCCCGGCTCTTCAGTCACGGCGATCTTCTGGGTCAGGCCGGCGCCCAGGGAGTCGGTACGGGCAACGATCACACCGTCGTCTACACCCAGCTCGAGGAAGGCCAGACGCACAGCGTTGATCTTGGACAGGAAGTCGGCGTGAGGAACGGTAACCTTGCCGTCCTGGTGACCACACTGCTTCTCGTCGGAAACCTGATTCTCGATCTGGATGCAGCAGGCACCGGCTTCGATCATCTGCTTGGCCAGCAGGTAAGTCGCTTCGGCGTTACCGAAACCAGCGTCGATGTCGGCAATGATCGGTACAACGTGAGTTTCGTGGTTGTCGATCTGCTTGATCAGCTCCTCAGCCTTGGCGTTGTCGCCAGCGTTCTCGGCTTCTTCCAGGGCACGGAACAGATGGTTCAGTTCCCAGGCATCCGCCTGACGCAGGAAGGTGTACAGCTCTTCGATCAGACCGGATACGGCAGTCTTCTCGTGCATGGACTGGTCAGGCAGCGGACCGAACTCGGAGCGCAGGGCGGCAACCATCCAGCCAGACAGGTACAGGTAACGACGCTTGGTGGTACCGAAGTGCTTCTTGATCGACAGCATCTTCTGCTGACCGATGAAGCCGTGCCAGCAGCCCAGAGACTGGGTGTACTGGGAGGTGTCGTTGTCGTAGTTCGCCATGTCTTCGCGCATGATCTTGGCGGTGTACTTGGCGATGTCCAGACCGGTCTTGAACTTGTTCTGGGCGCGCATGCGAGCGGCGTGCTTCGGGTTGATGGCGTTCCAGGTCGGGTGCTGCTTCAACAGGGAAGCAATCTGGTCAACGTCTTGTGCGTAGGGCATGGTCTCAATCCTTTCTGCGTTGGTTTTCTAAGTCGGTGCGGAGTAGCGTACAGCAACGTCCGAAGCCAACAGCCTGCTCATTTTTTAAGCATGGCGCTGACGTTGAGGGTTACTTTAGTGCTTTAAAATTTATAATTGAAATTTATATAATCTATTTTCAGCATTTTTTTCATGAATGTAGATGCCGACCCGACGGCGGTCGGTTGGAGCAGGACTGAGAGATCAGCGACACAGTGGTCAGAGGCTATGACAAAGAACCACCAGCCGGTCCCCCGGCTGGATATCGAGGTACTGCTTACGGGGAGGGTTCAGCAGCAGGTGGCGGCCCTTGTCGTCGGGACGGGATCGAAACACCCCGAGCGCCACCTCCCCTTCATTGGCGAGCGTCTTCTCAAGCAACTGGAAATCGACACTGGCGGGTAACGGGTAATCATCGGGATCCCGGAACTGGATTTCGGCGCCGCCAACCGTGAACAACTCATCCAGCACCACCCTTAACTCCCGTCGCAATGCCACCTGAGCCAGAACATGACTGAGAATCATCGGACTGATCAGCATTTCACCCTGATGGTCATACAGCAGGTGCCGGTTATCCGGATCGCTCAGTTCCATGATTAACTGCGGCCGCTGCGGGCTCTCTGCCAGAATTTCCTCCAGCTGCAAATAGCCAACCATGGCTCGGGCGTCGGCCTCCTCACCTGAGGCGAGACGGTCGCTACTGAGCAGAATCACGGTGTCGTAGCCCGAAGGCATCAGGCGCCTGAGCTCCCCCTCTACCATGTAGTCAGCCTCAACGTGGTGGCAACGAACCCCCGGATATTCGCCCACATAGCGGAAGATTGCCTGCTCCCGCTCCCGGGCGGGAACCACCGAGACCAGGTCCACCTGAAAATCCAGATGCCCATAGCTGGCAAACTCGGCCACCAGACTGGGCACCCGGCGATTCCAGCCCAGCACCAGAATACGCTGACCCCGGATCGCAGGAACCCGGTCGTTCTGGCGGGCCTCCTTCAGGGTGATAGCCGGCAAGGCGGGTAATTTGGGGTTCGGATCCGTTTCGGAGTAATCCCGGGCCATCATGATGACCCGGTCATCGGCATCAATCCGGGTGTCCGAGGGCGCGACGAGCCGGACGTCCCAATTGCTGCCTTGCCGGCGCAACAGCCCCAGCACAATCACGCCCGGCCGCGCCGAGGCCAGCTCCCCGAGGGACAGGCCGGCCACGGACTCCCCGCCGCGGACATAGATTTCATTACCCACCCCCGCTGTCAGCAGCTCGTTGAATATCTCGGACAGACCGGGGTGCAGGATGTTCTGCACCATCAGCCGGCTGATGGTGGCGTCCCCGGCGACCACTTCCACCGCGCCCGGGTAGGCCCGCTCAATGACCGCAAGCTTGCGAACGTCCTGAATTTCCGCGACGACGAACGGCAACGGCGAGCCGTAGTGCCGGGCTTGCGCCGCTATGGACAGCAGCGCCTTGACCGTCTCGACGTCGGAGGTCACCAGGCTGCCGGCCTCATGGGTGGCACTGGGCACAATGACTGCGGCCGCATCCAGACAGGCCACACGATGCAGGGCATCGGGCTGGATGGCCGATCCGGAACGCAGGATAATCTGTCGTGCCCGTCGTCCAATCCCCGGCTCACTGCGCAACTCATGAACCTGTTGCGCGGAGGCGTCCTCTGACAGAACCACCAGGTTCAGTTTCTGAGTGTCATGTTTCTCGAGAAACCGCCGCATCCGACCGGACGACCCCAGCAACTCGGACAGCAATGGCAGGGTCTGACTGGTCCAGCCCAGAACGACCACGTGATTCTTCAGGGTCACCGGCGTCAGTCCCCGCTCGAGGTCGGCCATCTTGGCGATCAGCCAACGGGTAAGAATCGCCACCAGGGTACCCATGAACACCACGTAGCCACTGACCGTGAGCATGGTGGAGACAAACCGCTGCCAGGTCCCGACATCGTCACCGAGATAGCCCGGATCGGTCAGCCGCAGAAAAGCCCACCAGATTGCCGATCCCACGTTCTCGAAGGATGCCCCCAGGGGCACGACCAGCAGCCCGCCGATAAGCGAGATCAGCGCGATGAAGGCCGCCACCACGAGCAGTTGGAACCCGGCGCCTTTAACCAGCTGGCGCTCGACGACGAACTTGATTCGGTCAACAATCCGGAAAGGGAGCATGGGCATCCTGTCTTCAAGCGGTATCGATACCGCCAGCATAGCCGATAATCAACTGATTTCCTGAATATTTCCTGAAATCACTGCGCCCCGACCGAGGCCAGCGCCTCGTCGAGGGAGGGGTAGAACCGGCTGACCCCGTCAATGGGCTTTACACCTGCCCGGGCCAGCGCTCTCAGGGGTTGGTACTGAAGATCGGCCAGCGCCACTTGCGTGCCCTCACGCTGACAGGTGCTGATCAGTTTGTTCATCGCCGACAGCCCACCGGCATCAAGGACCGTGACGCCGTCCATGTACAGGATAAAGCCCCGGGACTCCCGTGACAGCGACGCCAATTCGCCGAAGACCCGGTCGGCGGCCGCGAAGAACAGCGGACCGTTGATCTTGAACACCTGCCAGCCCTCGGGCAACTGGGCACCGACAACCCGCTTGCTGTGGGTGATGTCGGTGACCCGGGTCATCTGCGCCATCTCGCGCATGAACAACACCGCAGCCAGCAGGACGCCGGTGGTGATGGCAATGACCATATCCAGGATCACGGTCAGCGAAAAGCAGGCCAGGAACACCAGGATGTCACTGCGAGGAGCCGTTTTCAGGAGGTGGAACGCCTTGGGTGCCTCGCTCATATTCCAGGCCACCATCACCAACAGCGCGGCCATCGCCGGCATGGGCAGATAGGCCAACACCCCGGCCAGGGACATCAGAGCCAGCAGAATGACCAGTGAGTGAACCATGGCGGACACCGGGGATTCCGCCCCGGCACGATAGTTTGCTGCCGAGCGCGCGATCGCGGCGGTGGCGGTGATACCGCCAAAAAACGGTGTGATGAGGTTGCCAAGCCCCTGCCCCATGAGTTCGCTGTTGGCACTGTGGCGCCTGCCCGTCATACCGTCCAGCACCACCGCACACAGCAACGATTCGATGGCCCCCAGCATCGCGATGGCAAAGGCCGACGGCAAGAGTTCCCGGACCATGGACCAGGAGAGACCAAGCGGCTCCCCACTGGCATCCGGCCGCTGCCAGGGCCACGCCAGCTCCGGCAGGAACGGCGGAATGCCAGCGCCCACCGAGCCGTCCGGTAACAGATAACTGAATCGGGACCCGATTGTGTCAATGGAGGCACCGCTGGCATTGAGCAGGAACGCCAGCAGGCTGCCAACCACCACCGCTGGCAGATGCGCAGGAACCGGCGTTTTCAGACGGGGCCAGAGCAGCATAACGGCCAGCGTTGCGCCGGCAACCAGCGTACTCATCATATCCAGGTCAGGCAGCCCTCGGGCCAGCGCCGAGAGTTTGTCCCAGTAGGCTTCCGGAAGGCCGACCAGGGACAGACCAAAAAAATCCGGGACCTGCAGAGTAACAATAACCACGGCTATGCCGCCGGTAAAGCCCAGGGTGACCGGTTCGGGAATGTATTCAATGAACCGACCCAGGCGCATTATCGCCATAATGATTAACAGCACACCCGACATCAGCGTGGCCAGCAACAGGCCGCCAAGGCCGTACTGCTGGGCGATCGGATAAAGGATCACCACAAACGCGGCGGTGGGGCCCGAGATACTGAAGCGGCTGCCGCCGGTCAGGGCAATGACAAAACCCGCAACAATAGCGGTATAAAGACCATACTGCGGGGCAACGCCGCTGGCGATCGCCAGGGCCATGGCCAGGGGGATGGCAATGATGCCCACGGTCAGGCCCGCCAGCACATCCCGCAGCAGCCGCGCGCCATTGTATCGCTCGTCCAGACAGGCTTCGCGCAGCGCATGGGCGAACCGGAGAGAGAACAGGTGAGCGCGGTGGGACATGAACGTATCGCCTTGGAAAACTAAGGATTCTACCGCATATTGCGACAGTGGCCACCGGCTTGGCTGCCACGGACATAAACCACACCCAAACGGGCCGGGTTTTCGTATACTGCTGCCATGAACCTACTGACGCCTGTCCTGTTAATGACCACGCTACTCAGCCTCGGTGGATGCTCGACCATGACCGCGATCACATCACGGCCTGAAACCCAGTACGACGCCAGCATCGTCGAGGCCGCCAGCGGCCAGCCTCTGGATGTGGCAGCGCTGGCCCGGCAACTGTCACATACCGATGTCGTTGTCGTTGGTGAATATCATGGCCATCACGGCTCTCATCTGCTCCAGTCACAGCTCCAGGCCGCGCTTCACCGGCAGCGTCCGGACCAGGTGCTGACCATGGAACAGTTCGAACTGAATCACCAACCGGAACTGGATCGGTACCTGAAGGGACAGATTGGCGAGACCGAACTGATTGAAGACGCCACCGCCTGGGACAACTACCGGGCGTCTTACCGGCCACTGGTGGAGTTTGCACGACTCAACAACCTGCCGGTATTTGCCGCCAACGCGCCAGCCGATATCGTGCGCTGCGTCGGGCGAACGGGACCGGGCTTCCTTGACACGCTGAGCGAGCAACGGCGCAGCCGGCTACCCCGGGATCCGTTTGCTGATACACCCGCCTACCAAGATAAATTTGTTGCCGCCATCTCCAGCAGCCATGGCGCTGGCGATCCGACCATGACCGAGCGCATGCAGAACACCTATCGGGCCCAGCTCCTGCGGGACAACACCATGGCCATGCGCATTCTGGAAGCGCATCAAGCCTATCCGGACAACCAGATTCTGCACGTTACCGGCACCTTTCACAGCGAAGAAGGGCTGGGCACCGTTGCGATGTTGACGCGGCGTGCGCCGGAGCTCTCGGTTGCCGTGATTTCGCCGGTATTCTGGCCCGACGACCGGAGTGGTGCGCCGGTGGAAGAAAATCGCACCCTCGGCGACTTTCTGTATTTCATTCAGCCGCTGCCGGTGGAGTTTCGTGACCCGGAACGGGAACGGGCGGCCATGACGGCCCGTTTCAGTCTGTCGACGTCAACGAGCTGCGACTGAGCGCTGCCTGGAACAGCCTGCGATCCGAATCACTGAACAGCACCAGGCGAACGCGCTGGACGAAACGGAGCGCAGGCGCCATCGCGGCAATCGCGTCGATGGCAACGGCCGCAGCCTTGTCCACCGGATAGCCAAACACCCCGGTGGAAATGGCGGGAAACGCCACCGAGTTCAACCGATGCTGTTCCGCTACCGCCAGCGCGTTGCGGTAGCAGTCTCCCAGCAGCCGGTCCGATGGCTCGTCCACACCGTAAACCGGCCCCAGACAATGAATAACATGTCGGTTCGGTAGCCGGTGTCCGGAACTGATTACCGCCTCGCCGGGCGAGATCGGGGCCAGCGCCTGGCACTCCTCGGCAAGCCCCGGGCCGGCGGCACCGTGAATGGCGCCGGCAACGCCACTGCCCGGCATCAGGCGGGCGTTGGCGGCGTTGACCACGGCATCCATGTCCGGCTGCGATGCGATGTTGCCCTGCACGATCTCAACCTTCAGCACGTTTCCCCCTTTCCGCTCTGGCCACGAGGCGCTAGTCTTGAACCTGATTCAAGGATAGCAGCAGCGCCTGCCACGGGCTCTCTCAACACAAGGAAACCACCATGAAAGTTCTTGTCGCTCTGATTCTCGGCATCAGCGCCATCGTTTCCGCGTCGCTGATTGCCGACGGACTGACCGACCTGCGAACCGGCGACCGTTACGTCACCGTGAAAGGCGTGGCCGAGCGGGAAGTGAATGCGGACCTGGCCCTGTGGCCGATTCGTTTTGTTGCCACCGGCAACACGCTGACGGCAGCGCAGGACCTTGCCCGAAAAAGCCGGGACGCCATTATGGCCTTCCTGAAGCTCCAGGCCATTGAGGAAAGCGCGGTCGAACTCCAACGCCTGGATGTCACCGATACCCGGGCCACCCCCTATCAGGGCGGCAACGGTGAGCAGAAGTTCATCATCAATCAGACCCTGATGGTGCGCAGCACCGATATCGAAAAAATCCAGCGGGCGGCTCAGGGCGTGAGTGAACTGGTGGATTCCGGGGTAATCCTCTCGTCCGACTTCGGTCCAGCCGGCCCCACCTACCTGTTCAACGGACTGAATTCGATCAAACCGGGCATGATCGCCGAGGCCACCGCGTCAGCCCGGGAAGCGGCGGCACAGTTTGCCCAGGATGCCGACGCCGAGCTCGGGGGTTTGCGTCGAGCCAATCAGGGCGTGTTTCAGATTCTGGCCCGGGATCAGGCCCCGGGCATCATGGAAGGGCAGCAACCGGTCAAGACGGTTCGCGTGGTATCCACGGTTGAATACTACCTCCAGTGAGACGGCCGGCTACTGGGTCGCCACCATCTCATCCGTAACCTGGAACTCCCCCATCAGCCAGCGCAGGATTTCACTGGCCGCCGGGTGATCAAAGGCGTCGTAGGTTCGCAACAGAGCCTGTCGCTTTTCATCCCCGATGCGGCCAAGCCCGGCATCCTGCAACACCAGCAGGTCGGCGTGAACCTGCTCCGCCAACTCCCGCCCGAGCACCTCACGGGCGGCATGACGAAACGCCTGTCCGTACTGATATTCCGGCCCCAGGCGATAGGATTCCGACAGCGTTATGGCGGGAATGGTGGTCAGTGTCGGCTGCAAGGCCGGGTTGATTCCGTGACCGGCCAGGTGGGCAGCGTTCGCGGCCGGCCTCCCGGTGAAGCCCCTCAGGTGCAGGTGCGCGGACATCCGGTCGCCATCGTTAACCGGATAGTTGTCCCACAGCACCGGTTTGCGCCCCAGCACATCCCCGATCCGCTTCAGATGCCCCGGTGAGATTTCCCTCGAACAGACTTCTTCCCCGGTCCAGAAGATGTTTACGGAGTGATCGAGCTTACGTCCCAGGGTCGCCAGGTAATCGGCTGGACGTTCTCCGAAGACCCGGTCCAGCACCGGATCGTCCGAATAATAGCTGGGGCAGACACTGAGCTGAGGCGCCGAGATATGCTCGCGTACCCAATGCACAATGTCTGCCTGGGTCTGGGCGAGATCCGGGGTGCCGGAACGCATGTCATCGAACAGGATCGCCAGCTCATCGATCCCGATCCGGTCCAGCCAGTTCAGCTTGTCGGCCAATGCCTCCCGGGCCTGATCATCAAACCGGTTGAAGATTTCGAACGGGCTCAGCCCGATGCCAAACCGCATGCCCTCGGCCCGACAGAAACGACCGAACTCGGCCAGCTCGGCGGCAAGCGCCGGCGGGTGTGGCTCCTGCCAGCGACGCCGCAGAAAGGCGTCCGCCTTGGGGGCATAGAGATAGAACCTATAACCGTGAGGAGCCAGTGCACGCACCAGCTGACGGCGCTCCTGCCAGTTCCACAGGGGGCCATAAAAACCTTCAATAACGCCAAGTGGCGTAGTCATGACGGCAACTCCTTGCGTTGTCCCTGAGCCGGACTCCCGGCACTTGATCTATTAACACATCGTAGAGGCACTGCACGCAAATGGTAGCGCCAAACCGTATTGCCGCCCGTGAAAGCAGGCTATTATAGGTTCATCCAACGGGAACCGATTCATGACCTCATCTCCCAGCCGACTAGCCAGTCTTGATGCCCTGCGCGGCCTGGCCGCCCTGGCCGTGGTGCTATTCCATTACCTGCCATACTACGACAAGCTCTATGGCCATGGGTTTGAATTGCCGGAAGCCGCGACCGCCACTCTGCTCTTTGGCCGGTACGGTGTTCACCTGTTCTTTATCCTGAGCGGCTTCGTTATTTTCATGACCCTGGAGCGAACCAGCAAGGCCAGCTGGTTCGGGCTGGCCCGGGCCTTCCGGTTGCTGCCGGCGCTGTGGGCCGCCATCACCCTCACCTTTCTGTCCGTTCACTGGCTCGGCCCCGAGAGCCGGGCCGTGCCCCTGGAAGTTGCCATTCTGAACACCACCCTGCTGCACGAATACCTGGGCAAGGCCCATGTGGATGGCGCTTACTGGAGCCTGGTGGTGGAGATCACCTTTTACAGCTGGATGGCACTCCTGTTCTTCAGCTTGCGCAAATGGCAGCAGCTCCGGCTCGCTCTGGCGATCTGGGTAATCGCCTGCTACGCCGGCGTACTGTGGTGGAAACAGATCCCGCCGGCGCTGGAGTTTTTCATCAAGGACCTGCTGTTTGTAAAATACGCACCTCTGTTCGTTGCCGGCATGCTGATTTATCGCCGACACCGCTACGGTGGCGGGTCAGCGTTTGACAATACGCTGCTGGCTTTGAGCATCGGCCACGGACTGGTCGCCTACAAGCTGCCCTACAGTCTGTTCGTACTGGCCTGTTTCGCCGTGTTTGCCCTGGCGGTGTCCGGGCGCATGAACTGGCTGTCCAACCGCCCCATGCTCTGGCTCGGCAGCCTGTCCTACAGCCTGTACCTGGTGCATCAGAACATCGGCTACGGTGTGATTGGCTGGAGTTACGAGGCCGGTCTGCCCGGCTGGCTGGGCGTAGCAATGGCGCTGGCAACCGCGCTGACGCTGGCCAGCCTCATCCACTATTTAGTGGAAAAGCCGTCACTTGCCAGGTTCCGGGCCTGGCGACGCAAGGCCGAAACGCCCACTGCCCTGGTGGCGACACCGCAGTTCGAGAGTAGCGTGACCGTACCGGCCCGACGCGACCAGACGGATTCTTGACTAGACTGAAAGACACCCCCCTCCCGGCATCCACAAACCCGGCCCAAGGAGTTTGCCATGGAAATAAAAACTTTCGAGGACCTTATCGACTGGACCCGCCAGTTGCACGCGCACCTGGCCGAGAGCCTGCACGAATCGGCGGCCCTGACTACCAATGAACGCGCCAGCGCCCTACTTGATTACGTCAGCAGTCACGAAGCCAAGCTTGAACAGGCGGTCGCCGAGTTTGAAAAACAGGCCGATACCAAGGCGATGAAAACCCGCCTTTACGACTACGCCAACCACAAACCGATCAAATCCCATCGCACCTGCGACACCCACTATGCGGACCTGGATTTCGAAGGCATTGAGCGGGAAGTTTTCGACTTCCACGATCAGGTCATGGACCTCTACGACGCACTGATTGGCAAGGCGGAGATACCCGAGGCCAAAACCTTGCTGGAGGATCTCAAGGCGCTCGAGGAGCACGAGGCCATGCGGCTGGCGCGCCAGATTGGCCGGATGGATGATATGTAATCAGCCCTACGACCTAGGTCGTAGAGAATGGGTTTTTCATTCCGTTTACTAACGATAATTGTTAACTTGAACTACCGTAAAGAGTTGCCCCTCCCCAAAGGGAGGCGCTCTACATACAAAAAAGATAAGAGGATAGAAGAGCAATGAAGATCCGTTCTGTTCTTTCCGCGGCTGTGCTGGCTGTAGCAACTACCTTTGCCGCCACACAGGCATTCGCACAGGAAACCTTCACACTCCGTCTTGCAGAAACCTGGGGCCCGAACTTCCCGATCTTTGGTGATGCCTCCAAAAACATGGCCGAAATGGCCGAGAAGATGTCCGATGGCCGTCTGCGCATCCGCATTGATTCTGCCAACAAGCACAAGGCACCGTTCGGTGTGTTCGACATGGTCAAGGCCGGCCAGTACGACATGGGCCACTCCGCCTCGTACTACTGGAAAGGCAAGGTACCCAACACCCTGTTCTTTACCAGCATGCCCTTCGGCATGACCGCGCTGGAGCAGTATGCCTGGTTCTACCACGGCGACGGCATGGAGCTGATGCAGGAAGTGTATGAGCCACATAACCTGATGTCCTTCCCGGGCGGCAACACCGGCATCCAGATGGGCGGCTGGTTCCGCAAGGAAATCAACTCCGTCGACGATCTTCAGGGCCTGAAGATGCGGATTCCCGGCTTTGCCGGCGAAGTCTTCGCCGAGGTGGGTGTCAGCCCGACCAACATCGCTCCGGGCGAGCTCTACACCGCGCTCGAACGCAACACCATCGATGCGGTTGAGTGGGTAGGTCCGGCTCTGGATCTGCGTCTGGGCTTCCAGCAGATTGCTGACTACTACTACACCGGCTGGCACGAGCCGGCGACCGAACTGCAGTTCCTGGTCAACAAGAAGACCTGGGAAAAGCTGCCGGCTGACCTGCAGGAGATCTTGCGCATCTCCATGCGTACAGCTTCCTACGATATGCTGGTGCAGTCCCAGCACGAAAACGCCAAGGCCTGGGCAAGCATCAAGGAAGAGCACCCGAACGTGCAGATCAAGCAGTTCCCGGAAGAAGTGTTCCAGACCATGAAGGAGGCTAACGATAAGTTGCTGGAAGAAGCAGCAGCCGGCGACGAACTGGCCGCCAAGATCGTTGAGTCTCAGCAGGAGTACCTTGAGAAGTCACGCGCTTATACCGATATTTCCGAGCGCGCGTACCTCAACACAATGGGCGACGTAGAGTAAGATAACGCTCATTACGGAGCCGGGATCGCTCTCTGAGGGGTCCCGGTTTTGTCGTTTATAGCAGCTGGAAAAGCGCCAACCCGCTTGGCGGAGGATTATCAATGCGGTGGATTATCAAACTGGACGAAGGCCTGGGCCGGCTGTCCAATCTCTGTGGCTGGATCGCCTGTATCGCGATGATACTGATGGCCGCCAACGTGTTTTACGACGTGGTTTCCCGCTACGCATTCAATGAAGTGTCGATTGGCATGCAGGAAATGGAATGGCACCTGTATTCCATCGTCTTTCTGTTTGGTATCCCCTACGCATTGCGCACGGACGGCCATGTTCGGGTCGACGTTTTCTACACCAACTGGAACAACAAGGCGAAAGCCTGGGTCAACATGGTGGGCGCCGTTATCTTTGTCATCCCGTTTGCCTACCTGATCGGGACCTACGGCTACAGCTTCGCGCTGGACTCCTACAACATGGGTGAAGGCAGCGGCGATCCCGGCGGCCTGCCCCACCGATATCTGATCAAGTCGATCATTCCCATCACCGCCTTCTTTATCGCAACCAGCGGCCTTGGCATGATCACTTACGCGATCCGCGTGCTGTCAGGCGAGAAAAGTTACACCGGTGAGCACAGCGCGGGAGGTCTGGCATGATCGGTATGATTATGTTCGGCGTCGCCATGCTGATGCTGATGCTGGGTTTTCCGGTAGCCTTTACCTTCGGTGGTGTCGCGCTGTTTTTCGGGATCTACGCCGAAGGCATGGATCTGTTCGCGTTCATGCCGTTCCGGATCATGAGTGTGATGCAGAATACCGTGTTGATGGCGGTACCTCTGTTCATCTTTATGGGTGTGGTACTGCAGCGCACCAGATTGGCTGAGCAGCTGCTCACCTCCATGGGGCGCCTCTTTGGTGGCCTGCCCGGCGGTCTCGCCATCTCCACCATTCTGGTGGGCGCACTGCTCGCCGCCTCCACCGGTGTAGTGGGTGCCAGCGTGGTGGCCATGGGTCTGATTTCGCTGCCGGTTATGCTCGCGCACAAATACGACAAGCGCCTGAGTACCGGCGTTATCTGCGCGTCCGGCACACTCGGTCAGATTGTGCCGCCCTCCATCATCCTGATCATCCTGGGCGATGTTATCGGGCTGCCCGTGGGCGACCTGTTCAAAGCCGCGGTATGGCCGGGCGTAGTATTGGTCAGTCTCTATATCATCTACATCCTGGTGATGACCCGCCTGAAACCGGAAACCGCCCCGGCCATGCCGGAAGATCCGACCCGCTCCCGCAAACAGGAGGTGGTGTCCGCGCTGCTGTCGATCATTCCGCCGCTGGCATTGATCATTGTGGTCCTGGGTTCCATCTTCAGCGGTATTGCCACCCCGACTGAGTCCTCGGCACTGGGCGGCGTCGGCGCCGTCGTTCTGGCGATCATCTACAAGCAGTTCTCGTTCAAGATGATCTGGGACAGCTCCAAGGACACCGTGAAGGTGACGGCTATGGTGTTTGCCATCCTGATCGGTGCCACCGCGTTCTCCATGGTGTTCAGCTACACAGGAGGCGACTACCTGCTCGAGGAATGGCTGCACCTTCTGCCTGGGGGCCAATGGGGCTTCATCATCTTGGCGATGCTGGTCATTCTGGTTCTCGGCTTCTTCATCGACTTCGTGGAGATTTCGTTCATCATCGTGCCGATCCTGGCTCCGGTGGCCGAAGCCATGGGCATCAACATGCTCTGGTTTGCCATCCTGATTGCCATGAACCTGCAGACCAGCTTCCTGACGCCACCGTTCGGATTCTCGCTGTTCTACCTGAAAGGGGTGGCCCCACCGGAGGTAAGAACCGTGGATATTTACCGCGGCATCATTCCCTTCATCCTGATCCAGATACTGGTGCTGGCAATGATTGTGGTCTTCCCGGAATGGTTCGGGATGAGCGCCACCTACTAACCTCCTGAAAACCGGGCCCGTGAGCCCGGTTTTTTTATCCCCTTCGCAGACCGAAAACCACCGCTCGCCCCCAAGTTCACCGAAATTACCGCTCTACCTGACAAAATCTGAACGTTTTCTATACTGAACAAAGAACCGGCGATTCTCAGACCGGCAGTCGGGACAAGCCCTTACACAAAGTCGTTATCCATGACAGTGACGTTGAGGTCAGGTAAAGAGGGAGAACAGGATCCATGACTCAGAGTACTGCCCAAAAAACCGAGCAGACCGGCCAACAACCAAAGCCACATGTGCTGAACCTTCCACTGGGAGCTGCCCGGGTGGACAGAGAACCGCACAGTTACGAGCGCTGGCTCATTGCGAAACTGATGCGTATGGCTGGCTCTCCGCCGATCCGATTCCGGTTATGGAACGGAGACGTCATCGAACCCAACGGGCAGGAAGCCAGGTTTGTCCTTCAGCTGACAGACCCCAAGGCATTGTATTCACTGGTCGCCAACCCCAATCTGGCCTTCGGTGACCTGTACAGTGCGGGCCGGCTGGACGTCGAGGGCGAACTACCGGACCTGATGGAGGCGCTTTACCGATCGGTCCACGCCGCCCGCCAGAGTTGGCCGAAATGGCTGGATGCCCTGTGGCGCAACCACAACCCGAGGTCTACCGGAATCTCGGAAGCCAAGGAGAACATCCACCATCACTACGACCTGGGCAACGAATTCTATCGATTGTGGCTGGACCGGGCCGAAATGCAGTATACCTGCGCCTATTACGAGCAGCCGGACCTGACCCTGGAACAGGCCCAGCTTGCCAAGCTGGAACATGTATGCCGAAAACTGCGCCTGAAGCCCGGCATGACGGTGGTCGAAGCCGGCTGCGGCTGGGGCGGATTGGCGCGCTACATGGCCCGCCATTACGGCGTCAGGGTCCACTCCTACAACATCTCCAGGGAACAGCTTGCCTATGCCCGGGAAGAGGCCCGCCAGCAGAAGCTTGATCACCTGATTGATTACGTGGAGGACGACTACCGGAATATCGAAGGCCAGTACGATGCCTTTGTCTCGATCGGCATGCTGGAACACGTGGGCAAAGAGAATTATCCGGCACTGTCAGATCTGATCAAACGAAGCCTCAAGCCCGACGGCATCGCGCTGCTCCACAGTATCGGCCGCAACCGCCCCATGCTGATGAATGCCTGGATTGAGAAACGGATTTTTCCAGGTGCGTATCCGCCCAGTATCGGTGAGTTCATGGAGATCTGCGAACACGGCGATTTCTCGGTCCTGGATGTTGAGAACCTGCGACTGCACTACGCCCAGACCCTGACCCACTGGATGGAGCGATTCGACGAGAATAAGGATCGGGTGTCGGAAATGTACGACGAGCACTTCACCCGAGCATGGCGAATGTACCTGGCCGGTTCCATTGCCGCGTTCCAGGCAGGAGCGCTGCAGTTGTTCCAGGTTGTGTTCACCCATGGCGACAACAATCACCTGCCCCGGAACCGACAGGATCTCTATATCACCCCCGCCGCGCCGGAGGATGTCTGATGGAGTACTACGATCTGATCATCGTCGGCGCCGGGCCGGCCGGCTCGACCCTCGCCCGGAGTCTGCAGGACAGCGGCAAGCGCATTCTGGTCATCGACAAGCAGGACTTCCCCAGGGACAAGACCTGCGCCGGCTGGGTGACACCGGCGGTGCTGGAAACCCTGCACATTGACAAAGAAGACTACAACCGGGGCCGGACGCTGCAGCCGATTCGCCGCTTCCGCATTGGTATGATGGGGCAGCCGGCGGTGGAAAACGATCACGGCGAGGTGGTCAGTTACGGCATTCGGCGCTGCGAATTTGACGCCTACCTGCTGGATCGGGTGGAAGCCCCCAAGATCCTCTCCACGCCCGTAAAGACCATAGTCCGCAACGCCGGTAACTGGCAGATCAATGATACCTGGGAGGCGCCCCTGGTGGTCGGTGCCGGCGGCCACTTCTGCCCGGTGGCACGGTTACTGGGCGAAGGGCCCGGAAGCCATGAGACCGTTGTGGCGGCCAAGGAAGTGGAGTTCGAGATGACGCCGGATCAGGCCAACGCCTGTCAGGCCCGAGGCGATACGCCGGAACTCTGGTTTTGCCGGGATCTCAAGGGCTATGCCTGGGTGTTCCGGAAAGGCAACTTCCTGAACATCGGCCTCGGGCGCGAGGATAATCACAAGCTGACCGAGCATCTGGAGGCCTTCGTTCAGGACATGAAGGATTCCGGGCGCATTCCCGCGGACCTGCCCGGTCGGTTCAAGGGCCACGCCTACCTGCTGTACGCCCATGCCGAGCGGCCCCTGGTCGATGACGGCATCCTGCTGATTGGCGATTCCGCAGGACTGGCCTACACCCAGAGTGGCGAGGGCATCCGGCCAGCCGTTGAGTCGGCGCTGATGGCCGCTGACGTCATACGTCACGCTCCGGACTATTCGGCATCCTCCCTGCAAGTCTACGGCGATGCCATTGCCGAACGCTTTGGCAACCGTGCCACCGACCTGGACCAGGGCTGGCAGGTACCGGACTGGGTCAAGATGCCGCTCGCCAGCACTCTGATGCGCTCCCAATGGTTCACGCGCAAGGTCGTGACCGAGAAGTGGTTCCTGCACCAACAGGTACCACCGCTTGAAGTGCGGTTCGACACATCGGCCACCGGCTCAATGACAACCGCACTCTAAGCCGCCCAGGCTTCTGCCTCGCAAGGTCGCAAGCCAAACAAAAAGGGCGCCGTAACGGCGCCCTTTTCCAGTCTTTTCAGCATCAGTGCCCCAGATAACTGCGGTACATCCACACCGTTTTTTCCTGCTGCGAGATGTAATCACTCATCAGGGCGACCGTGCCCTCGTCCTCAGCATCGCCCGCAAGGCTAAGCAACTGACGCTGCTTACCAATCAGCTTGGCGAAGCTGTCGACAATGTTTTCCATCGCCTCACGGCCATCGGACACGTCCCGGCGTTCGGGCACTTCGGATTTCTCGATGTAGGTGCTGTAGGCGTGCGCCGGACGATGACCCAGGGTCAGCACGCGCTCTGCAATCTCATCAATCTTGAGCAGCAGGTCGTCGTACAGCTCCTCGAATTTCACGTGCAACTCGAAGAAGTTGTCGCCCTTGATATTCCAGTGATAACCGCGGACGTTCATATAAAAAATCTGGTAGTTGGACAGTAAGTCGTTCAAAGAATCCGCCAGTTTTGCGGTCTTTTCCGTGTCCAGACCAATGAAGTTCTTACCCATCGAATGTCTCCTTGACGGTGATTGGATTGCTATTGGCCTCACTGTAAAGCGGCAATGCGAGTTCGAGAAGTGGAGTTCGTCAATCCTATCGATAGACTTAGCATATTATCTTTTGGCTGACGATCCGGATACGCAATGATTGTGAGGTCTGCGCCCACACGCTATTAACCAATTACCCTCAACCACCGAGCCGCTAGACGCCTGGCCCACACTCGGTGCACCCTTCCGCCGGCTCAGGACCAATACTGAGGTTGCGGTTCAGCTGTTTCAAGGCGGTGCGCAGGCCTTCTTCAATCACCGGATGATAGAAAGGCATCTCGAGAACCTCACTGACCGTCAGTCGGCGCTGAACCGACCAGGCCAGCAGATGCGCAATGTGTTCGGCGGCCGGCCCAAACATTTCAGCGCCCATGAGCAGTCCCGTGCCATGCTCACCGTAAACCCGCAGCAGGCCGGTGTTCTTGCCGATGACCCGGCTCCTGCCCTGATCCTCGAACGAGACCTCACCAACCGCGAAGCAGCCCCGGCATCGCTCATTCACTTCATCGATGGTCAGACCCACCGAGGCAATCTGGGGATCCGTGAATACCACCGATAGGGGCGTCCGGCGCAGACCGGCCCGGACGTCGGGATAAGCGGCGGCGTTGTCACCGGCAATGCGGCCTTCATCCGCCGCCTCATGCAACAACGGCAAGGCATTGTTGGCATCGCCGGCGATAAAGATGTGGCTGTCGCCGCACCGGAGGGTATGGGGGTCGAACAGGGGCGCGCCCCTGTCGTCCAGTTCGATGTCCGCATTCTGGATGTCCAGGCCATCCACGTTGGGGCGCCGGCCCGTCGCGGCGAGCAGATAGTCAAAGGTCTCGGTGACCCTTCCCCGCTCCGGGTCCTGAAAGGTAATCCGGACACCGTCCGCGGTTCGCTCGACCTCTTTGACATCGGCGTCCGGATCGAGCGGAAACTCCCGGTTAAAGGTGTCGAGGGCATACTGCCGAATGGAGTCGTCGCGAATGGAGCCAATGGCACCGCCAACCCCGAACATCCGTACCCGGACCCCGAGACGACTCAATGCCTGACCCAGCTCAAGACCGATGACCCCCGGGCCAAATACCGCCACGGAGTCCGGCAGGTCCTGCCACTCGAACAGATCGTCATTGACCACCAACCGGTCCTTGGCCTCTTTCAGAAAACCGGGAATGTTGGGGCGGGACCCGGTCGCAATGATGATCCGACGGGCCCGGACTTCCCGCTCGTCACCATTACCGGACTCCACCATCAGCCGATTCGGGCCGGCAAACCGGGCGTGTCCGAACAGGCGATGGGCATCCGGAAATTTATCGACTGATTCCACCACCGAAGCAACAAACCGGTCCCGCTCCCGGCGAACCCGCTTCATCACCGCCCTGCCGTCGATTCGGATGTTGGCCGCTGACACCCCGAACAAAGGTGCCTTCGCCATCTGATGGGCGTTATCTGCGGCCGCAATCAACAGCTTACTCGGCATACACCCGACCCGGGCGCAGGTGGTTCCGTATCGGTTCGCCTCAATCAGCACGACACTGTCGGTGACTTTCCGGACCCGCTGGTACGCCACCATTCCGGCGGTACCAACGCCGATGATAGCAACGTCGACTTCTCGCTTTTCCATACAGACATCTCCTTGCAACCACCCATCCAGAGTGACGGGTAAAGGTGGGCCGATCGCCATTCACCAGTATAGAAGTATCGGCTGCGCGCGACAGGTCGGATTGCCGTCGGACTGAGGGGGAATTCGCCGATGAATTGGCTTAAGCTATGCCCCTTGGAATCGCAACCATCAGGGGAATCAGACGTGCAAAGTTATTGGCCGGAATTTCTGACCGTGGCCCTGGTACATCTGTTGGCGGTGGCCAGCCCGGGACCGGATTTTGCCGTGATGCTCAGACAGGCACTCAGCCAGAGCCGGTACAATGCATTACTCACCGCCGTGGGCATTGGCCTGGGCATTCTGCTGCATGTGGCCTATTCGTTACTCGGCATCGGCCTGATCATTCAGCAGTCGGTCTGGCTGTTCAATGTCCTGAAGGTGGCCGGAGCCCTTTACCTGACCTGGATTGCCGTTCAATGCCTGCGGTCCCGCGCCACCGGCGTGTATGTCGACGCCGGTCCCGGGAAAGTCCAATCCGGAGTCGCGGCTCTGCGACTCGGTTTCCTGACCAACGCACTGAATCCCAAGGCCACACTGTTCTTTGTGTCGCTTTTCTCCGTCGTAATCAGCCCCGGAACCCCCCTTGAACTCCAGGCAGGCTACGGTATCTACATGGCTGCCGCCACGGCCCTGTGGTTCGCGCTGGTGGCCGTGTTCTTTACCCTGCCTCGGGTCCGCCGCGGTTTCAGCCGATTCGGCCACTGGCTTGACCGCATGATGGGCGGTGTTCTTTTGCTATTGGCCGGTCAGCTCTTGCTGTCTACAGTGAGCGGATCAGAGCCTCCGTCTGGTCCCAGCCCAGGCACGGATCGGTAAGGGAGCAACCGTAAACCAGATCGTCGCCATCATCCTGCCGTCCCGGCTCCAGGAAGCTTTCCAGCATCAGGCCTCTGATGTGGGGATTGCCGGCCTTGCGTTGCGCCATCACCTGCCGGGCAATGTCCAGCTGACGCTCTGCCTGTTTGCGGGCATTGTCGTGACTGCAATCGACCATGACCGCCGTGGACAGGCCGGCCTCGGACAAAGACCGCACCGCCGCCGCAATGCTGTCCGCATCGTAGTTGGTCACGCCCCGACCGCCCCGCAGCACCAGGTGGGTATCCGGGTTGCCCGCGGTGGTAATCATCACCGGCGCGCCAGCGTTGGAAACGCCCATGTGATGATGGGGATGAGCCGCGGATTTCATGGCGTTGGTGGCCACCCCGACACTCCCGTCGGTTCCGTTCTTGAACCCGACCGGCATCGGCAGGCCACTGACCAGTTCCCGGTGCACCTGGGATTCGGTGGTGCGGGCGCCGATCGCCGTCCAGCTCACCAGATCACCCAGGTAGTCCATCGCAAACGGACTGAGCGCCTCGGTCGCCAACGGCAAGCCCATTTGCGAGAGATTCAGAAGCAACCGGCGAGAACGTACCAGCCCGGCATTCAGGTCGCCGGAACCGGTGCGCTCGGGATCGTAGAGCAGTCCCTTCCAGCCGACGGTGGTGCGTGGTTTTTCGAGGTAGGCCCGCATGACAATGAGGAACCGGTCACTCACCGCATCGGACAGGGCTTTCAGCCTTTCACCGTATTCCAGTGCCGCCACCTCATCGTGGATTGAGCAGGGCCCCATGACGATCAGGGTTCTGGCATCCTCTCCCCGCAGAACCCTCCGGATTTCTTCCCGCTTCCCGGCGATCTGCCGGGCCAGAGAGGCATCAACCGGAAGCTGCTGGCGCAAGGACGCGGGAGCGGGCAGAGCCACTTCCTGGCGCGACTCCAATGCGACCTCAGGCGCGGCCTCGCTCAATGCATCGTTACCCCTCAGGACTTCGGTACCCTTCAGAGCGTCAGTGCTAGGCGGCATGTTCATATCAGTGTTCCTGTTTCCCTGTATCAGAATCAAAAAAGCCCCGGCTGGGCTACCAGTCGGGGCTTTTTGAGTCCGGTGGCAGCCTGGGTTTCTGCCGGGCTGCCTTCCTCGTTGTTCGGTCGATGAAGATCTTACGGGCGGCCCGGACTCTGGCTAAAATAAAAGCCATAACCAAACCACCAAGAAAACACAGCAGCGCCTGCCGCCATCGGTTTTTCACCGAAAGCTTGCAGAACATTCAATTGACAGGTCGCGTGTGTCGTCTTCATGCTTTCCAATATATACCCCCGGTTTTCACCTTGGCAACCCCATGGAGCCGACTTTTTGGGATCGATGACAGGCTCAGGAGCAGAAATGACAACAGAAACGTCCTCCTACCTTCGACGTCAGGCAGGCACCCTGGTATCGGCACTGGCGCTGTTTCTGGCATTGAGCCTGCTCGCTGCCGGCGCCCTGGCACAAGCCCGGGTCTATGAACTGAACAATCGGCCCGCCGACGATGTCGCCAGCCAGATTCGTGCGCTCTACGCAGACACATCACTGACAGTCACGGCGCGGGGCCAGCAAGTGGTGGTGCGAGGGGAGGAACAACTGCTGGATGAAATCGGCATGCTCATAGGCACCCTAGACGTCGCGGCCGTGCAGCTACGCATCACGGTTCGGTCCCGGGAAGACATCGGTGGCAAGCGCTCGGGTGCCGGCGTTTCAGGCTCGAATGACCGGGTCAACGTGAACGTCGAGCGCAAGGTCACCAGCACCAACAGCGCCCGCCAGCGCACACTGGTTGTTCAGGATGGACAGTCGGCCCACATAACCTCGGGCCAGGTCCGCACCCTGCCGGTCGCTATTCAGGGTGGACGAAACCCGGCCGCCATTCTCCAACAGGTCGAGACCCGGAGTGGTTTCCTGGTCAGCCCGCAGGTCATCTCCGACCGTGCCATTGAGCTGAACATTGTCTCATTCGAGGAGGACCCGGCGTCCCTGCCCGGGTATGAAACAGAGGCGGTGGTGACCATTCGCCGGGTGGAACCGGGCCAGTGGGTATCCCTCGGCAGCACCTCGACACAGGCCAGTAGCCAACATTCCGGCATCACCTACAATGTCAGCAGCAGCCGTGGCGAGAATCGGAGCTTCGAGGTGAAAGTCGACATTCTGCCCTGAACGTCAGGCCCGATATCGACGGAGCAGAACACTCTTGGCCTCGTTGATCTTGGCGGCAAGGTAATCGTTGCCACCTCGGTCCGGATGCAGTTTCTGGATCAGCCGCCGATGGGCGGAGACGATCTCCTGTTCACCGCAGCCCGCCGGAACCCCAAGCACCTCGCAGGCTTCCTGCTCAGACATACTGCCATGGGATGCGGCCCGACGATCCTCACCGCCACCGGCATCATCGCCGTTGCCGGGCCCGGAATCCTGGCCAACGTACTGCCGGAACAGTGGTACATACTTCAGCATTGCTGGCAGTTTGCGCAACAGGGGAACCAGCGCAGCAACAGCGGCAGTCAACACATGCACGCGCCCCGTCAACACCATGAATAGCAGCAGCGCCCCACCCGCCACCAGGATCATCTTCCAGATCGCCGATTTCTGTTTCTCGGGCGTCAGGGCGCCCCACTGCTTCAGAATGACAAAGACGGCAGCCGCCAGAGCGAGGCCGAGAATCCACTGCATTTGTTGATCCTTCGCTAAAGTCCGATCGTAATTCTGACACTTACTTGATTCACCATACCAGCATCTCTGGTCGTAAGCCCGAACCACGACAAACGACCGCAACTGCCTGAATAGACTAAGCAGAAATACTGACGAACCGGTGACAACACCGGTCCGACTTTTATAGGATGCTATGTTTTATGGAATACACATAAAACTCCGATTCCCAGGACCCGAATTATGCGCACTGCCTCCCGCTTCCTGATTGTTATCATTTTCCTTGGTGTCGTCCTTGGTGGCATTTTTGGTTACAAGTTCTACCAGTTCGGCCAGATGCAAGAGAAGATGGGTCAGCCGCGGCCGCCCGCGCAGATCTCCGCCGTCCAGGCCCAGACCGAAATGTGGACGCCCGCGATCAAGGCGGTTGGCAGCATCGAAGCCGTCAACGGGATTGAAGTGGCCAACGAAGTACCCGGGGTGATCGAGACCATCAATTTCGAGTCTGGCGACACCATCAAGAAGGGTGACGTGCTTATCCGCATCGATTCGGCGATTGATCAGGCCGCGCTGCGTACCCGTCGGGCCGAAGCCCAGCTTGCCGAGCAGGAATTCAAACGGGTCTCCGACCTCCTGCCCAAACGGGCCGTCTCCCAGTCCCAGTACGACGAAGCCAAGGCCAACTTCGACGCCGCCCGCGCCCGCGTCAACGAGGCCGAAGCCCAGCTGAGCAAGAAGATCATCCGCGCGCCGTTTGATGGCCGGCTCGGTATCCGCATGGTGGACCGTGGCGAATACATTGCCACGGGCACCCCGATTGTCGAGATCAACATGCTTGATCCGATTTACGTGGACTACACCCTGTCGGAAAAGAATCTGCCGGACGTAGCAACGGGCTACCCGGTGCTGGCGACCGTCGCCGCAGTGCCCGATCAGGACTTCGAAGGCACGGTCAGCGCCATCAACACCTCCGTTAACCCCGAAACCCGCACGGTCCGAATCCGCGCCACCCTCGATAACGAGGAGAACCTGCTTCGCCCGGGTATGTTTGCAACGGTCATGACCCGCCAGCCCAGGGACAACGAAGTCGTCACGGTGCCTCGCACCGCCGTCTCCTACAACACTTACGGGGACTTTGTCTTTGTTGTTGGCGAGAACGAAGACGGAACCCAAGTTGTTACCCGCCGCACCGTCAGTACCGGCGAAACCCGCAACAGCCGGGTCGCCATCCTGTCAGGCCTAAGCGAGGGCGAGACTGTGGTGTCCAAGGGCCTGTTAAGGCTGCGGGCCGGTCAGCCGGTCGAAATCCAGGACGAGTCCGGCGAGTCGCAGGAGGCGTCTGAATAATGCGATTTACCGATATTTTTATCCACCGTCCGGTCCTGGCGACGGTGGTCAGTCTCCTGATCCTGCTGCTCGGTGCCCGTGCTGCCATGGAGATGGAGATCCGCCAGTACCCCGAGCTCGAAAGCACCACGGTGACCGTGACCACGGCCTACCCCGGCGCCAGCTCCGATCTGATCAAGGGCTTCATCACCACACCACTTCAGCAGGCCATTGCCGAAGCCAGTGGCATCGACTACCTGACGTCCACCAGCTCCCAGGGTACCTCCACCATCGAAGCCAAAATGGTGCTCAACTACGACGCCAACGCGGCCCTGGCGGAGATCCAGGCCAAGGTCGCCAGTCAGCGTAATGTGCTGCCGGCTGAAGCCCAGGATCCGGTGATCACCTCCACCACCGGTGACTCCACGGCGTTGATGTACATCGCCTTCTACAGCAGCGAAATTGGGGTTCCTCAGATTTCCGACTACCTGACCCGCGTGGTGCAGCCCAAGCTGCAGGCGTTACCGGGGGTTGGCAAGGCCGACCTGATCGGCCGCAAGTTTGCGCTTCGGGTCTGGCTCGATCCGGAACGGCTGGCGGCGGTCGACATGACCCCGCCGGAGGTGGTTGCCAAACTCCGCGCCAACAACTATCAGGCGGCTGTGGGCAACACCAAGGGTCAGTACACCGAGATCAGCATGACCAGCGACACCGATGTCGCCGATCCGGACCAGTTCCGCAACCTGGTGGTGAAGCAGTCCGGCAGCACCCAGATCCGCCTGCAGGACATTGCCCGGGTGGAACTGGGGTCTGAATCCTACAATCAGCTTGCCCTCTACAAGGGCGACCCGGCGACCTACGTCGCCATCGAACTGGCACCGGGCGCTAACCCCCTCACCGTCGCCGGCCTGGTCAAGGATTCCCTCCCGGACATCGAAAGCCAGTTGCCCTCGGGCCTGAATGCCCGTCTGGCCTATGACGCCTCCGACTTCATCGAGGATTCCA
Source organism: Marinobacter sp. F4206 (assembly GCF_019392195.1). Lineage (NCBI taxonomy): Bacteria > Pseudomonadati > Pseudomonadota > Gammaproteobacteria > Pseudomonadales > Marinobacteraceae > Marinobacter > Marinobacter liaoningensis. Next base: position 1,232,652 of record NZ_JAHXKI010000002.1, read on the forward strand.
TCAACGAGGTCATCAAGACCCTGCTGGAAGCGCTGGTGATCGTGCTGGTGGTGGTCTTCCTGTGCCTCGGTTCCATCCGCGCATCCATCGTGCCGTCCGTGGCGGTTCCCCTGTCACTGGTCGGCGGCGCCTTTATCATGCTGATGTTCGGCTTCTCCCTGAACCTGCTGACCCTGCTGTCCATGGTTCTGGCCATCGGCCTGGTGGTCGACGACGCCATCATCGTCGTTGAAAACGTGCATCGTCACATCGAACAGGGGGAGACCCGGTTCGATGCCGCTATCAAGGGCGCCCGGGAGATGGCGGTACCGATCATCGCCATGACCACGACGCTGGTGGCGGTATACGCACCCATCGGGTTCATGGGCGGCCTGGTCGGCTCGCTGTTCACCGAGTTCGCCTTCACTCTGGCCGGCGCGGTGGTGATTTCCGGCGTTGTCGCCTTGACCCTGTCACCGATGTTGTCTGGCCTGGTACTGAAGCCCCACGGCAATCCGGGCAAGTTCGAAGGGCTGGTGGAGCGCAGCTTCAACGGCTTGTCCAACGGTTATAGGAAAGCGCTCAGCTCGCTGATGGAGACCAAGTCTGTCGTCATCTTCTTCGCGGTTGTCGTGCTCGGTTCCATCTACTTCATGGCCATGATGAGCCAGAACGAGCTGGCCCCGACCGAGGACCAGGGCATCCTGTTCTATCAGGGCCTCGGACCACAGACCGCCACTCTCGACTACCTCACCGAACACGGTGACGAAATCCAGACCCGGATGTCGGAGCTGCCCGGGTACGAGGAAGACTTTATGATCATCGGCTTCACCGGGCCGAATGCGGTCTTCGGCGGCTTTAAGCTGGCACCGTGGAGTCAGCGGGAAATTACCCAGTTCGAAGTCCAGCCCCAACTGGATGCCGAACTCAAGCAAGTCACAGGTCTGCAGACGGCCGTATTCCCGAGGCCGTCGCTCCCGGGTTCCGGTGGCGGCCTGCCGTTCCAGTTCGTGATCACCACCGGCAACAGTTACGAACAGTTGAACCAGGTAGCCGACGAACTGCTCGGCAAGGCCATGGGCAGCGGCAATTTCATGTTCCTGCAAAAATCGATCAACTTTGACCGGCCAGTCACCCGCATCCATGTCGATCGGGACCGTGTCGCTGATCTCGGGCTGTCCATGCAGGACGTTGGCCAGGCTCTCTCGAGTATGCTGGGTGGCGGCTACATCAACCGCTTCAGCATGGAAGGCCGCTCCTATCAGGTGATCCCGCAGGTTGACCAGCAGTTCCGCCTGGACGCGCAGGCCCTGAGCGATTATTACATCCGCGCCGACACCGGTGAGCTGGTTCCCCTGGGCAGTGTGGTCAGTTTCAGCAACGATGTGGAACCGTCCAACCGGACCCAGTTCAACCAGCAGAACTCGCTGACCCTTCAGGGCGTGGTCATGCCGGGCGTGGCGGCCGGTACCGCCATGGACTACATGGAAAAGACCGCCGACGAGGTGTTCCCGCAAGGCTTCAGCTACGACTACACCGGCCAGAGCCGGCAGCTGGCAACCCAGGGCAGCGCGCTGGTGGTGACCTTCTTCCTGTCGTTGCTGGTGATCTATCTGGTGCTGGCGGCCCAGTTCGAGAGCTGGCGCGATCCGTTCATCATTCTGGTGTCGGTGCCCATGTCGGTGGCCGGTGCGATGGCCTTTATCGTGCTTGGCTTCGCCAGCATGAACATTTACACCCAGGTGGGACTGATCACCCTGATCGGCGTGGTCTCCAAGAACGGGATACTGATCGTGGAATTCGCCAACCAGCTACAGGTCGAACGGGGCCTGGACAAGGTCAAGGCGGTGATCGAGGCGGCGGCGATCCGGCTGCGTCCGATCATCATGACCTCGCTGGCGCTGATCTTCGCCATGGTACCGCTGCTGATTGCCATCGGCCCGGGCGCGGAAAGCCGCTTCGCCATCGGCCTAACCATCAGCGCCGGTCTGGGTATAGGCACCCTGTTCACCATCTTTGTGTTGCCGGCGTTCTACATTTTGCTCGCACGCGATCACAACAAGGCCGGTCACTGAGCGGCCTGAAAAAAAGCCCGGCCACCGAGAGGTGAGCCGGGTTTTTTATTTTTGGGCCCCAGACCATCAACCGACGGCCTCGTCCTGTGCCGACAGCCCCGCCGGGACCAGCAGATTCCGACGCCACTGAACCGTCTCACTCGGAAGCTCCCCGAAATGCCGGCGGTACAGGGCCGCGAACCGACCAAGGTGGGAAAAGCCCTCATCGGCGGCGTACCAGGAAATGTGGGGCAACTCGCACCGGCAATCCACCAGCCGCCGCCTGACCCTCAATAACCGGCAACGCTGAAAGAACCGATAGGGCGTCATTCCGGTTTCCCGCTTCATCAGGTAAAAAAGATTACGCTCACTGACCCCTGAATGACTGGCAAGTTCATGAAGGTCAAACTCCCAGTTGGGTTCAAGCTGGATCTTGCGGATCACCCGAATCAGTCGACGGTCCGGTTCCGGTCGGTCGGGTACTGCAATGGCTTGTCCGGTCTCGAATTTCGCTTTCAGACTACGGAACAGATCCCGGGTCATGGCCCGGGCATGTCCGTCATCCAGAAAAAAACCGGCCCGGAACAGGTAATTGGTAACAAGGCAGTTCACGTCAGACAGGCAGCCATATTGGCCATCATCGACAAGCCGGCTCCGTTCTGCCGACGACAGCGCCAGATACATCACCTGGCTGCCCGCTGAGAGGGACAGGTTGAACCGTGTTGCCGCTGGCACGACAGCTGGATTGTTCAATCGCGACCAGTGCAGGCTGTCTGAGGCAAACTCGACAACACCCTCAAGGGGCACAACCAGAGACAGGTGTTCAGCCCGACCGCCAGCGATCTCCATATCCTGACTGGCGTAAATGCACGCAAGGTCCCCACCTTCCGCTTGCAGGGCAGAAAGGGCGCCCACTCCTTCCTGGCTTGCACCCCCGGTGCACTTGAGACGCTCGAAGCCGTATACCGTACGTAGTCCGGCCAGCCATTCCTCAAGGGAAGCGCGGTTCAGCCTCAAATAGGATTCAAGCTGGATTTCAGGCAGGTCACTGGTCATAAATCAGGCTATCGGAGAGAAAGACCTATATGTAAACGATAGCCCGCCCCATCCCTAGCCAAATATTGCAAAAGCCGGAAACCCCGCCCTCGAATTACGCTTTCATTGATACCCATCAAGTAGCAGCGGTTCTATTGCCGACCAGTTCCCCGGTCTGGCCATCAGGTAACCCTGCCCCCGGTCACAGCCGAGTTCCCGGAGTTGACGGTATTGCGCCCGGGTCTCAACCCCCTCTGCGACCACGGTCAGCTCAAGCGCATCCGCCATTCCCAGAATGGCGGACACAATGCGGGAGTCCTTACCGGCACCGCCCAGCCGCGTGATGAATTGCCGATCGATCTTGAGCACCTGGACCGGCAGGGCATGAAGGTAGGCAAGCGAGGAATAACCGGTGCCGAAGTCATCAATGGCCACGATCACACCCTGATCCCGCAACGCGCCGAGCCGGGCCAGGCAGGCTTTGGACAGATGCATCAGGTTGGTTTCGGTAATTTCTACCTCTGGCAACCAGCCCAGTTGTCGAATCCGGGATATCAGAGGGGCCAGCACTTCTACCAGACGGGCATCCGGGATCTGTCTGGCCGAAAGATTTATCGCCAACGTTAAACCGGCCGGCAACGATGTCGACTCCTTGGGCAGGTCCTTCAGGATACACCGGACCAGATGGCCGGTCAGTTCGTGAATGTGGCCGCGCTGCTCGGCAATGGGGATAAAATCAGCCGGAGGAACGGCGCCCAACTCCGGATGAGTCCAGCGCAGCAAAACCTCGAGGCCGGCGACGGCTCCGGTCGCCAGAGTGTATTGTGGCTGGAACACCACCGAGAATTCCTCCGGCGCGGTCTTCAGGGAGGCCATCAGCGCCTCCGAAACCCGCTGTTTATAGTTCCCCTGTTCGTTGTCCAACTCGCTGTAGATCCGGTAACACGCTCTACCCGCCATTTTCGCCATGTACATTGCCCGGTCGGCATTCTGCAAAAGCTCGCTGCCCGACCTGCCATGAAGAGGGTGCAAAGCCGCGCCCACCGATGCGGACAGAAAATACTCCCGATTGTCAGCCACCAGGGGCGCGCGAAAGATGTTAATCATGCGCTGACAGACTCCCTCAAGCTCATTCCGGGAATTCAGTTCAATGATTGCGGCAAATTCGTCTCCCGACAGTCTGGCTACCACGTCGCCGACACGCAGGCAGCTTCGGATACTGAGGGCGGCCTGTTGCAACACCCGGTCACCACAGTCATGACCATGCAGGTCATTGACCGACTTGAAAAAGTCCAGATCGATATACAGCACCGCAAAGCAGGCATGGTTCCTCGGCCGCTGAGCGACCCTGGCCCGCAGGAATTCCTGAAACAGCGACCGGTTGGGCAACTCAGTCAGGGGGTCGTAGTATGCCAGCGACGCCAGACGCTCCTGGCCCGCGGTCACATCACCGACATCCATGAACACGCCAGCGAGCAGACGCTGTTGATCGTCTTCCACCGGATAGATACTTAACCACTGCGGATAGGCCTCGCCGCTCTTCCGGCGATTCCAGATGAGTCCCTCCCATCGGCCGTTCCGATTGAGAGATTGCCACATCGAATGATAGAACTCCGGCGAATGCAGCCCCGAACTCAGGATCGAGGGAGCACGACCGAGAACCTCGTCGAGTTGATAGCCCGTCACTGACCGGAACATCCGGTTCACGTACGCAATTTTCGGTTCCGTGGTGGCCAGCATGATGGCGCGTGGGTGATTGTCCACCAGTGCCTTGAAGTCTTGTTTTTCTAATACCTGCATGGACCGTACCCCCGTGTCGATGAAACCGCCGTTGGCGGTTCAGCACTCAGGATAAGCAGGAAATGTCGCGAACCTAGCCACATATTGCAAAATCGTGCCGGGATACGACCAAAGCACGAGAAAACGCGAGCGTATAGGCACTTTTTGCATTATTCGGATATGACGCCCTGGCATACCCGCCGATAGTACTGGTAACAAAAATGACAAGGCCCACGAGGAGTTGCCATGCGTCGGAATGAGCCCGTCACCCAGAGAGAGCTTCGGTACCCGGACCACTACCACCTGATTACCACCACCAATCTGAAGGGACAGATTACCGCCGCCAATGAGGAGTTCGCAGAGGTTGCCGGATTTACCGTTCAGGAACTGCTCGGCCAACCCCACAACCTGATACGACACCCGGACATGCCGCCGGGCGCCTTCGAGGATCTCTGGCAAACCATCAGATCGGGCGAGTCCTGGCGAGGCATCGTCAAGAATCGCTGTAAAAACGGCGACCATTACTGGGTCGATGCCTTTGTCACCCCGATTCGAAAAGACGGCGAGATCGTCGAGTACCAGTCTGTGCGGACCCGACCAGCGGAGGCCCAGATCGAGAGGGCCGAGCGGGTCTATGCGCATTGGAACAAGGGCAAGGTGCCTCGGCGGTGCCTGGCGACCAGTCCGGCAATCACCTGGAAACTGCTTTGTCTGTATGGCCTGCTCGCCGCCAGTCTTGCCGTTGTCGGCCTCTTTGAGCTGACCGCCGCGCACACCACTGTGATCCAGGTCCTGGTACTGCCCATCTTCGTGCTGCTGTACGTGATTACGCGCCCGTTCGTGTCTGTCGCCCGACAGGTGTGCTGCGAGACTCACCCGGCGATGCCATGGATCTACACTGGCAGGCGCGACGAGGCGGCCTGGATAGCCTATGACCGCGAAAAACGGGATGCCACCCTGCGAGCGGTATCGGCCCGCATGCACGCCAATATCGGAACGCTTTACGGACGCAAACAACGGACGGTCGAATGGGTCAACCATTCGGTCACCAGTATTCGTAGCCAGCAGGATGACATCCAGGTCATTACCCGGGCATTCGAAGAACTCGCCCAGTGCGTCAGCCGGGTCAGTGAGCTCACGACAAGAACCCACGACGCTACCCGTAATGCCGAAACGTCGGCCGGCCAATGCCGCCAGCAGATGATCACCATGAATGAATCACTGTCCCGCCTCCGCGACCAGCTTTCAACCGCCAACACACGGATTGAGGCGCTGTCCGAGAAAAGTAACGCCATAGGCGTGGTGCTTGACGTCATCACCGACATCGCCGAGCAAACCAACTTGCTGGCACTGAACGCTGCCATTGAGGCCGCCCGGGCCGGTGATTCCGGTCGCGGCTTTGCCGTCGTGGCTGACGAAGTCCGTGGCCTTGCACAACGAACTCACGAATCGACCCGAAGGATCGAGACCATGATCGCGTCCCTGCAAGAGGAAACCCAGGGCGTGGTGGGTACCATTGGCGATGGCGTGCAATCCTGTGAACAGACCGCAGGCATGGCAGCAGAAGCCAGTGACGCTCTGAATGCCACCATGAGCGATATCGAGGTCATCGCCAGTTGCGCCCACGAAGTGGCGGGGGCGACGGAAGAGCAATCAGCACTGAGCTTACAGGTTGAGCAACAGGCCGCCCGCCTGATGGAGCTGGGCAATCACTCGGTGCGGAGCAGTGAAAGCGCGCGTGACGAATCCGAGCATCTGGGCACTAACGTGGACCAGGCCCAGCTTCTCACCAATCATTTCCTGCAGATGTTGAGCGACCGACAGACAGCGGACAAGTTTCCCAAGGCGGTGCAATAAGGTAGGCTGGCGCTCCACCTTACTTTTACCGGGATCGATCGCCAAACCGTGACTCTGGGAACCCTTTTCTGGCTGTTTTTAGCCGCCTTCGCCATCTGGTACTGGTGGCGCGCCAAAGCCATAAAGGACTTTGTACTCCAGGCTGCCCGTCGCTACTGCAAGACCATGGACGTCATGCTGCTGGATGACGCCGTCTACCTTCGCGGCATCTGGTTCAAACGGGACGCAAACGGCCGCGTGAGAGTCTGGCGCCGCTTCCTGTTTGACTTCACGTCGACCGGCGAAGAGCGCTATACCGGCCGTGTGATCATGCTCGGCCAGCGCATCCTGCATATGGAACTCGAGCCCCACCGCTTCTCCTGATCCTCCTCCCCCAAATGGGCGATTCCTCGTCCGCGCTTTCGCGCGAATAATCGTCGACGCATTAACGACCAATGGCCGCCACCGAAGCGGTCGCCTACAAAAACAACAGGAGTTAATCATGCGTATTCGAACTACCGCAGCCATTGCGCTGGGGCTTGTTATGCTGTCAGCCTCATTCCTTACCCACGCCAGCTACACCCAGACCCGGTACCCGATCGTACTGGTCCACGGTGTCACCGGCTTCAATACCATCGGCGGGCTGGTCAACTACTTCCACACCATCCCCTGGAACCTGGAACGCAGCGGTGCCAAGGTCTATTCCGCCAGCGTTTCCTTCGTCAACAGCAGTGAACAACGCGGTCAGCAACTGGCCAATTACGTCAACGGCCTGGGCCACTCCAGGGTCAACCTCATGGCCCACAGCCAGGGCGCACCCACGTCCCGGGTAACGGCATCGCTCATTCCCCACAAGATTGCCTCCATCACCTCGATCGATGGCGTCAACAAGGGCTCGAAAGTGGCCGATGTGGTGCGCGGCATCATCCCGCCTGGCAGCTACGTTGAAGGCGGCGCACAAGCCATCGCCAACGCCCTGGGCGATCTGGTGAACGCGCTTTCCGGCTCAAGCAACCCCCAGGATGGCGTGGCTGCCCTTGAGACCCTGACCACGCCAGGCACCACTGCGCTGAACGATGCCCTCGGCTGGAAGGGGGTGAACCGCTCCTCCTGCTCCGGCACCGACGAAAACGTCTGGATCAACGGCAATCGCATCAAGTACTTCTCGTGGACCGGCCGTTCTGTCTGGACCAACATTCTCGATGTTTCCGATCCGTTCCTGGGCATCACCTCACTGGCGTTCGGCAGCGAGCCCAACGACGGTCTGGTCGGCGTCTGCTCCACCAAAATGGGCAACGTGATCGGCACCCACTACTCCATGAACCATGTGGATGCCATCAACCACCTGTTCGGTGCCCGCTCCCTGTGGACCAATCCGGTATCGCTTTACCGGGCACAGGCCAACCGCCTGAAAAACCGCGGTCTGTGAGGCCGGCATGAGACATCGTCACGTTAAGTACCGTCGATGGCTCGCCGCCATCGTACTGTCGGCCACGGTGGCCGGCGGTGCGATGTGGCTGTATTCGCCCGGGGACATCACCCGGGCGGTTACCGCCGACAGCGACGCCCCCAGTGCCCAGCCGGCCGCCAGGGACTCCGCCCGGAAACCACAAGGAGGCAGCACCGCCCAGACTGGCCCCGAGCACCAGACCACAGCTACCCCGGCCATCACGGCCCGAACACCAACCACCCTGGGGCCTGATCCGTTCGCCGCTTCGCTTGAAGGTACCGACATTGACGGCGCACTGAAGGCCGATGCCTCCGGCAGGTTGATCGTCGATCTGGGGACCCGGGATTTCTTCGACTACTTCCTGAGCACTGTTGGCGAAGTGTCGCCCGACGAAGCTCTGGAACGCATCCGGACACTGGCTTTCGCAAGCCTCCCTCGGGAAGCCGCCGAGCAAGCCATGGCCCTCCTGGACCAGTATCTCGACTACAAGCAGCAGGCGCTGGCCATGCAGGCCACCCCGCTGGACCCGACGCTTCGGAAGGACCCCGCGTATCAGCAGCAAATGCTGGAAAAGGCCTTCACGGATCTCAAGCAGCTCCGACAGGCCGTGTTCAGCCCGGACGCTCACCAGGCGTTTTTTGGCATGGAGGAAGCTTACGGCGAGTACACTCTGGAGACCTTGGCCATCGCCCGCCGGACGGACCTGTCCGATTCGGCAAAAACGGCGCTGATCGACTGGCACCGCAACCAGCTTCCGGAGCCCCTGCTTCAAACCGAACGCCGGCTCCTGGAGAGCAACGAGGAAAACCGGCAGCGGATGGAGATCATGAAAACCGCCGACTCTCCCGAGAGCGCCGGCCAGAAGCTGATGGACCAGGGCATGTCCCCGGACGCCGCGGCCAGTGTGACCAGCTACCTGCAGGAGCGCGAGGACTTCGATGCCCGTTACCGGCAATACCGCGAGGCCCTTGCCCGGCTGAGGGAATCCGGACTGGCCGACGGTGACGAGGCGGCCCAACAGGCCAGACTCCTGGACCAGTACTTTCCGGACAACAAGCAACACACCTGGGCCCGTTTGAAGATGCTCGGCAGCAATCCGCCATAATGTGCACCCACTCCCGTCTTCTCCGGGCGCCGGGCATTACACTGCAGAGTGCTCCGTAACGGCAGGTGGGCGTCGATGGATACCCAGACAATCAGATCGCAGCAATCAACCGGGTTCCGGCGCCTACGATTCGGTCCCGATCTCGAACCCCGCTACCGCCGACTGCGCGCGGCGGCGGTCCGGGAGCGCGCTCGCCTGGTTTCCGCCGCCGGGCTGCTGATCTTCGGGGGGTTCGTGTTGCTGGACCTCGCGATGCTGCCGCCGGATCTGGCCAGGATTACGGCGGCCATCCGGCTGTGGGTCACCTGTCCGGTCATCGTCCTGGTCTGGTGGTTTTCATACTGCCGGTGGCCCGGGGACCTCGGATTCGAGCGCCTTTACACCCTGGCCTATCTGGTCGGCGGCCTGAGCGTGGTTGCCATCATCGCCGCGGCCCGACTCCGGGATTTTCCGCTGCCCTACGAGGGCATGCTGCTGATGCTGATGTTCGGCTACTTTGCCATGGGCCTGCCCTTCTTTTCGGCCTCCCTCGCCTCAGCCATTATCATCCTCGGCTACCTGGTTGCAGAGTTGTCAATCGGGCTGATGCCGGGCGCCATCATGGTCAATCTGTTTTTTGTCCTCACCGCGAACACCATCGGCATGGTGGGGGCCTGGCTCAGCGAATACCGACACCGGGCACACTTCCTCGACCAGCAGCTGGTCAGTCTCCTGCACCAGACAGCAGCAGAAGAGAGCGAGCGCAAAAGTCACCTGATTACCGTCGCCAGCCACGACCTTCGCCAGCCGTTGAACATCATCGGCCTGACCCTGGACAACCTGTCGACGGCCCCATTGCCCCCTGAGCAGCAAGGCCTGGTCCGGCGCCTGCAGGGCACGGTCAGTCACTTTCAGCGTTTGCTGGGCACCGTGCTCGACATATCCCGCATCAACGAGGGCATGGTTCAACCGCAGAATGAGGTCGTGGATCTGGACACCTTGCTGGATCAGCTCGTGGACCTCACGGTTGATCACGCCACGTTGCACAACATTCAGCTTTACCGCGCCTCCGCGGGTCCGGATGTTCAGGTGGTAGCCGATCCGGAGCTCCTGCTAAGGGCACTGCAAAACCTGGTTTTTAACGCCATTGATCACAGTGGCGGCGACGAGATTCGCATTGCCACGACGTACCGGGACACCGCCATACGAATCGGCATCGGCGATAACGGCAATGGCCTCGACGAGCAGCTTCAGGACTCGGTTTTCCAGCCCTTTGTCCGTGGCGGCAAGGGCCGGGACAATTCGGCGGGACTCGGACTCGGGCTCGCCATTGTCAAAGAGTTGACCGGGATGATCGAAGGTGCCTGCGGGGTCACGGCGGAGCCCGGCGCTGGCAGTACCTTCTGGATTGACGTCAGGCTGGCCGCGGACGCCCCGCCCCTGGCGCCCTGCGATCCACTAACCGCCGATGCACCGGTTACAGCCAGCCCACCTGGCGTGCCTGACTGACACACTCGGTGCGGTTATGCACTCCCAGATGGGCAAAGATCGCCTTCAGATGGGTCTTGACCGTGTGCTCGGTCAGGTTGAGGCTCTGGCAGATCCGTTTGTTGGGAAAGCCCTGAGCCAGGAGCGACAACACTTCCATCTGCCGGGGCGTCAGCGGCTGGACCTGGGCCGCCGGCTGCGGCCGTCCCGGAAAATACTCGCCGCCCCGGCTGATGGTCCGGAACATGCTGAACAGCGCGGTACGCCCGGCCGATTTCGGCAGGAAGCCCCGGGCTCCGGCGGCACGTGCCGCCCGAACGGTTGTTTCATCCTCGGAACTGGAGATCACGACCACGGGCACCGGAGGCTCCCGGGCAATCATTCGAGGCAACAGCATCAGCCCGGTCTCACCCTGCAGCGAGACATCCAGCAACACCAGATCGACCTTGTTGGGTGCCGCCAACAGGGCTGCTGCCTGGTCAACCGAATCGGCCAGATCAACCGACGCGACCAGCAACGCCTGCGTCAGCAGGCCCGCCAGCCCCTGGGAAAAGAGGGGATGATCATCAACAATCAAAACCCGGCGTAACGGCAATCCCGGATCGGGACGAACGTGATCGCCGCCGCTGGCCTCGGACGAGGGATGGCTCATTATTGACCCCGCAATTTGTGTATTTTTGTTACTGCGGAACGGCAACTATAAGCCACAAATCACTCAGACACCGCGGCCTGCTTAACACTTTTCGCCCAAAGGTCGCCCGGGCCAAAACCTCCCCACCTGCAACTGAAACAATATTGTCACATTTCTGTCGCATTCTTCCGGCAACGCTAACTATTTGTTGTCACGAGGTTTTAGGATGAAACAACGCCATTTCCCCATGGCTCTGCGCAGCGCTTTTCTGGCACTCGCCCTGTGGATGCCCCTGGCCCACGCCGAAGACCTGGCGATCCACGGCTCCAACACCATTGGAGCGACTCTCGCGCCAATGCTCGTGGAGGGGTTCCTGGATCGCCAGGGCAATGACCCGGTCACGACCCGCAGCAACGGCCAAGAAAACGAAAAGGTACTGACGGGCCAGCAATCCGGTACCCGCGTTCGCGCCCTGGTTGCCGCCCACGGCTCAAGCACCGGGTTCAAGGCGCTGAACAATGGCACGGCGAACATCTGGGCCTCGTCCCGTCCCGCCAAGCCCGGGGAAGTGTCGCAGATGGCCGGGCGAGCCAACCTGAACGATCTCGACAGCGAGCATGTGATTGCCATCGACGGCCTCGCGGTCCTGGTGCATCCATCCAACCCGGTGGATCAGCTCAGCATCGAAACCCTGGGCAGGATCTTCGCCGGCCAGATCCGGAACTGGTCCGAAGTCGGTGGCGACAACCAGACCATCCACCTGTATGCCCGTGATGACCGCTCGGGTACCTGGGACACATTCAAGAGCCTGGTGCTGGGCAAAGCCTATCCCCTGGCCCCATCCGCCAAGCGCTATGAATCCAACGACCAGCTCTCTGACGATGTCAGCCAGGACCCATCGGGCATCGGCTTCGCCGGACTGGCCTCGGTGCGAAACAGCAAGGTACTGGCGATCTCTGACGGCGATGCCCCGGCACTCAAACCCAACCAGCTGACCGTAGCCAGTGAGGACTACCCCCTTGCCCGTCGCCTGTTCATGTACACGCCCGGTAATGCAACAACGCCCCTGGCGGCAAGCTTCATTGATTTCGTGCTGGGCGAGGAAGGTCAGGCAATCGTTTCCCGCTCCGGGTTCATTTCCCAGAATCCGATCGCGGTCAAACCGGAGCTGGACCACAGCACCCCGCAGACATTCCGTCGCCTGACCGAGAATTACCGGCGCCTGACCGTCAATTTCCGGTTCTCGGAGGGGAGAACCCGGCTCGACAACAAAGCCCGACGGGACTTACACCGGGTCTCCGACTTCATGAGCAGCAACGACCGCACTGCCGACGATCTGATGCTGATCGGCTTCGCGGACCAGCAGAGCAACGAGCTGCGGGCGCAGATGATTTCCGAACTTCGGGCGCTTTCGGTGCGCAAGGCGCTCTCCGATCTTGGGATGGGTGACATCGCCTATACTGGCTACGGTCACTACATGCCGGTGGGGATGGCCGGTGGGGACAGCGGCCAGCAACGCAATGGCCGGGTGGAGGTCTGGATACGCTCTCGCTGAGTCTGGCCCGATCTTCCCGCAATGCCTCCGGATTGCCAGAATTCCCGGGCAAATCAGCTAGACTTCAGAACAGAGGGACGCACAACCGCAAGTGGAGACCGAGCCTATGCTGATTCGGCGCGTTATCAGCATGTTGATTCTATGGGCCGCCATGCCGGTGCAGTCCGAACCAGCCCCTGTTCTGGAAGTGGTTACCACAGAGTACCCCCCTTTCGAGTACCTCGAGAATGGCACGCTTCGGGGGCAGGATGTCGCGACCGTCCGGGCCGTTGTCGAGCGAATGGGCTACGCCCCGAGGTTCAGGATCCTGCCCTGGGCCAGAGCCGAGTTGATGGTCCGCAATGGCACCGCCGACCTCCTGTTCTCCCTGACCGCGTCTCCCCAGCGCGAGCGCTACTATCTGTTCACCGACCCGATCAGCACGGCCCGGGACGTGTTCTATGCCCGCAAGGACACCGATCTGTCCTGGTCCGAATTCGACGATCTGGCCAACCTGCGCCTGGGCATCTCCGCCTCGTACAGTTACGACCCGGCGTTTATGGACTGGCTCGCACAGGACCAGGCCGAGGTCAGAACCATGCGCCAGGAACAGCCAGACCTGGCCGGTCTCCGCATGGTTGCCCTGGACCGGATGGATCTCTTTATCTGCGAGCAAACCGCGTGCAACTACCTGATTCGAACATACCAGAAGCAGTACCCGGAACTCTCCGAGGTTACCGCGATCCCCGGCACTGTCGGGGAGGAGCGCCACTTCCGGGCGGCCTTTTCCCGGCAAAGGCCGGATGCGGAGCAACTGCGATCGGACTTCAATCGGGTGCTGAACCAGCTCGGCTTACCCGACTCCGACTAAAGTCCCCCTTCCGGATTCGGCAATCACCTATCCTGTGCCCGGTCACAGGTATGTTTGGGTTACCTATACTGAACCTGTCACTTCCAAACCACAGACAGGGACAATGGACATACAATCCGATCACCGCTATGCGATTAACCTGAATGTTCGGGGTATCCAACCCTCTTCCACTCTCCGCATCAATGAACTGAGCAACCAGCTCAAGGCTGACGGCAAGGACATCATCAAACTGGGGCTCGGGCAGTCTCCGTTTCCGGTGCCCGAGAGAGTGGTCGATGCGCTGAAGGCGCACGCCCACGAAAAGGACTACCTGCCGGTCAAGGGCCTGAAAGGGCTGCGCGAAAGCATCGCGGGTTACATCAATCGCAGCGAGCGCATGCGTTGCACCTGGGAGGACGTGCTTATCGGCCCCGGCTCCAAGGAACTGCTGTTTATCCTGCAGCTGGCCTATTACGGTGATCTGCTGATTCCGCGCCCGAGCTGGGTTTCCTACGCACCGCAAGCACGGATTATCGGCCGTTCGGTGCACTGGCTACCCACCCACGCCGAAAACAACTGGCAACTTACCGCCGAGGAACTGGACATCATCTGCCGGGACGACCCGTCCCGTCCGCGCATCCTGATCCTGAACTATCCGTCGAATCCAACCGGCTGCACCTACACGGACGACCAGTTGCTGGCAATCGCCAATGTCGCCCGCAAGTACAAGCTCATCCTGCTCTCCGACGAGATTTACGGCGAGGTCCATTTCGAGGGTAAACACAAGTCCATTGCCCGTTACTACCCGGAAGGGACCATCATCAGCACGGGCCTGAGCAAGTGGGCCGGCGCTGGCGGCTGGCGCCTCGGTACGTTCATTTTCCCACCCGAGCTGCGACCCCTGCTGGATGCCATGGCCATCATCGCCAGCGAAACCTTCACCTCCACCAGCGCCCCGATCCAGTACGCGGCCATAGCGGCGTTCGACGGCGGTGACGACATCGATGAATACCTGGTGCAATCCCGGCGGGTTCTCAAGGTCATTGGCGAATACGTGCATCGGCGCCTGACCGCCATGGGCGCGGTGGTCCAGAAGCCCGAGGGCGCATTCTACCTGTTCCCGGATTTCTCGAACTTCCGCGACCAGCTCGCGAAACGGGACATCAAGACCAGCCAGGCGTTCTGTACGTCCCTGCTCGAAAACACCGGGGTGGCGATTCTGCCCGCCAGCGACTTTGGCTTTGTTCCGGATCATCTGGGTGCGCGCCTGGCATTCGTCGACTTTGACGGTGCCGACGCCCTGAAGCTGGCCGGCGGTGACTACGCCGATCACGACCTGGGCGACGCCTTCGTGCAGCAGGCTTGTCCGCGCCTGGTCAAGGCCATGGACAAGATGGAGGACTGGTTGACCAGCCTCTGATCCCGGCGTGTTAGACTGGCGCCCTCACTCTTTCCCAAGACAGCCATGGGGGCGCCGTGTCCGATACCGTTTCTCTCCGAGCGATTACCGACTTTGCTGAACAACTGGCTCTGGAAGCCGGTGAACTGATCCGGCGGGAGCGGGATGAGAACACCCTGCGGACGGATTACAAACAGCAAACGGAATTGGTTACCCACGCCGATGTGATGGCCGACGAATTCATCACCGGAGCCATCCGTAAGCGGTTCCCCGACCATCGCATCCTGTCAGAAGAGACCATGCCGGACCTGAGCCAGGCTGAGGAACTGGACACGCCGCTGTGGATCGTTGACCCCATCGATGGCACCGTCAATTATGCCTACGGCCACCCACAGGTCGCCGTCTCGATTGCCTACGCCGAACAAGGCAGGGTTCGGGCCGGCGTGGTCCACGCCCCCTTCCCCGGCGAGACCTTTCGGGCCACCAAGGGCGAAGGCGCGACCCTGAATGGCCGCGCGATCAGCCACAGCGGTGCAACGGTCCCGCGCGATGCCCTGTTCGCCACCGGTTTCCCATACACCAAGGACAGCCTGGGCCCCCTGGTGGCACGACTCGACGCCATGATTCACCAGTGCCGCGACCTGCGGCGCATCGGCTCCGCGGCCCTCGACATCTGCTGGGTCGCCTGTGGCCGCCTGGATGTCTACTATGAAAACGTCAGCCCCTGGGACTTTGCCGCGGCGCGTCTGATCGCCTTGGAAGCCGGCGCAACCGCCGGGCACTTCGGGAGTGTGCCGGAGGGCTATCCCGCCGATCTCTATGGCCGCGACATTCTGATTTCGGCACCGGCGATCTGGGCACCGGTTCGCGAAATACTCCGGAAGGCCTCGGGCTACGATTGAACGCTCAGGCCCAGACACCCTCGGCGACCAGCGACCAGCTTTCCTCAAAGTCCGCCGACGGCAACCGGGCGAACGAGGACCGCACAAACCGCTGAATCCGACCCTCAAGGAACACCAGGACAAAGTCCGCACCACGCGCCGCGCTCGTTCGCGGGCGCAATCCCTGGCGAATTTCCCCTTCCTTGAGCGCCTGACGCACCTGGGTCTCCAGGCGTTCAAAGAACTGGGATGCCCGCTTGCGCAGGGCCTCGTTCTCCCCCATCAGCGCATCACCGGTCAGCACACAGCACAGGCCGGAATTGCGCTCGGCAAACACCAGTACCAGATGCACCAGCTGTTGCAGCCGCACCCGGACATCCTCCTGCTCCTGCAGGATCAGCTGGCAGCGGGAAAAGACGGCCTCCTCGGCAAACTCGATAAGAGCCTCGAACATTTTCCGCTTGCTGGGGAAGTGGCGGTATAGGGCGGCCTCGGTAACACCCACGGATTTGGCGAGACCCGCGGTGGTAATACGGGCCCCGGGATCGGTTTCCAGGAGCTCCACGAGGGCGTGAAGGATCGCCTCACGGCGACTCGGTTTCTGATCGGTCATGACAGGACTGCAGCGCTCTGATTTGTCGTTGTCGGGGCCGGTCATCGGGTGCCGGCCCTCGTTTATTCGTAGTGGGGATTGTGCCCCAGATCAGAAGAAGGTGCCATCAATGGGCGAGGATGCACTGGCGTACAGCTTCTTGGGCATGCGCCCGGCCAGATAGGCTTCACGACCGGCTTCAATCGCCAGGCGCATGGCGTTGGCCATCTTGATCGGGTCTTTGGCCTGGGCGATGGCGGTGTTCATCAGCACGCCGTCGCAACCCAGCTCCATCGCGATGGTCGCGTCGGATGCGGTACCGACGCCCGCATCGACCAAGACCGGTACGTTCGAGTTCTCGACAATCAGCCGGATATTGTATCGATTCTGAATGCCCAGGCCGGAGCCAATGGGCGCGCCCAGAGGCATGATGGCAACACAGCCCATGTCTTCCAGACGCTTCGCCAGCAGCGGGTCGTCGGAACAGTAGACCATTACCTTGAAACCATCCTTGATCAGCGTTTCTGCCGCATCCAGGGTTTCGGTCATGTTCGGGTACAGGGTTTTCTCCTCCCCCAGCACTTCCAGCTTCACAAGGTCATGACCGTCCAGCAGCTCCCGGGCCAGCCGGCAGGTTCGCACTGCATCCTTGGCGGTGTAACAGCCGGCCGTGTTGGGCAGGATGGTGTAGGTTTCCGGGGAGATGACATCCAGAAGATTGGGCTCATCCGGATTTTGCCCCAGATTGGTCCGGCGCACGGCCACGGTCACAATTTCGGCGCCACTGGCCTCGATGGCATGACCGGTTTCCATCAGATCACGGTACTTGCCAGTACCGACCAGCAGACGCGACTGATAGACGCGGCCCGCAATTTCCAGGGGCTTGTCTTCGGGAAGCAGAATCTCGGGAGTCTCGCTCATAACCTTCCTGCGGTTGTTAATTTGTCATGGAATACACGATCAGCCACCGCCAATCGCGTGGACAACTTCCACCCGGTCGCCCTCACTGAGAACGAATTCCCGGTGCTGGCTCCGCGGTACGATGTCCTCGTTAACCTCTACGGCCAGACGCTTGCCCGCCAGGGCCATGTTTTCAATCAGGGTCAGGATGGTTGCGCCGACCGGCAGCTCCATCGCATCGCCATTCACCTCAACTTGCATAGGCTTTCTACCTCTGTTCCTCACTCCGCTCGGAGCCCGAGCGGCCGCAACCCGGCAATCACCAGCAATGCCCAGGCAATCATAAAACACACCCCGCCGAGGGGTGTGACCGGACCGATCCAGCGAAGATCCGTCAGCACCAGCACATAAAGACTGCCACTGAAAAGCAGTATACCCACAAGGAAGAATCCGGCGGCCACCGACAGTAGCCTGCGGCTCAGCCCGGTCAGCGCCAGGGCCGACACCACGACCAGGGCGATGGCGTGGTACATCTGATAGGTCACGGCGGTCTGAAACACCTCCAGCCCCCGTTCACTGACGATACCACGCAGGCCATGAGCGCCAAAGGCACCGGCCATGACCCCAAACAGGGCGCAGAGGGCACCGATCACCAGCGGGAGGCGCATGAAGCCTCGACAACCCTGATCTACGCGCTCAGCAGTCACAGTGGATCTTTTCTCCGGTATCCAGATTCATCATGGTCAGCACACCACCCCAGACACAGCCGGTATCCAGGCCAATAAACTGATCGCTGCCGGTCTGGCCCTCGAGCGCCGCCCAGTGTCCGAACACCACTCGGACGTCGTCGCCCCGAGGGTACTCGAACCAAGGCTTATACCCATTGGGCGCGCTGCCCGCCGCCTCCTTGGTCGCCAGTTCCAGCGTTCCGTCTTCGGCGACGAACCGCATGCGGGTGAAGTAGTTGGTAATGACCCGCCAACGTTCCATACCACTGAGATGCTCGTCCCAGCGGTCCGGCTCGTTGCCATACATGTGGGCAAAATACTCCTCGGCGTCATCACCGCGAATCACGGCCTCCACTTCCCGGGCGTAGGCCACGGCCTGATCGACGCTCCAGATGTGGGGCACACCGGCATGGACCATAACCAGATTCCGGGCGGAGTCCCGGATGCACAGATGCTGCTGTCTGAGCCAGGCAACGAGCCGGTCGTGATCCGGCGCCTCCAGGATGTCCGCCAGCGTATCTTTCCGGCGCGGTGGGTGACCGCCCAGCGCCACCGCCAGCAAGTGCAGGTCGTGGTTGCCGAGAACCACGACCGCCGAGCTCCCCAGACTCTCGATGTAACGCAGGGTGTCCAGCGAGGCGGGGCCGCGGTTAATCAAATCCCCGGCCACCCAGAGACGGTCCCGGGACGGTGAAAACGACACCTGCGCCAGGACATCCCGCAACCGGTCGTAACAGCCCTGAATATCGCCTATGGCGTAGTCAGTCATTACTTACCTCATCGGAACGGTGCCCGTTGGCTTTCTCGTCAACCAACAGGTCTGCAATCAATACGTAGTCGGCGAGGCTGAGGTTTTCCGGGCGCAGGCCGTCGTTGATCCCCAGACTCTGCAACTGCTCCACGGAAATCATCCCGCCCAGCGCCTTGCGCAGCGTCTTTCGGCGGGCATTGAACGCCGACCGGACCACCGCCTGCAAGGTCCCCAGATCCTTGGCCGGATGCGGCAGGGTCTCGTGGGGGACCAGACGCACGATGGCGGAATCCACTTTCGGTGCCGGCCGGAACGCGCCCGGTCCCACTTCGAACAAGGGCTGCACCTTGCAGAAATACTGGGCCATAATCCCCAGCCGGCCATAATTATTGTCGCCCGAAACCGCCGCCAGGCGCTGGACCACCTCTTTCTGCAACATGAAATGCATGTCCTTGACCACGCCCGCCTGCCCCAGCAGGTGGAAGATCAGAGGTGTCGAGATGTTGTACGGCAGGTTGCCAATGATGCGCAGGCGGTTGCCACCCTCGACCAACTGGCTGAAGTCGAACTTCAGCGCATCCGCCTCATGGATGCGGAACTCCGGATAATTGAAGAACTTGGTGCGCAACACCGGAATCAGGTCACGATCCAGCTCCACCACCTGGAGTCTCGGGTTCACCGCGAGGATTTCCTCGGTGATCGCCCCCAGACCCGGCCCGATCTCGACAATCGCGTCGTCGGGCTTGGGGTTGATGGCGCGTACGATCCGTTCAATCACCCCGGGATCGTGCAGGAAGTTCTGGCCAAATCGTTTTCGGGCCTGGTGGCCGGGCTTGTTACTCACGGGCGTGCCTCTTGGTTAGCAGCTTTCCGACAGCGGGCCATGTGCGCGCCAACCCCCAGAGCGGTCCGCAGGCTGCCGACATCGGCCCGGCCGGTACCGGCAAGATCCAGGGCGGTGCCATGGTCGACGGAGGTGCGGACAATGGGCAGCCCCAGGGTAATGTTGACCGCTCGGCCAAAGCCCTGGAATTTCAGTACCGGCAGGCCCTGATCATGGTACATGGCCAGCACCGCATCCGCGTTATCCAGCCAGTGGGGGGTAAACAGGGTATCGGCCGGCAGGGGGCCGGTCAGCTGAATGCCCTCGCTCCTGAGCCGTTCCAGGGTCGGTTCAATGGTCTCGATCTCCTCGCGACCGAGGTGCCCCCCCTCGCCGGCGTGGGGATTCAGGCCCGCCACCAGGATACGGGGGTGTTCAATCCCGAAGAATGTCCTCAGGTCGGCATCGAGAATTCGGGTAACCTGGCTCAGGCGTTCCGGCGTTATGGCCGCCGATACATCCTTGAGCGGTAAGTGGGTGGTTACCAGCGCCACCCGCAAGCCCTCGGTGGCCAGCATCATGACCACCCGTTCGACACCGCAGAGTTCCTGCAGGAATTCGGTATGACCGCTGAACGCGATCCCCGCTTCGTTGATCACGCCCTTGTGCACCGGGGCCGTGACCATTCCGTCGAAATCGCCCCGCAGGCACCCCTCGGCAGCCGTCCGTAACGTTTCGAGGACATAGGCGCTGTTGGCCGGATCAAGGACGCCAGCCTCGGTGCTGACACAACCCTGGGTCTCGAGCACTGAAAGCTGCCCAGGCGTTGTGACCGGAGACTGCCCCGGCTGCCAGTCGTGCAGCGATACGTCGAGGCCGAGCATTTTCGCCCGGGCGGCCAGCAGGGCTTTGCTGGCGACCACCACAATTCCGGCCTCGCGGCTCTCGCCTGCCAGCTGCAGACAGAGTTCCGGGCCGATTCCGGCCGGTTCACCGGCCGTCAGCGCAAGGATCGCGGGGGCCGTCATGACTCGCTGCTCTCTCCTTCAACGGCATCCTCACGGGCGTACTCACCCTTGAATTCGATAAAGGCCTCGTCCCGGATTTCCCGCAGCCAGTTCTGCAGCTCGGTTTCGAACTTGCGACGGTAGATTGCCTGGCGGGCTTCCGCCTTTTCGACATCACCGCTGATATCCTTTTGGCGACGCTCCTCCACCTGCAGGATGTGCCAGCCAAATTGCGACCGGAAGGGTCCGCGAAGCTCACCCAGATCCGCTGCCAACATGGCCTGCTCGAACGCCGGAACCATCTGCCCCCGACTCACCCAGCCCAGATTGCCGCCATCGGAACCGGAGACCGGGTCATCTGAAAATTCCCGGGCCAGATCGGCAAAGTTTGCGCCCTCCTGGAGCTGCCGGAAGATATCGCGGATCCTGGCCTCGGCCTGGGCATCGGGCACGGCCTCTGACGGGCGAATCAGGATGTGGCGAACCCGGTGCTGCTGGATCACCTGTTTCTGCCCGCCGCCGCGCTGGTCCATCACCATCACGAGATGGAAACCGCTATTGTTTTCGAGCACCGGGGAAGGCTCATTAACGGCAAGCTCGGGCACCACCGGGGCGACCAATGATGGCAGCTGGCTTTCGGAACGCCAGCCCATGTCGCCGCCGTCCAGGGCGTTACTGGCATCGGATTCCGCCACCGCCACTTCCCGGAAATCGCGGCCATCGACGATCTGCTGACGCAGGTTTTCTGCCCGTTCGCGGGCCGCGTCAACCGAAGCCTCGCTGTTCGGGTCATCCACTTCGATGAAGATATAGGCCAGACGGTACTCGGCGTTGTTGCCGCCCCGAGCCTCCACGGCCTGCAGGTAATTCTCGACTTCGCGGTCGGTCACCCGGACCCGGTTGCCAACCTGGCGTTGCTGGACCCGGCTGGTCAGCATTTCATTACGGATCTGCTCCCGCGCCTGACGGAAGGTGACACCCTCGGACGCCAACTGCTGTTCGAACTGGGCCATGGTCATGCCGTTGCGCTCGACGATGTTGTCCATGGTCTCGTTCAGCTCGTTGTCGCTGATCCGCATGCCCATTTTCTCGGCCATCTGGAGCTGGATGGATTCCGTAATCAGCTGCTCCAGAACCCGATCCTCCAGAATCGCCCTGGGCGGCAGCCCGGTGCCCTGGGCACTCAGGCGTCCGGTAATGGTATTGATGCGGGCGTCGAGTTCGGTCTGCAGGATGACGTCGTCGTCGACGATCGCCACCACCTGGTCGAGCAGTTTACGCTCCGCCTGCACCGTCAGTGACAGCGTGACGGCTGCCACCAACAGCAACGTTTTAACAACATGGCGAAGGGTCGCCTTCATAAACACCTCTTGTAAGTAAGTAAGCTGCGGGCACGATATCCGGGGTTAGTCATCAGCCGGATCAGGGAGTTCCAAACCGGCGACGCTCCCGCTCATCAAATCCGTAAATGGCCTCGGCAATCCGGGTGGAGGAGCCGCCACTTCCGCCCAGCCCCTTGAGCTTAACCTGAAACAGCACGCGGCTTTCGAGTTCGCGATCATCGGTCAGGTAGTTCTGATGCACCACCTGGACACTCCAGCAACAGTTGTTGTATTCCAGCCCCGCCAGTGACCCCACCGTCCGATCCAGCGTGGAATCGTATACCCAGCGACCGATCAGGCTAACACGATCACTGACCGGGAAAACCGTGGCAACATCCGACTGTTCAATCTCATCCTTGCTGTAGGTGTGGCCAAGGCTGGCGAGGTAGCGGTAGTCCTCGGAGTGAAACACCAGCTGACTGCGCCCCTCCTCGGTTTCGCCCGACTCGGGATCCCAGAGGCCGGATGAGCGTATCTCCAGGGTGTCGAGGGGATTCAGAACCACTTCACCGGCCAATGGCGAACGGCTTCGGGTACTGGAGCCCGCGCCAAACAGGGTGACTTCCCGATCCTGGAAATACTGGACCTGGCCGATACTGAACCGGGCCCGCTCCGCCCCGGTGAGCAGGTCATTAAAACGGCTGGTCAGAGCCACGGTCAACTGATTGGCGTCACCCACCCGGTCGCCGCCGGTGAATCGGTCCGGCTGGAACAGCTGGTCAAAACGAAAGGCCTGAATGTCGGTATCGAAATCCGGAATGTCGTTCTGATCGGCATCAGCATCGGCCCAGGCGTAGTAAAGCCGGGGCTCCAGGGTCTGATTGTAGGGCACATCGAAAACACGGGACTGGCGATCGAAGTACAGCCCGTTGTCCCATTCGGCCACAGGCACGGTACGGTCAAAGCTGCCGTCGCCCAACGTGTAGTCATCCAGCTCGTATCGGGTGTAATCGACACTGACCGACGGCCGGCTAAAGCCCCAGAGGGTTCGCAGCGGCACCGCCAGCTCCGGTATCGCCCGCAGGCGCTGACCGTTGGCCCGGTCCAGTCCGGTCAGGTTTTCGTTATCCCGGTAAAACAGGGTGTACTGGCTTTCCAACCCGGTTTCCAGCCAGCCCAGTTCCCGGGTGGTGCCGTAGATAACTTCCGGAAGCTGGGCATAAGGTTTATTGACGTCGGCGATGCGGTCGCTGATCGTCTGGTAATCATTGAGGTAGCTCTCGAAATACTGATTGCGATCGCGATAGCGGAAACCGCCCCGACGCTGCAGGTGGGTGGCCTGGTTGATCTCA
Source organism: Marinobacter sp. F4206 (assembly GCF_019392195.1). Taxonomy (NCBI): domain Bacteria; kingdom Pseudomonadati; phylum Pseudomonadota; class Gammaproteobacteria; order Pseudomonadales; family Marinobacteraceae; genus Marinobacter; species Marinobacter liaoningensis. The sequence continues at coordinate 1,256,127 of NZ_JAHXKI010000002.1, forward strand.
AGGCTGCGGTTCAGGTCACTCAGGTAATCCTCGTCGCTGACCACGGAGTAATCGCCGTAGCCGGTCCAGCCGCCCCCGAAACGGGCCAGCGTGGAGGCGTCCAGCGCCCAGCGTTCGCCGCTTTCGCTCGGGTTTTCACCCCGGTAGGCGGAGTCGTTACCGATGTAGCCCAGTTGCAGAACAGTCTGACCCAGCGGGCTCAGGTAACGGCCCTCCGCTTCGTTGAACAGGCCCCGGCCGTGAATGTACTGGGGCGTCAGCGTCGCGTCGTAATGGGGCGCCAGGTTCAGGTAATAGGGTACTGAGACAAACCCACCACTGCCGGCGCTGGAGGAGCCGAACTCGGGGTAGAGAAAACCGGTCTTGCGCCGGTCGTCGATGGGGAAACTCGCCCAGGGCCAGTAAAAGACCGGCACGTCCAGGACCTCAAGGCGGACGTGCTTGGCGGTGCCAAAGCCCTCGGCCTGATCCAGATGAATGTCCGAGGCGATAATCGCCCAGTCGTTTTGCCCCGGGCCGCAGGTGGTCAGCATGCCGTCGCGGATCTCGACCTGGTTCTCGGCCAGCCGGGTAAGACTGCCGGCATTACCGCGCATCTCCGGCCCATGAATCAGGAAGGTGGCGGTGTTGATATCAAATCGGCCGGAGTCGACGTTGTACTGGGCGTTCTCACCGGTCAGCAGGAACCCCTCACCCCGACTGACCAGAGGCCCCTGCACGGACACCCGACTCTCGGCCTGATTGTACCGGGCCTGGGAGCCGCTCACTTCAAACGCTCCCTGCCGAACCCTAACATTGCCCTCCAGATAAAGGACGCGATCGATCTCGTAGCGGGCGCTCAGACCGCTGGCCTCCAGTGGCGTCTGCGCCCGGTCACCGGCACTCACCACACTGCTCACATCGTCGCCAGCTCCGGACGGCAGATAGCCGCCGTCACAGAACACCGGCAACTGCGCACGGGCTGATTCCGGCAACTGCGCCCTCGGTCGCCAATCAATCTCTGCAGCGGTCGGCGCCGACTCGGCGCTCGCCTGGGCGGAAGCCAATCCGATGAACGCGGCCACCACACACCCGCCTAACCGGAACGCAGGCATCTGCAGATGGCTATCGGAAATTGGCACAGTGACAGGTTCCTGTTGCTGGTGAATGGTTGGACGGGTATGGATAACAGGCGCCTAGTTTACACGTGCCCTTGGGGGTTGTTAACGGAAACTCCGCTGCAAAACCGTTTTACCCTCTTTATACTCCTCTGCTAACTTTCGCTGTCAGCGATCACCCATTTTTCCAGGATAGCAATCCGTACCATGGATCCCCGTCTGCAGTTGCTGACCGACTGGGTCAGACAGTTCACCGGCCTGAAACAGGCCATTGCCGAGCCGGTCTCCGGCGACGCCAGCTTTCGCCGGTATTTCCGGGTTTGGCGGGACAATGACACCGCGCCACCCACCCCTCTGATTGTCATGGATGCGCCGCCAGAACACGAAGACTGCGCGCCCTTCCTGGCCATTGCCAGACACTGGCATCGGCATGACATCAACGTTCCCGACATCGTGCAGGCAGATCTGGAGCAGGGCTTCCTGCTGCTGGAGGATTTTGGTGACCAATTGATGCTGGGACAGCTTAACGATGCCTCGGCGGATTCACTCTATCGCGGAGCCCTGACCGAACTGGTCCGCATCCAGCGGATGACTGCGCCAGACGACTATCCCCTGCCACCCTACGATGCGGCCTTGCTGAACCGGGAAATGGCGCTGTTTCCGGACTGGTTGCTGGAGCAATACCTGGGCATGGAGTTGGGCAACAGCGAACGTGCCCTGCTGGACACCACCTTTGCCTTCCTCAGGGAGAGCGCCCTGGCACAACCGGAAGTGACCGTACATCGTGACTATCACTCCCGAAACCTGCTGGTTCAACCGGGCACGAACCGCCCCGGCGTCATCGATTTCCAGGATGCCGTTCTGGGGCCAGTCACCTATGATGCGGTGTCGCTGCTCAAGGATTGCTACATCAGCTGGCCGGAACAGGCGCTCTGCAACTGGCTGGATTTCTTCCGAGAACAAAGTGCCGAGGCCGGCCTGCACCGGGCGGACGAGGAGACGTTTCGTCAGTGGTTTGAGCTGATGGGCATGCAGCGCCACCTTAAGGCGGCCGGCATCTTCGCCCGGCTCGCCATTCGGGATGGCAAGCATGGCTATCTCGACGACATTCCCCGGACCGTCCGATATCTGATCACTGCCAGCGCCCGGCAACCAGCGCTTCGCTGTTTCCACGAGTGGCTGAGTGATGTGGTCATGCCGGAAATTGAGCGCCGAATCGGCCCGGCCCCGGGACAGGAGCCAGCATCCCAGTGAAGGCGATGATCCTGGCCGCCGGCAAGGGCGAACGCATGCGGCCACTGACCCTGACCACGCCCAAGCCACTCCTGGAAGTCGGCGGCAAGCCACTGATCGAGCATCACCTCGACCACCTGTATCGGGCCGGGTTCCGCTCCGTGGTCATCAACCACGCCTGGCTGGGCGAGCAGATCGAATCGACCCTCGGCTCCGGTGACCGATTTGGCCTTTCCCTGACCTATTCCCGCGAAGGGGAGCCCCTGGAAACCGCGGGCGGCATCGTCCGCGCGCTTCCGTGGCTGACCGACGATTCGGACTGGTTCCTGGTCATCAACGGGGATATCTGGAGCGACTTCGACCTGTCGGGGCTGACCCCACCGGACCAGGCGGATGCCCTGCTGGTGCTGACCGGCAACCCGCCCCATCATCCAGACGGGGACTTCCACTTGCAGGCCGACGGGACCGTATCGGAAGATGGAACGGACACACTCACGTTTACCGGCATCAGCCTGCTGCACCGCCGCCTGTTCCAGGGCCTGGACGAGCATTCCGGAAAGCTCGGCCCGATACTTCGCGAGGCCATGCGCCGGGGGCGGATTCGGGGCATCGAACACGCCGGGGAATGGGTTGATGTCGGAACCCCCGACCGTCTTCGGGAACTCGACCGGACACTGCTGAGCAGGGAGCTCTGACCCCATGGACGACAGCACGCGACAGCCGGCTCTGCCCAGCCGGGTTGAGGCAGAATTCTCCAGTCTGCTCCAGGAACTGTCCGCTTGCGGCCATCAAACCTCGACGCTGCTGGACCGCGCCCAGCTTCCCAACTGGTGCCGGGCGCCGCTGTTTTTTTACCTCGGCTACATCGCCAAGGCCGAGGGCCGGGTCAGTGAAACCGACATCAGTTACGCCGAAGCGCTGATCAAGGCGCTTCGACTCTCCCGACGACAACGTCGCCGTGCCATCGACTGGTTCCAGCAAGGCAAGTCCGTGGAACAGCTGCCCTCCATGAAAGGCCTGTCCCTGCGGATGACCCATCGGTTGTGGCCGGCACCGGCCCTGACCGTGGCCATCTGCCTGTGCCACGCCACCCAACTGAAAGGCCGCCCGACCAAGCCCCGCCGGTATCGTTGCGAGGATGCCATTGACCAGATCGGGCTACCGGTCACCGTCAGCGATGACATCTTTAACAGTTACGCCAGCAAGGTCTGGACCCGCTACGCCGAGAATCTGGCCAAACCGGTCAGTTACGAGCAGGCCTGCGAACTGCTCGGAGTGACCCGCCGGGACTCCCTGGACATCATCAAGCGGGCCTACAAGAAAAAGGTATCCGGCTGCCATCCAGACAAGCTGGCCCAGAGAGAGATCAGTAGTGAGGAAGAAGCCCTGGCCAAGGAACGCCTGTTCCGCTATCAGCAGGCATGGGAACTGGTCAAACGTCGCCACCGACTGCACCGGTAGGCGCGGTCGCTAACGGGACCTGAGCCAGGCGTCGATTCGGCCCGCCAGGGCTGGCGCATCCTGTCTCGACGGTGGCTCTTGCAGGCTGACCGGCTGGCGCTCGTAGGTCTCAACGCCGGCCCGGAGCAGGTTCGCCCAACGCCGTCGGGCGTCCTCGCTGCCGGCACTGCGAGAGGCATAGAGCTCGAGAATACCGGTGCCGCGAGGGGACAGGCTTTCCGCCAGGCTGAGCGCATCCCGGGGATAGAACTCCGGCGCCACCCAGATCATGATTCCCGGATTGGGCAATGCCAGCTGCGCCGCCACCAGGTGGCCACTGGCACGCCCCACACCCAGAAGCACCGGCCGGTCATACCCCCGCGACGCCAAGGCTTCAACGGCAGCCTCCAGGCTCTGGCGAACCCGGCCTCGATACCGCTGCTCCGGCGACTCCCCATCCGGGGACGCCATCACGTCAATCATCACCGCCGAAGCGTCGTCGCCGGCGCCATCCCCAGCAGCCTGATCGTCGTTATCGAGCCGCTCTTCCAGCGACCGCTGAAGCGGCAGGGAGGGTGCCGGCAGTCCCACGGAAAGTACCGCCCAGCCCCTCTCAACGAGCTCCAAACCCAAGCCGCCAACGACCCCGGACGCCGCATTGCCACCGACATCGGCCAGAAGAACCAGCGCGCCCTCAGCCGGCGGCTCCCGCTCCGGATAGAATAACCCCAGCGCCCGGTCATCGTCCTCCAGCTCCAGCCAGAGCGCCGCGTCCGGAAACGCCTGACTCAGCTCCACCTCACCCAGCCCGGTGGTGAACCCGGACCGGCCCGGATTGGCACCAGAATCTTCGCGGGCAGGCGTCTCCGCCGCTGTTTCGCTGGCACTGGCAACGGAGCAGTCCAGCCATAGCGGGACCGTGAGGATCAAAAGCAACTGTTTAATGACACTACTGGCGATTCTAGGCACAGATCCTGACTCTTAGACTGCGAAAAAAACGTTCCGAACTGTTAGACTAGCACTCGTTTTTCATGTGCGGCAGGGACCGCTGGCCACGCCATTATCATCGTATTCGCGCGCAAAAGTCATTGAGAGAGCCATCATGAACCCATACCTGATTGCCCCATCCATCCTGTCGGCCGATTTTGCCCGCCTCGGCGAAGAAGTCGATAACGTATTGGCCGCCGGCGCCGACGTTGTCCATTTCGACGTGATGGACAATCACTACGTTCCGAACCTGACCATTGGCCCCATGGTCTGCGAGGCGCTGCGCAAACATGGCGTGACCGCACCGATTGACGTCCACCTGATGGTGTCCCCGGTGGACGACCTGATCCGCATGTTCATCGATGCCGGCGCCAGCTACATCACTTTCCATCCCGAAGCCAGCAGTCACATTGACCGGTCCCTGCAACTGATCCGTGACGGTGGCTGCAAAGCCGGGCTGGTATTCAACCCGGCTACGCCGCTGCATTACATGGACCATGTCATGGACAAGCTCGACATGGTGCTGATGATGTCGGTCAACCCGGGCTTCGGCGGCCAGAAATTCATCCCTGGAACTTTGGACAAGCTACGGGAGGCGCGCAAGCGCATCGACGCCAGCAACTTCAACATTCGCCTGGAAATCGACGGTGGCGTGAAGACCGAGAACATCCGGGAGATCGCCGAGGCGGGCGCCGATACCTTTGTCGCCGGCTCCGCCATCTTCAATACCGACGACTACAAGACCACCATCGACGCCATGCGTGAGGAGCTGGAGCGGGCGCGCAAGGTTATCGGCCAATGAGTCTGACGGGACTGTTCAGCCCCCGGTGGCCGGGTGTTGCCCTGTTTGATCTGGACGGCACCCTGGTCGACAGCGCCCCCGACCTCGCCGCCGCCGTAGACCAGATGCTGGAACAGCTCGGCCGCTCACCGGCCGGCATTGACCGCGTTCGCGATTGGGTTGGCAACGGCGCCAGCGTGCTGGTTCGTCGCGCGCTGGCGGGCCAGAGCGACTGGGAACCGGCGCAGCCGAAAGACGACGCCCTGTTCAAGGACGCCCTTGCCATCTTTTACTACGCCTACGAGCAAATCAATGGCCGGCATTCGGTGGTGTACCCGGGAGTCGATGCCTGCCTCCGGCACCTGAAACATCACGGTTGCAAGCTCGGCGTGGTCACCAACAAACCGGAACAGTTTGTCGCGCCACTGCTGAAGCAGATGGGACTGGAGCACTGGTTCGACGTCAGCATCGGCGGCGATACCCTGAGCGTGAAAAAACCGGACCCTGCGCCTTTGCTGCACGCCATGGAAGCCCTGGGCGGCACCCGCGGCACCACGGTCATGGTGGGCGACTCCGCCGCGGACATCAGCGCGGCCCTGGCAGCCGGCATGCCCTGCGTGGCAGTCCGCTACGGATACAATTTCGGTAAGCCGGTTGATGCCCTGGGCGCCGACGCGGTTGTTGATTCACTGGACGAGCTTTTGTAATCTCACAAGGACTTTACGTTGATCACTTCATATCGGGAGATTCCTGCCATGCAGGGACTGAATCTGACTGCAGCGCGAGGCATTCTCACCACCCGCGCGACACGATGGTGGCGATGGCGCACTGGCTGAACAGGCCCGGCGGCTGACTGGCGCGTACCTGCCCAGCCACCACCCATCTGGCCGCCCCGGTCGCAAACCGGTGTCGCCCGAAAGCAGATCAGACTTCAGGAACGAGACATGACACCCGAGCAATTCTCCGAGCTCGCCCAAGCCGGCTTTAACCGTATCCCTGTCTACCGCGAAGTGCTCGCAGACCTGGACACGCCACTCAGTACTTATCTGAAACTGGCCAGTGGACCTTACTCCTATCTCTTCGAATCCGTTCAGGGCGGTGAGAAATGGGGCCGCTATTCCATCATCGGCCTGCCGAGCCATGAAGTGCTCAAGGTCTTCGATCATCGGATCGAAGTGACCCGGGGCGGAAAACTGGTGGAGGAAGCCGACGTCGAGGACCCACTGGCGTTTGTGGAACAGTACCAGGCCCGCTTCAACGCGCCGGACCTGGATGAGCTGCCGCGATTCAACGGCGGTCTGGTCGGCTACTTCGGCTACGACACCGTCCGCTTCATCGAAAAGCGCCTGCGCAAGAGCTGCCCGCCGGACAAGATCGGTACGCCGGATATCCTGCTGATGGTGTCAGACGAAATTGTGGTGTTCGACAACCTCCGCGGCAAGTTGCATTTGATCGTCCATGCCGACCCGTCGGTGGACGGTGCCTTCGATAAGGCCCAGGCCCGGATTGATGAGCTCGAAAACCGGCTGCACCGGCAGACCGCCAACGCCCCGCGCACGCCCGAGCACCTTCGCGGCAAGACCGTGGACGAGAGCGATTTCGTCTCCGGCTTCACCCAGGACAAATTCGAGTCCGCGGTCGGCAAGATCAAGGAATACGTGCTGGACGGCGACGTGATGCAGACCGTGATTTCCCAGCGCATGTCGATCCCCTTCGAGGCACCGCCGCTGAACCTGTACCGGTCGCTGCGGGTGCTCAACCCCTCGCCTTACATGTATTTCCTGGATCTGGACGACTTCCACATCGTCGGCTCGTCGCCGGAAATCCTGGCCCGGGTGGAAGACGAGGAAGTGACGGTCCGCCCCATCGCCGGCACTCGCAAGCGCGGTGCCACCGATGCCGAGGACAAGGCCCTGGAAACCGAGCTTCTGGCCGACCCGAAAGAGATTGCCGAACACCTGATGCTGATCGATCTGGGCCGCAATGACGCCGGCCGGGTCTCGGAAACCGGCACCGTTCGACTGACCGACAAAATGATCGTGGAGCGCTACTCCCACGTCATGCACATCGTCTCCAACGTCACCGGCCGCCTGAACCCGGACACCAGTTGCCTCGACGTGCTCCGGGCCACCCTGCCCGCCGGCACCCTCAGTGGCGCCCCCAAGATCCGCGCCATGGAAATCATTGATGAACTGGAGCCGGTCAAACGCGGCGTCTACGGCGGGGCCGTCGGCTACCTCTCATTCAATGGCAACATGGACACGGCCATCGCCATCCGCACAGCGGTGATCAAGGACAAGACCCTGCACATCCAGGCCGGGGCCGGCGTGGTGGCAGACTCGGTGCCCCGCCTCGAGTGGAAGGAAACCATGAACAAGGGCCGTGCGATTTTCCGCGCGGTGGCCATGACCTACAACGATTTCGACCACTGAGGCGGAGGAACGGATTATGTTGCTGATGATCGATAACTACGATTCCTTCACCTACAACGTGGTGCAGTACCTGGCCGAGCTGGGTGCCGACGTGCAGGTCCATCGGAATGACGAAATCACTGTGGAAGAGATCGAGGCCTTGAAGCCGGAGCGCCTGGTCATTTCGCCGGGGCCGTGCACGCCCAACGAAGCGGGCATTTCCATGGCGGCCATTCGACACTTTGCCGGCAAACTCCCGATCCTTGGCATCTGTCTTGGCCACCAGGCCATCGGTCAGGTCTACGGCGGCGACGTCATCCGTGCCGGGCGCGTGATGCACGGTAAGGTCTCCCCGGTGTATCACCGGGACACCGGGGTCTTCCGTGGCCTGAACAACCCGCTCCAGGCCACCCGTTACCACAGTCTGGTCATCGACCAGACGACCCTGCCGGAGTGCCTGGAAGTCACCGCCTGGACCCGTAATGACGACGGCTCGGTGGAAGAAATCATGGGCGTGCGCCACAAGACCCTGCCCATTGAGGGGGTGCAGTTCCATCCTGAGTCTATTATGACCGAGCAGGGTCACGAACTGCTGCGCAACTTCCTGCGAAGCTGAATCCGCCAATAACAACCGAGAGGCCGCATAACATGGACATGAAAGACGCTCTGAACCGGATTGCCTCCAACCTGGACCTGTCCCGGGAAGAGATGAAACAGGTCATGCGCATCGTGATGAATGGCGAGGCCACCGATGCTCAGATCGGGGCTTTTCTCATGGGGCTGCGACTCAAGAGCGAAACCATCGATGAGATCACCGGCGCCACCGAAGTCATGCGCGAACTGGCCACCGGCGTGACGGTCAAGGCCGAGCCGCTGGTGGACATCGTGGGCACCGGTGGTGACGGCGCCAACCTGTTCAACGTGTCTTCAGCCTCCGCCTTCGTGGTCGCCGCCGCCGGCGGCTATGTCGCCAAGCATGGCAACCGGGGCGTGTCCTCCAAGAGCGGCAGCGCCGACCTGATCGAGAAAGCCGGCATCAACCTGAACATGACACCGGACCAGGTCGCCCGCTGCATCGAACAGATCGGCGTGGGCTTCATGTTTGCCCCGGCCCACCATGGCGCCATGAAGCACGCCATCGGACCGCGCAAGGAACTCGGTTGCCGCACCATCTTCAACATCCTCGGGCCGATGACCAACCCGGCCGGCGTCAAGCGCCAGCTGCTCGGGGTGTTCACCCGGGACCTGTGTCGGCCCATGGCGGAAGTACTCCAGCGCCTGGGTTCCGAGCACATCATGGTGGTCTGTTCGAAAGACGGGCTGGATGAAATCAGCCTGGCCAGCCCCACTCATGTTGCGGAGCTGAAAAATGGCGAAATCACCGAATACGACATCACCCCCGAGGACCTGGGTGTGAAGAGCCAGTCCCTGGTCGGTCTGACCGTGGACAGCTCCGAGGACTCCCTGAAACTGATCCGCGCCGCCTTTGGCCGTGGCCACGACGAGATGGCGGAAAAGGCACGAGACCTGATTGCCCTGAATGCCGGAGCGGCCATCTACGTGGCCGGGCTGGCAGACACGCCGAAGGCCGGCGTCGAGCTGGCCCTGGACGCCATCGGCTCTGGCCTGGCTGCGGGCAAGATGTCCGAACTGGCCGACTTTTCCCAGTGTTTCTGAGCGACATCGACAATGACTGACAGACATCTGGACAAGACTCCCACCATCCTGCGGAAAATCGTTGATCGGAAATGGGAAGAGATTGACGAGCGCAAACCCAGGGTCAGCATCGACGACCTGAAAGCCATGGCCGGTGACCAGCCGCCAGCCCGCGGATTCGCCAATACCCTGCGCCGCCGTATCGAACAGCAGACGCCGGCGGTGATTGCCGAGATCAAGAAGGCCTCGCCCAGCAAGGGCATACTGCGGGACCCGTTTGAACCCGCGGCCATTGCCGACAGCTATGAACAGGGCGGCGCCGCCTGCCTGTCCGTACTCACCGACAGGGATTTCTTCCAGGGCCACGAAGATTATCTGGTGGCCGCCCGCAACGCCTGTGGCCTGCCGGTCATCCGCAAGGACTTTATGGTCGCGCCTTACCAGGTGTATGAGAGCCGGGCCATTGGCGCAGACTGCATCCTGCTGATTGCCGCTTGCCTGACCAGGGACCAGATGCAGGAGCTGGAAGGCATCGCCCATGAAATCGGCCTGGACGTGCTGGTAGAAGTTCATGATGGCGCCGAACTGGACGACGCCCTAACACTAAAAACCCCGCTGGTCGGTATCAACAACCGCAACCTGCACACCTTCGAGGTGTCCCTGGACACCACTTTCGACCTGCACGAGCGCATTGCCGCCGACCGGCTGAGCATCACCGAAAGCGGCATCATGACCCGCGCCGATGTCGAGGCGATGACCGCCCGAGGAATTTATGGATTCTTGGTCGGGGAATCGTTCATGCGAGCTGAGGAGCCGGGGCAGAAGCTTCAAGAGCTATTTTTTCCGGAAGGCTGACGCAAAAGTCGAAACAGGCCATTGGGTGGGACGGAGCAAAATCGTGCGGAGCCATGGATGGCGGAGCCGAGCGTACAGGGAGGTATCTACAGCGTATTTTGCTTCGTCCCACCCGATGGCCTGTGCACACAGATGAGGTTGGAGAATCATTCCCGCGGTTCAGCCAACGCCTCCTGCAACACCGCCAGCAGATGTGCCGGCATACCCTCAGCCAGCTTCAATGCCGCCTCATGCCCCCGGGGCGACATCTTGCCCCAGGTCCGGCGCACGATGCGCAGCCACTTTTCCCGATCGTAGTCCGCCTTTTCCTCATAGAAATCGGCGAAATACCGTTCCAGAAAGACCATGCAGGCGACATCTTCCAGCAGCTGGGTGTCGGCATCGTTACGCAGTTCGCGCTTGGTCAGGATGGTTTCCACCTTCTCGCACTCCGCGGAATCGTACCCGCACCCGGCCATGATCTCGGCCGCCCGCTGCCCATGCATCCGGCCACAGGCCTGACGCCACTGGTAATAAGATTTCCGGCCTTCCGGATAGTCTCTGCGGGGGATGGTCCAGCGTTCAATGTGCTGGGCCCGACAGGCAATCTGCATGCGCTCGGAGGGAGCCGTCTCAAGGGTAAACAGCCAACGGGTCATGTGCAGGCTGTAGGCATATTCCCGGGGCAACGATTCGCCATCGACGGTTTCCCGATTGGGATCGGCACGATTGGCGCGATCAATGGTCTCCAGCGCACAGTCTAATTGTGCTAAGGCGGTCATCCCTTGCTCCTGTCGGTCAAATTGGGCTCAGGTTATCACCGGCCTTACCGGGTCACCATGGTCTGGGCACTTTTGACCAGATCGTTGGTATTGTGCGGCCGCTCCGGCTTTCGAATACCGGCCGCGCAACCCGGGCGCTCATACAGCTCATCGACCCAGCGTTTCAGGTGATCCAGGCCTTCCATGGACACGCCCGACCAATTGTAGGTACGCACCCAGGCCCAGTTGGCGAAATCGGCAATGGTGATCTCGTCACCGGCGAGATAGCGCGACTCCGCCAGACGGCTGTCCAGAACCTCGAACAGGCGGCGGCATTCATGCTGGTAGCGATCGATGGCGGGCTGGATCTTCTCCGGGAAATACCGGTAGAACACGTTCGCCTGACCCATCATCGGTCCGACGCCACCCATCTGGAACATCAGCCATTGCAGGGCCCGGGAGCGAATTTTTGGATCGGCCGGGTAGAACTGGCCGTATTTTTCGGCCAGATAAATCATGATGGCGCCGGATTCGAACACGACGAAGTCATCGTTGTCCCGGTCCACGATTACCGGAATCCGGCCATTGGGGTTCATCGCCAGAAACTCGGGGGTTTTCTGTTCGCCCTTGGACAGGTCGACCGGAATCAGGTTGTACTCGACCGCCAGCTCTTCCAGCAAAACCGACACCTTGTGCCCGTTCGGCGTCGGCGAGGTATACAGATCAATCATGGCATTCTCCTGGCGGGTAGTCATCGGATCGGCGCCATCAGACCTGTGCCGACGGGCGCGACTTGATCCGGTCGAACCAGGCCTGCAGGTTGGTCTGTTCCGGCTTGATCCGGATTTTTACGACCCGGGCAAAGGCCAGGGTCGTAAAGGCATTGATGTCCGCCGCGGTGAAGCGGTCGCAGCAGATGTACTCCTTGCCCTCCAGATGCTGGTTGAGGAAGTCCATGAACTTCTCGACCTGCTGGCCGCACTCCTCGCCCCACTCCTTGATCGGGTTCATCCGGTCCTTGAAATAGCCGCTGGTGTGCTGGAAACACATGCCGGTGGGCATGAAGAAAAACAGCTCAATCCATCGCAGCCACTGTTCCAGCTGAGCCCTCTCCAGCGGGGTATCGCCCAGCAGGCTCGGGGTGTCCGGATAGCTTTCCTCAAAATAGCGGCAAATCGCCATGGTTTCGGCAATGCAGGTCCCGTCGTCCAGCTCCATGACTGGCACTTTCTTCATCGGGTTGCGGGCGACGTATTCCGGTGTCAGGTTCTCGCCCTTCTCGAGATCGATCTCGACAAATTCAGCCTTGTCCAGCAGCCCTTTCTCGGCCATGAACATGCGGACCCGGCGGGGGTTGGGGGCGGTTTTGGTCTCGAAGATTTTCATTGTTGTCGGCTCCGTTCCGGACTGGTGACAGGTTTGTACAACTGAAAGACAAACCGAGAGCCTGCCCCGAACAAAGAGTTGCGTCAAGCAACCAACGCTAACGGATCAGCCACGCCTCCAGCTCGCGCACGATCCAATCGGGCTCGTCGATAGCCAGATCATGCCCGGCATCGTGGTGCACCCTCAGGGTCCACTGCCAGCGTTGTTCCAGTGCCGAACTGCACTTCCAGTGCACGAGTCGATCGCCCCGGCTGGCCAACAACAGGGCATCGGACAGCGGACGTTTTTGGCCCGGGCGATATCGGGTTGCGGCCTTCAACTGTCTCCAGGCATTGCTGGCACTGACTGGACGCTGGCGCTGAATCCGGTACCACTGCTTGACCAGCTCGAGAGGCAGTTGCCGATTGGAGGTCAGCCGAAGGAGATCGCGCTCCCGGTAGAACAGTTCCCGACGGGACAACATTCGCAACAAGCGTGGCCAGGTTCCCGGACGCATGCGCTGCCAGAATGGACTGAAACCGGAGCTGGTATTGATCAGCACCAGGTTCTGGATTTCACCCTCGGGCGCATGCTGGGCCCAGTCCAGCGCCACCATGCCGCCCATGGACAATGCCAGGATGCTGAAGGGTTTGGGAATGTGCTGGACCTGCCGGCGCACCGCCTCCCGGATGCCGGTGATGGTGTCCGGGCTGGATTCGCGAAAATGCACACCGGTGCCGGGCATATCCACCGGATGAAAACGCTGGTCGGGAAACGCCGCTTGCAGACGCTGGGGAAAGTCGCCCCAGTGGCCCTGCTCGCGGGTCAGTCCCCGCAACAGAATCCAGTCCATGTCATTGAGTATCCCGATACCAGTGCATGATGGCTGCTTCTCTAAGCATGGACTCCTCCTCCCGGACCGGCAACCAGTTTTGATGGCTGGCCGCGGCGCTCAGGAGGAAGTCAATCCAGGTCAGGTGGCTGCGCAAGACCCGCTTGTGCCGGTGCGGAACGAGAGGATTGAAGAATCCGTCCAGCCTGAGCAACTGCCGGGGCCGCTTCCGGATCCAACGCCAGGACCCCATTTCCAGAGTCAGGGGCAGGAAAACCCCATCACTGTTGCGGTTGACCTGCTTGTAGAAATAGTCCCAGAGATCGCCGTGGGTGAGGTAGTGGCGGGACTGGGGTTCAAAGTTGTAATCGTGGTTGGGATAGGCCTGCTCCCAGATCAGTTTCAGGGCCATCACCGCGGCGATGCGACGCATGGGCCGGCGGCGGTAGGCATAGGGAAACCAGATCTGGTCTTTCCAGCCAAAGCCGGAATGGCAGTCCAGGGCCACATTGAACGGGCGCCCCGGGATCAGCTCGCTGATGACCACGTCGAGCGCCCGATTCTCGGGTTCCATGCCCTGCTCCGGGTCGCCGATGTACCAGGGCAGCCTGGACGACAGCCGCTGGCCACCAAGCATGAACGCGCTGCGTTCCTGGGCAACAATCGGCGCATTGCGCATCAGATCCACGCCATTAGGGTTGCTGCGCTGGTTCAGAAACATTCCACCGGGGTTAAGTATCGGCAGTATGGTTACCCGCACGCTGTCCAGCAATTGCCGAAGCCGCTCGTCCCATCGCAATCGTGCAAGCACCGAACCCAACCATGCCATGACCACCTGGCTGCCTATTCGCTCCAGACCGTGAACGCCACCCACCAGTAAGATGGCCGGCACATCGGGCCGCTCACTGCCAAGGTCCACCCGGTAGACCGACAGAGACAGCTCGGCGACTGGAATTCGTTCGACCACCTCGGTAGTTACGGTCGGCGGTGCCTCAGCCAGCAAGCGCTCGAGCTGCACCATTTCCGGAAGAAAGGTTCGCAGCAGTCGCCGCTGACGACCGTCCCGGGCGGCCTGTTCTGAAGAGATGGCTGTGTGAGGTGTCAGTCTCCGCAATTCGGTCATGGCGCGCTCCCCCTAAACGGCTGGAGTCTAGGCCATTAATGCTACAGTTGGTTGACAACGCACTCTCGAACGCCGGACCAACATGACCTCACAATGTACACATTTACATTAACAGACTTGTAACTCTTCTCAGGATCCTTATCCTGAAAGGTCCTGTTGTTCGAGATTGAATGGTTTGATTGATACCACCGATAACTCAAAGAACACTCCCCATCCGATCTGCAAAGGTCGCGATCTCGTACTCGTAAGTCTGTCCCCCATGCATAATCAAATGAATCACCAACCTGAAAAGGAGAAGTGAGTATGCGTAAGATTACTTCCGCAGTTTTACTGTGCGCTGCCGCCGCGCCGGGCCTCGCCCAGGCCAACCAATGTGGCGAAGTCTCGATCACCGAAATGAACTGGGCCTCTGCCTCTGTTGTCACCAACGTTGCCAAGTTCATGATGGAACAGGGCTACGGCTGCGAGGTCAATGTGGTCCCGTCTGACACCGTCCCGGCCGTGACCTCGGTTGCCGAAAACGGCGAGCCTGACATCGTGACCGAGCTGTGGCTGAACTCCACCGGTGAGGTTTACGAGCGCCTCGAAGCCGAAGGCAAGGTTGAGCGTCTGGGCAAGGTCCTGACCCCGGGCGGCGTTGAAGGCTGGTGGATCCCGACCTACCTGGTCGAAGCCCATCCCGAACTGAAGACCATCGAAGGCATCATGGCGAATCCGGAGCTGGTGGATGCCCGCTTCAACAACTGCCCGGATGGCTGGGGCTGCCGCATCGTCAACGACAACCTGATCAGGGCCCTGGATCTGGAATCCTCAGGCATTGAGGTATTCAACCACGGCTCCGGTGAAACCCTGGCTTCGTCCATGGCCTCTGCAGTCGGAAGCGAAGAACCCTGGTTTGGTTATTACTGGGGTCCCACCGTACCACTCGGCAAGTTTGACATGACTCGCGTTGATCTTGGCGAATACGATGAAGCCGCCCATACGGCGAACCAGAACCAGGATAACGCCAACCCGAAGGTTTCCGATTTCCCGGCCGCGCCGGTACTGACCTCGGTCACCACCGATTTCCGGGAGCGGGAGCCTGAAGTGGCTGACATGCTCAGCAAGATGACCTTCGAGACCGACACCATGAGCCAGGTGCTGGCCTGGAAGAGCGACAACAATGCCTCTGCAGAAGAAGCGGCGGTCTACTTCCTGAGCAACAACTCCAACACCTGGAAAGAGTGGCTCAACGATTCCGCCCGCGAAAAACTCGCAGCAATCCTGAGCAACTGAGTTGTTCCAGCTGAGACGGGGCCGTCAATGGCCCCGTCCGTTTCCTTCCTCCATTAACCCGATGTCCGTTGACCTGGCGGAGATACGCGCAGGAACCTGACAAATCATGGCTACTTACGATTTTGTTTTTTCATCACTCGGTCTGGATGACTGGTGTTCCGAGGGCAAGAGTGATGCCCCCATGTCCATGGCTCAGCTGCTGTCGAAAACAAAAGGCGAAGAGGCCACCACGACCTCAGTCTGGGATTTACCTTTCCCCTCCATGGATGCCCTGAACAAGGCTTGCCCGGCTTTCCCTCAATCCCGGGAACTGACCAAAGGTCTCGAAGAAGGCTTCCTTGCTATCAAGGACAGCTTGAGTGTTGTGCTCGACCCCATTACCCAACCACTGAGCTGGGCGCTCGACGGTACTTTGTACGCGATGCTGAGCGCACCCTGGTGGATCATCATCCCGATCCTGCTGGCGGTGGTCTTTCTGGTCAGCAAATCCTGGAAGCTGGTTTCATTTGTCGCCATCAGCTTTGTCACCCTGGCGTTCATTGACTACTACGAATACGCCATGCAAACCCTGGCCATCATCTTTGTCTGCGCCTTGATCTGCGTGCTGATAGGGGTGCCGATAGGGATCGCAATGTCGCGAAGCGATATGATGCAGCGGCTGACCATCCCGGTGCTGGATATGCTGCAAACGCTGCCGCCGTTCGTCTATCTGATTCCGCTGATTTTCCTGTTCAGCGTCACCGAGTCCAAACTGTACGGCATTGCCATCATCCTGTACGCCATTGTTCCGGTCATCCGTCTGACCAACCTCGGTATCCGACTGGTGGATAAGGAAGTGATCGAGGCTGCCGATGCCTATGGCATGACGCCCCGGCAGAAGTTGTTCAAGGTCCAGATTCCGCTGGCGCTGCCCAACATCATGGCGGGTGTAAACCAGACCATCATGATGAGCCTTGCCATGGTTGTAATCGCGTCCCTGGTCTCCGCACCGGGACTTGGCGTCCTGGTTCTGCGCGGGATTCGTAACCTGGAACTGGGCGTTGGCCTGGTGTCCGGCCTCGGCATCGTCATTCTGGCCGTTATCCTCGATCGGGTAACCAAGGCTTCTCTGGCACGCATCAATGCCGCCCAAAAGTAGTGAGGACAGAGACGTGGCAAGAGATATCAAGATTTCCATCAAGAACCTGTACAAGATTTTTGGCCCGACACCGGATGTCGGGCTCGAGTACGTACGCAAAGGTATGGGCAAGTCCGAGCTGCTGGAAAAGCAGAATCACGTGCTCGGGCTCCAGGACATCAACGTCGACATGCGCGACGGCGAAATCACCGTCATCATGGGCTTGTCCGGCTCCGGCAAGTCCACCCTGATCCGGCACCTGAATCGCCTGATCGAGCCGACCGCGGGTGAAATCCTGTTCGACGGCGAGAACGTGCTCGATTACGACGAGGAAGATCTTCGTAAGCTGCGGCGTGAACGCATGTCCATGGTGTTCCAGAAGTTCGCCCTGCTGCCACACAAAACGGTGCTGGAAAACGCCGGCATGGCCATGGATGTTCGTGGCAAGAAAACCGAAGAGTTCGAAGGGGAAGCCCGCAAGTGGCTGGCCCGCGTCGGCCTGGAAGGCAATGAAAACCAATACCCTCATGAGTTGTCCGGGGGTATGCAGCAGCGTGTGGGTATCGCCCGCGCACTGGTCTCCAACTCACCGGTCATGCTGATGGACGAGGCCTTCTCGGCGCTCGACCCGCTCATCCGGTCGGACATGCAGGACCTGCTGCTGGAACTGCAGGAGGAGCTGCACAAGACCATCGTGTTCATTACCCACGACCTGGACGAAGCCCTGAAGCTGGCCGACCATCTGGTGATCCTGAAAGACGGCAGGGTCGTCCAGCAGGGTGATCCCCAGGACATTCTGCTCAATCCCAATGACCCGTACATCATCGACTTCATCAGCGACATCAATCGCGCGCGGGTTCTCCGGGTACGCTCGATCATGACCCAGCCGGACCGGGACGATATCGAGTACGCCGGGGACATCTCCGAGAAGGACAATCTGGAGACCGTGCTGTCGCGCTCCGAAGGCGACACCTCCCTGGTTTTCCGGGTTGTGCGCGATGGCGAACAGATAGGCGCCCTGACCATGAAGGATTTGACCCGGGCACTGGTTCCTACAGCGGCCTCCGAGGAAAGGGAGAATAGGGCCAACTAGGATCGGCCGCGTTACAAAGCGCCGGGCACGGGGTATGATTCAGGTTGAGTCGCACTGACGGCATACCGGCCATACCATCATGCTGAGAGCCTTTCTGCTGATTGCCCTTACGTTTCTGGCGGCGTGTTCGCCGCCAGAAGACCCTCCCCCCGTGGTGCCGGAAACGGAATTTTCCGAACCTGCCGTCTTCCCTGAAAACAGCCAGTCCAAGCAGTGGCGCACGATAACGATCGCCGCCGACCCGTGGTGTCCGCACAACTGCGAGGCGGGGTCCGAACGGGAAGGCTACATGGTCGAAATTGCCCGGGAGGCCTTTGCGTTGGCGCGGCTCAACGTCACCTACGTCAATATGAGCTGGGCCCGGGCACTGGCACAGGCCGAAGAGGGCTACGTTGACGCGGTCGTTGGCGCCTTCATCAGTGATGCGCCAGGGTTCGTGTTCCCGGAGGAAGCCATTGGCCAGGCCCGAACGGCGCTGTTCGCCCATTCCGACAGCCACTGGAGCTACCGGGATATCGACTCCCTTAAGGCTTACAAACTGATCGCCATCAACGGATACTCCTACTCCCCGGAACTCGACGAATACATCGAGGACCACAGGGAAGACCGGAACCGGGTGTGGATCATTTCAGGCCCGTCGCCCCTTGACCGGGCCATCGAACTGCTCGGGCAGGATCGCACCGATGTGCTGCCCGAAGACAAGCGTGTCATGCAGTGGACCCTTGCCCATATGGATAATCCGCCAGCCCTGCGCATGGTCGGGCAACTGGAGCAGATGCCGACCTACATTGCCTTTTCGCCGGCCAATCCCGATTCGCCAGAGTTCGCGGCCTTGCTAACCGAAGGTGTCCGCAAGCTCCGGGAAACCGGTCGTTTTCAGGAAATCCTTTCCCTCTACGGGCTGTCGTGGCCGGACTGAAACGCCTTGATCACTTCTCCCTGCGGGGTCGTTAGCAACAACTCCCCGGCTTGTCCGATCCGGGCCCCGGACACCCGGCCCATGACATCGAAAAAGCGGTCTTCCTGCATCATCAATGCCGGTGCACAGGCCATTCGGGTAGCCGCCAGCCGGCTGAACGTGAGTCCGCCCTCACCACTGAACTCGTAACGACCGCTATAGCGATTGCAGGATCCTCGTCCGGAAACCCGATTATTTTCCAGGAATCGGACAGACATGCGGGAACGGTCAATGATCCCCTGCTCCGCCAGGTCATCGACCACCCATTCAGCCCCCCGGAACAGACGCAAGGGGTCTCCGCCACACCCCTCATAGACTTCGCCATTCAAGGTTAAGCGGGCCTGATTGGGAAACTGGACGCCGGACATGGTGTCCTGACACAACTGCGTGGCCACCGTCAGTACGGCCCGCATGCCGTCGGCTTCACCGACAAATTCCCGGCCATGGCGGTCTGCGGTCTTCTGCTCAACAAGGACGCTCATTATGGCGTCTGGCTCATAGGGACGGGTTACCTCCAGCATGCCGGCCTGCACCTTGGCCCTCCAGAACGGCTCGTTACCCTGGGCACTGAACGGCATCGCGAGCGCGCCCGGCTGAAGGCATTCCGGGTACTTCTGGCCACGAATGGAGAGCATGGCTCGCTCGCCTTTGGTCCAGAGCCGGGTGCTGTCGTCGCCCGGCGCAACATACAGCGCACCGGAAGCGGCCTCTGCCGGCTTGAGCAACATCCGCTTGTCCAGATAATCAACACTCAACAGCCGGCTGTCCGGGTCGGCTGACACCTGAATATCCAGCTGGCCACAAGCGTAGTCGTTGACCATCGGACTGGCCGGTCCGGACGGTGTTGAACAGGCAGAGACGACAAGACCGGCAACTGCAAGGGGCAGCGCCAGAATTCGAATGGAGGGCATGGTCAGTTTCCTTGGTCAATTGAACCTCGGGCCACAGTGTAAAACGCAGGCCCCCATTAGACCATCGATCCCCGGACACGGCCCGCCCATCAAGGCTTCTTATCCGGCTTCTTCCTGATTATGCTAGGGGCTCAAACAAGGAGATACACCATGGCTCTCAAGCTTTACCAGTTCGCCATTTCCCACTATTGCGAAAAAATCCGCTGGGCGCTGGATTACAAAGGCCTCAATTACGAGACCACCACCCTGCTGCCTGGCCAGCACATGAAAACCATCCAGGCACTCACCGGCGGCAAGGACTCATCGGTCCCTGTACTGGATCATGACGGCCATATCGTCCAGGGATCCGCCCGGATCATCGACTACCTGGACCAGACCTTTCCGGAACGGCCACTGACACCGGCCGACCCTGACGTCCGGGAGCAGGCCCTGGCCTGGGAAAAACGGTTGGACGAGGAAGCCGGCCCGGCGGTTCGCTGCTACTCCTACCATCATTTCCTGCAGCGGCCGAAAGTGGTGGTGCCCATGCTGGCGGCAGGCACCCCCTTCTATAACCGTTTCTTGCTGAGCCTGGCCTTCAGCCGCGTCGACGAGGTCATGCGCAAATGGATGAAGATCAACGAGAAAACCTCGGAACAGTCGCGCCTGGTTATGGAAGAACTGCTGAATGATCTGGCGGAAGCCTACGAAACGCGCCCCTACCTTGCCGGAGACGCCTTCTCTCGTGCCGACCTGACCGCGGCCGCTATGTTTTCGCCCATGTTCCAACCGGCCGAGTACCCGATACCCTGGCCCAAGCCCGGCAAAATACCCCGGGACATCAAAACCTGGCTGGAACAGTGGCAACCGCAGCTTGAGGTACTGTCGAAAGTTTACGAGAGCCACCGGAAACCCCGCTGACTGCCGGCATCGGTGTCGCAAATCGCCAGCGCTTGTGTCGGAAACCGACAACGGCCTGCGCAGGCTTTCATGCCAGAATAAACCCCGAACAATAACAACACTGGCAGATTCGCTATGGCTTTGACTGACATGCTGCTCGCCGTGCTCGACGACAGCGGGCTCCGGCCGCTTTGGGACGCCGTGTCGCCCTGGCTGGCTCTGGACGAGCGACAGCTTATTTTCGTGTTTGCGACCCCGGTGTTCATCGCGGTCGCCCTCTGGGAGTATCTCCGAATCCGGCACAACCCGGCGCTGATGGATGCCCGGGAAGCGGTGCGCAATTTTGCCCTGGGTGCGGGCTACCAGACCACAGAGCTGCTGTTCGCGGGGATTATCGCCTTCCCGGTCTATGCCCTGTGTTACCACTACCGGGCCTTCGATCTGGAACTAAGCTGGCTGACCGGATTCCTCACCTTCCTGGGCGTCGACTTCTGCTTCTACTGGATGCATCGGGCCAGCCATCGCATGCGCTGGTTCTGGGCCGCCCACGTGGTCCATCATTCCTCGGAGCGCATGAACTTCTCCACGGCCATGCGCCAGAACGCCACCAACATCTTCAACGGCATGTGGGTGTTCTACCTGCCCATGGCACTGCTGGGGTTCAACCCGGTCTGGATCGGCATCGCCTATGCCCTGTCCCTGGTCTACCAGTTCTTCATACACACCACCCTTTTGCGACGCCTGCCGGGCTGGGTCGAGCTGATCTTCAACACGCCCAGCCATCACCGCGTTCACCACGGCCGCAACCCGGGCTACATTGACCGCAACTACGGTGGCACCCTGATCATCTGGGATCGTCTTTTCGGCTCCTTTGTGGATGAGGATGCCAAGGATCCGCCCGACTACGGCATTACCCGGCCGGTACCGTCCAATAACCTGTTTGTGCTCTGGACCCATGAATACGTGGACCTGTTCCGCGACATGGCCCGGCCAGGCAGCTTATTGTCTCGACTCAAACACCTATGGAACCCGCCGGAATGGGAACGCCCGGCACCGTCAGACTCAGGGACCCCCCATGCAAGAACACCCGTTAACACTGACCAGTCGGGATGACCATCAGATCACCGGCACCGTTTTCGAGCCGGAGCACCCGTCCTCGGTTCTGGTGATCGCCCACGGCATGGCCGAACACGCCGGGCGCTACACCGAGTTTGCCCACTGGCTCTGCGCCCGACAGGTCGCCGTGGTCACCTACGACCACCGGGGGCACGGCCCGAACTGTCCGAAATCCCGGCTGGGACACTACAGCGACGACAATGGCTGGGAAAAGGTCACCGACGACCTCTATCGGGTTTTGCTTCATACCCGGGACCATTTTCCAGGCCTTCCGCTTGCGCTCCTGGGACACAGCATGGGGTCCTTTATCGCCCAGAACTGCGCACAACAACATGGCGATGCCCTGGACGCCCTGATCCTGAGTGCCACCAACCGCATCCACCGATCACAGCTGCTGGCCTCAAGCATGCTGATCGGTGGCATTCGCACGGTTTATGGAGCCCGGCACCTCAGCCCGACCATTGCCCGGATGACCTTTGCCAAGTTCAACCGCCAGTTCCGGCCCAACCGAACGGACAGCGACTGGCTCAGTCGTGACGCCAATCAGGTTGATGCCTACGTCGCCGACCCCTTCTGTGGCTTCGAGTGCAGCGCAGGTCTGTGGTACGACTTTATCCGGGGCATGCTCGCAATTTCTCCGGCCAAGTGGCGCAAGGACCTGCCGGTGCACCTGTTTGCCGGCACCGATGACCCGGTCGGGGAAATGGGCAAGGGCATCACCCGCCACTTCCAGGCCATCCGCAATGCCGGCGTCCATCGGGTAACCCTGCGCCTGTTCGATCGCGGGCGCCACGAGATGCTGAACGAAATCAACGTGAACGAAGTCCGTGATTACATTCTGTCCTTGTGTCAGCCACAGGCTCACCGGCATGATATGACCTTAGCCGGAGATACCCAACCGGCACCCATCGGATCCACCTGAACAATCGGGGAGTTGGCAAGTGCCAGGCCAGAACCGTCGAGTTGCCGTTATTGCCGGACTGGCGTTGTGGCTGATTGCTTGCGGCCCGGCTCTGGCCGCCGACGTGCGCCTGGCCGTCGCGGCGAACTTCACCGATACCGGCGATGAGCTGATTGCCGCGTTCGCCGAAGCCACCGGACTGCAGGCATCGGCAAGTTACGGCTCTACCGGCAAACTGTATGCGCAGATCCTTCACGGTGCCCCGTTCGACGTTTTTCTCGCGGCCGATCGGCGCCGCCCCGAGCTGCTTGAAGACAATGGCCACGGTGTAAAGGGGACCCGGTTTACCTATGCCCAAGGCCGGCTGGTGCTGTGGAGCCCCCAACCCGGTTTGCTTGAGACGCCGGAAACCTGGCTGGCCTCGGGCGACTTTACCCGGCTGGCCATTGCCAACCCTAAAACCGCACCCTACGGGCAGGCGGCCAGGGAGGTGCTGTCCAGGCTCGCTCTCTGGAATCCCTTGCAACAACGCCTGGTTCGTGGTGACTCCATCGCCCAGACCTTTCAGTTTGTCGCCACCGCCAACGCCCAGGCCGGCTTCGTCGCGCTCTCTCAGATTCGCGCCTGGAACGACAGGAACGGTTCGCTGTGGCTGATTCCGCCAGCCCACTATTCCCCTATCAATCAACAGGCTATCCTTCTGACCCAGGGCGAGCACAATACCGCCGCACGGCAATGGCTCGATTTCCTGCGCAGCGAGACGGCCCGGAACATTATCGAACGCTACGGCTATGACACCCTCAACTGAGCAGTAACCCGGTCAACATCATGGACGCATACTGGGAGCCTGTCTGGCTCACTCTGAAACTGGCCAGCCTGACCACGCTACTTCTTCTGGTGGCGGGCACGCCCATTGCCTGGTGGCTGGCCCGAAGCCGGCACTGGTTGAGGCAACCGGTGGCGGCCATCGTCGCCCTGCCCCTGGTGTTGCCACCAACGGTCCTCGGGTTTTACCTGCTGATCCTGATGGGGCCTGAGGGCGTCGTGGGCAAACTGACCGAGGAACTCGAGTTGGGCCTGCTGCCCTTCACCTTCGAAGGTCTGGTGATCGCATCAATGATTTACTCCCTGCCATTTACCGTTCAGCCTCTCCAGAACGCGTTTCAGGCGGTCAACCAGCAGTTCCTGGACGTTGCCGCCACACTGCGCGCCTCACCCACAGACCGCTTTTTCTCGGTGGTGCTACCCCTGGCCCGGCCCGGATTCCTGACCGCCGGCGTGCTTACCTTTGCCCACACCATTGGCGAATTTGGCGTGGTACTGATGATTGGCGGCAATATTCCAGGTGAAACCAAGGTGCTCTCCGTCGCCATCTACGACCATGTCGAAGCCCTGGAATATACCCAGGCCCACTGGCTGGCCGCCGGCATGGTTGCCTTCTCTTTTGTCGTCCTGGTGGCGCTGTATTCCCTGAACGGGCGGTTGCAGCCGGGGATGATGAAATGACGTCAGTGGCCGGCATTCAGGTGCGCGTTCAGTACCGGGTGGAGGGCTTCACCCTGGATGTGGATCTTGATCTGCCAGGCACCGGCCTTACTGCCCTGTTCGGCCATTCCGGTTGCGGCAAGACCACGCTGTTGCGCTGCATCGCGGGTCTGCAAGCCGCCGACGGCGACGTGACCGTCAATGGTGATCAATGGCAAGGCAGCGAGGGCACGCGCCCGGTTCACCAGCGCCCACTGGCCTATGTCTTCCAGGAAACGTCCCTGTTCCCGCACCTCAACGTGCGCCACAACCTCAATTACGGCTACCGCCGCATACCCTCGGCGCAGCGCCGGATAAGCTTTGAAGAGGTCACCGAGTGGCTCGGGCTGTCGCACCTGCTGGATCGGATGCCAGACGGACTGTCCGGTGGCGAGCGCCAACGGGTCGCCATCGCTCGCGCCCTGCTGACCAGCCCCCAACTGCTGCTGATGGACGAGCCCCTGTCGGCGCTGGACCGGGCCAGCAAACAGGAAATCCTGCCCTACCTTGAGAACCTGAGAGACAGGCTGGCCATTCCGATCCTCTACGTTTCCCATTCCGCCGCCGAGGTCGCGCGACTTGCCGACCATATCGTGATGATGGATCGGGGCCGTATCATCGCCGACGGGCCCTTGAAGGAAACGCTGGCCCGAGCCGACCAGCCATTTGGTCTGGAGCCGGATGCCGGCGTCATCATTGATGCTCACATCGGGGAACAGGACGAGCAGTGGCACCTGTGCCGGGCCGATTTCCCGGGTGGCCACCTGTGGCTCCGGACGGAGGACAACCTGACCACCGGCCAGGCCATTCGAATGCAGGTCCTGGCGCGGGATATCAGCCTGGCCCTCAGCGAACAAACCGGGCAGAGCATTCAGAACCTGCTTCCGGCGGTCATTGACGAGATTGCCTCGGAGTTGAGTCCGGGCACCTCCATGGTTCGGCTCCTGGCCGGCCAGACTCCCTTCCTGGCCCGCCTCACCTCACGGGCCGTTCACACCCTCAATCTGACAATCGGCCAGAAGGTCTGGATGCAGGTCAAATCCGTCGCCCTTGTGGAGTAATCGATAGCCCACAAAAAAGGCCGCTTGATCAAACGGCCTTTCGGGGGGCAGCAATCAGTCACGCTAGCGCGTACCGTAAACCACCATGGTTTTGCCTTTGACCCGCACCAGTCCCTGGTCTTCCAGGGTTTTCAGGACCCGGCCCACCATCTCCCGGGAACAACCCACAATGCGGCCAATCTCCTGACGGGTGATCTTGATCTGCATGCCATCCGGGTGGGTCATGGCATCCGGCTCCTTGCACAGATCCAGCAGCGTGCGCGCTACCCGGCCGGTGACATCCAGAAACGCCAAATCGCCCACCTTGCGGGTGGTCTGGCGCAGGCGGGACGCCATCTGCTCACCGATAAAGTAAAGCACCCGGGGATCCTGCTGCGCGATTTCCCGGAACTTGGTGTAGGAGATCTCCGCCACTTCGCACTCGGTTTTGGCTTTTACCCAGGCGCTGCGGGAATCCATGTTGTCGAACAGACCCATTTCGCCAAAAAAGTCACCGGCGTTGAGGTAGGCCATGATCATCTCCCGGCCATCATCATCCTCGATAATGACGGTCACGGAACCCTTGACGATATAAAACAGGGAGTCGCTCTTGTCACCCGCGTAGATAATCGTGCTCTTGGCTGGGTAACGGCGGCGATGGCACTGCGAAAGGAAATAGTCGAGATGTTTGGTTTTCTGCTCAACCGGCTTGACGATAGTGGCCATAATGCGAGTCGTGCCTCCTCAAATACTGGCGGGTCCCGATGTTTGTTATACACCCGGCTTTCCCTGCGGGTTCGTTCATTTTTCTTCAAAAACAGCGCAACTTATAACAAGAAGGCCTGATTTGGGCAACCGGAAACCGTATACAAGTTGTATCCGGTAGCATTTTGCGCGGCTGCCCCACACCTGCGACTGTGCTAGCATCCGGCGAACATTATCGACTTTGGCTGCCGGGGCCGCCCGGCGCACTATCCCTACTGAAACGGAGAGTATCCGCTATGAAAGCAACCGTTGACTGGACCGGCAATGCCAGTTTCAAAGTCACCAGTGGCAGCGGCCACAGTGTTCAGCTTGATGGTCCGCCGGATCATGGCGGCGAAAATCTCGGGCCGCGCCCGATGGAAATGCTGCTGATGGGCCTTGGCGGTTGCTCCTCCTTTGATGTCATGAGCATCTTGAAGAAGAGCCGGCAGGACGTTACCGCCTGCCACGCCGAGCTCGAGGCCGAGCGCGCCGACGCCGTGCCCGCGGTCTTCACAAGGATTCACCTGCACTTCGTCGTCACCGGCCACCAGCTGAAAGAAAACCTGGTGAAGCGTGCCGTCAGCCTGTCGGCGGAGAAGTACTGTTCAGCGTCAATCATGCTGGAACAGGCCGGCGTCGAGATTAGCCACAGTCATGAAATCCGGGAAGCCGGATAACGGCCCCCGGCCCCTTCCGAATCGGCCGCCCGGGCGCGGCTAGCGGGCACCGCCCAGCGGCGAGGATGCATCGGCAATCACGGATGCTAAAATGATGCACCAATACTATTCAACGTCACTCGCGGTGTGCATAATACGCACCCTCTCCGCCGGTCTGCGCAAAAGGTATACAACCGGGTCAGTAGTCGGTGGCGGCCTCGGCAGAACGCACTAACGCATTTCTGCAGTCATTCATCTCCATTCTACGGAGGGGCTGAGCATGGAAACCAAACTCCAGCTGCACGGTTTCAACAACCTGACCAAATCCCTGAGCTTCAACATCTACGATATCTGTTATGCGCAGACCGAAGAACAGCGCGAAGCGTACATTGATTACATCGATGAGATGTACAACGCCGAGCGGCTGACCCAGATCCTGACCGACGTGGTCAAGATCATCGGTGCCAACGTGCTCAACATTGCCCGTCAGGACTACGAGCCACACGGCGCTTCGGTCACCATGCTGATTGCCGAGCACGAACTGACCGATGGTGAAGAGCCGGACAACGCCGAATCCCCGGGCCCTCTGCCGGATGCCATTGTGGCCCATCTGGACAAGAGTCATGTCACGGTGCACACCTATCCGGAGAGCCACCCCCACGACGGCGTCAGTACCTTCCGGGCCGATATCGACGTGTCCACCTGTGGCCTGATTTCACCAC
Source organism: Marinobacter sp. F4206 (assembly GCF_019392195.1). NCBI lineage: Bacteria > Pseudomonadati > Pseudomonadota > Gammaproteobacteria > Pseudomonadales > Marinobacteraceae > Marinobacter > Marinobacter liaoningensis. Next base: position 1,283,586 of record NZ_JAHXKI010000002.1, read on the forward strand.
TCAAGGTGCTGAACTACCTGATTCACAGTTTCGACTCGGACGTGGTCACCGTGGATTACCGGGTCCGAGGCTTCACCCGTGACGTCGACGGCACCAAACACTACATCGACCACGACATCAATTCGATCCAGAACTATCTGACCGAAGATACCCAGAACGCCTACCAGATGATTGATGTCAACGTGTATCAGGAAAACCTGTTCCACACCAAGATGATGCTGAAGAACTTCAAACTCGATAACTATGTATTTGGCGTCAACGCCAGCGATCTTGATCCGGGCGAGGCGCAATCCATCGAAGACCGTCTGCGTCGGGAAATGCTGGAGATTTTCTACTCCCGCAACGTGGAATAACGGCTGATACGCCGGGCCGGGCGCGCCCTTGGGGCGCGCGCCATCCCTTTATCAAAAATTCTGAACAAACCTTCCAAGATTCTCCGATTTCATCTTTGCCCTCAACGCAGTTCAATACTCTCGTATCCCTAGAGTTACCCCGGAGAGATTGAACATGAAAAACGTACTCGTCATCACCGCAAGCATCTTTGGCCAGGACGGCCAGTCATCCCAGCTCGTCAAGCGCACCCTGGAGCAGTTGAAACAGGCTCATGGCGAGATCCGGACCACCCATCGCGATCTGGCCGCCGAGCCCGTTCCACATCTCGATGCCTCGCGATTCGGCGCCTTCCTGACCGGCCAAGACGACCGCAGCGACAACCAACAGCGGGTCGTCGATTATTCAGATTCACTGATTGAAGAAGTCAAGCAGGCGGACGTGGTGGTCATTGGCGTACCCATGTACAACTTCGGCATTCCATCGGTCCTGAAGGCCTATTTCGATCACATTGCCCGGGCCGGCATTACCTTCCGCTACACTGAGAACGGTCCGGTGGGTCTGCTCGAGGACCGCCCCGTCTATATTCTGGCGGCGCGCGGCGGCATCTATGCCGGCACACCGAATGACTCACAGACGCCGTACCTGAGATCGTTCCTGGGCTTCCTCGGCCTGACCGATCTGCACTTCATTTATGCCGAGGGCCTGAACATGGGTGACGAACAGAAAGAAACGGCCCTGAACGAAGCCAGCCGGGATATTGAAACCCTCACCGCCTGAGCCGGCGGCACCCATTCCATTGCGGGAGGAGGTCAGTCATGACAGAACGCACACTCAGACAGGTCATACCGGGCGCTGAGACCTCAGACGGCGCCGGGGTTCGCATCAAGCGCTCATTGGGTCAGCACCCTGCGGTACGGCTGGACCCCTTCCTGATGCTGGACGAATTTGGATCGGCGGAGGCCGCTGATTACATCGCCGGTTTCCCGTCACATCCGCACCGTGGCTTCGAAACCGTGACCTATATGATCGAAGGTCACATGCTGCACGAAGACCATCTGGGCAACCGCGGGAATTTGCGCAATGGCGGCGTACAGTGGATGACCGCCGGACGCGGCATCATCCACTCGGAAATGCCTCAGCAGGAGGAAGGCGTGATGCGCGGCTTCCAGCTCTGGCTGAATCTGCCGGCAGCGGAGAAAATGACCGACGCAGGCTACCGCGATATCCAGCCGGAGGACATTCCGGACATCGCCATCGACGGCGGCCGGATAAAACTCATCGCCGGAACCATGACGATGGCCGGCGTCGCCCGGCACGGCGCCATTACCGGTCAAAGCACCGAACCGGTCTACGCCGACCTTCATCTGGACGCAAACGCCCAGGTGACCCTGCCGGTCCCGGAAACCCACAACGGCCTGCTGTACCTTTATGACGGCGAGGCCAGCCTGGGCACTGAGGAGCTGCAGCGCAACGCAGCCAGCGTGCTCGGAGAGGGGGATCGGATTGCCGTCACCGCCGGCGCAAACGGGGCCCGCCTGCTGCTGATTGCCGGCAAGCCCATTGGCGAACCCGTGGTGCAGTACGGGCCGTTTGTGATGAACACCCGCGAGGAAATCGAGCAGGCGTTACAGGACTTCCGGGACGGCCGACTGACTGCCTGACGGGCATCAGGCGAACGGTTTTCTGGCCATCAGGCGCTGAACCATGGGCCTCACCAGCAGGTCCATGGCCAGCGCCATTTTTGTTCCCGGTATCACCAGCGTGTCATGCCGGGACAGACTGCTGTTGGCGATGACCTGAAGCAGGTACGGGAAATCCACCTCGGACGGATCCCGGAACCGGATCACCAACATGCTCTCGTCTTCGGTCGGCACATCGCGGACCACGAACGGGTTGGAGGTATCCACCAGCGGAATACGCTGGAAGTTGATGTGGGTCTGGGAAAACTGCGGCACGATGTCGTGAACGTAATCGTCCATCCGGTTGATGATGGTCTCCACCACCGCGTCCTGGCTGTAGCCTCGCTTGTTGGTATCCCGATGGATCTTCTGGATCCACTCCAGGTTCACAATCGGCACCACACCAATCAACAGGTCCACGTACTGGGCGATGTTGTAGGCATCGCTGACGACACCCCCGTGCAAGCCCTCATAGAACAGCAGATCGGTATCCGCGGGCAGCGGCCCCCAGGGGGTGAATGTTCCCGGCTTGTGGCCGGCGGCCATCAGTTCCCGATCCTCATCGTGCACGTACCGACGATAGCGACCGTTGCCGGTATGGCCATAGTCGTAAAACAGGGCTTCGAGTTTATCGATGTGATTGGCCGCCAGCGCAAAGTGGTTGCGCTCTCCGAACTGACCCTTGGCGGCGAGTCTGGCCATCTGCTCCCGATTGTACCGGTGAAAACTGTCGCCGCTGACCATGGCCGCATCCAGCCCTTCACTGGCAAACATGCGATTGAAGATCTGGCCGGTTGTGGTCGTTCCGGCGCCGGACGAACCGGTGACCGCAATAATCGGGTGGCGCTTGGACATACAGATAGGGTCCGAAGATCAGATAAGACTGTCGAGTAAACGGGGTTTCTCGACGACGAAGCCCTGAGCGTAATCAACACCCAGCTGTGTCAGCATATCCAGAATGTCCCGGGATTCAACCTGACAGGCAATAACCTCCCGCTTCATGTAATGGGCCATCTCCACCATCGACTGCACCATCGCGCGGTCGGTCTCGCTGGTGGTGAGCTGGCCGGTAAAGGTGCTATCGATCTTGATCAGGTCCACCGGGAGGGATCGCATGAACTGGAAGGAACTCGGGCCACTGCCAAAATTGCCCAGACAGAAGCGACAACCCAGCTCTTTCATCTCCCGCATGAAATCCGCCACGGCCTCGACATCGTTGATGGCAGATGCCTCGGTGAGCTCAAACCAGAGCCGCTCGATGGGCGCGTCCTTCTGGCTCAGCTTTTCGTAGATGAACTCCAGTAACGACTGGTCATTGAGTGAGTAGCCGGACAGGTTGATACAGATCCCCCCCATGTGCCGGGGATCCGGCGCCTTGGCCTGCAGCCAGTCCAGCATGTGCCCGACGACCCAGCGATCCACCGCCTGCATCCGGTCATAACGTTCGGCCATGCGCACAAAGTCGCGGCCGGTAATCAGGGTGCCGGCATCGTCGTACATGCTGATCAGCACTTCGTACTGGGGCGACATGGCCGCCTGACCATGCAAGGGTATGATCTTCTGGCAGCGCAACAGCATGCGCTCCTCGTTGAGATCGCTCAGCCCCGCGACTTTCGCAGCGATCTGCTCCTGGCGAGCCTGATCGCCGGCATCCAGCGAATACTGCGCCACCTTGCCGTGACCCTGTTGTTTGGCAGCCGCCAGCGCCTGCTCCGATGCCCTCAGCCAGCGCTCGGCGCTGACCAGCGCCGGCAACTCCGGAACCACACCGGCACTCGCCGACAGGCGGTAGGTGCGGCCGTCAAAGGTGAATTCCGCGGCTTCGACCGAACGGACCAGCTCACCAGCCATCTGCAGGGCGTTTTCAGCCGGTACCAGCAAGGCAAATTCGTTACCCGCCAGCCGGGCCAGTGGCATACCGTCTTCCACGGCACGCCCCAGCAGGTCCGCGACCATCTTCAGGGTCTCATCGCCCGCCTGATAGCCAGCGGTATCATTGAGCAACCGGAACCGGCGCAGATCCAACCGGACCAGCGTCCGCTCGTCCTCGCGCCGGGCCAGCTGCTGCTCCAGCATCCGTTCGAATTCGCGGCGTCCCAGCAGCCCGGTCAGCTCGTCGTGGGTGGACGCCCAGGACAGCTGGTCATAGACCTTACGCACCATCCGATCGATGCTTTCATCCACCAACGGACGCTCGTACTGGTTGTCCGGAACTATGATGCCCTTGCGCATCTGGCGGGCCAGCGCTTCGAGTTCAAGCTCAACCACCCGCATGCCCTGATGGTTGACAAACACGAAACGGCTGAAGCTCCGGGCAATCCACACCAGACGGATGTACTGGGGCTCATCGGGCTTTTCCTGATCCCGCAGCCAGTCGCCGGTGCGTAACCGCTGGGCACGGTTGACCCAGCGCTGCAGGCTGCGTTGCTCGCGTTCGGACAGCACCTGCGTGTCTTTCTTCTCAGGCTGTGCCGGGGGGACTTCCACCAGATCGGGTGCCTTGTCCGGAGCGCGCACCAGAAACTGCTTCAGTTCGTCACGAATCTGGGACGATGGCATGTGGTTACTGGAGATTGACGCCAGCCCGTCCTGGATCACCCGCAACAGCTCAGGCAGATTGATCGTGCTGTCCGGGTCAACCGCAAACGACAGCAGCGAATCAATGACCGCCAGGTAGTCGTGCCAGAGCTGGCTGTCCGGACCCTGGCGGATCCAGGTCAGCGACAGCAGGTCACGCCAGCCACCGTCGAGCAGGCTGAGGACCGCCTTGGGGACCTTGCGACCTGCCAGCTTCTCGTCCAGCACATCGGCCACGGCCTGTTTCGACTCGGCTACTTTCTGCGCCCCTTCCGCGGCCGCTGTCACCCGCTCGACATTGCGCCGGTAAACCAGATTCTGACGATCGATGAGGGAATCAAGCTCCTGCACGGTGCTCTCAAACACGCCCGTGTCCTGCTCAAAATCCGTGGTGATGCGCTGAATCAGCTCATCAACCTTGCGCTGTACGACCGGATTGATACGGCCGCCTTTCACGCCGAGCTGTGCCAGTCTGTTCATCACGCCCCGAACCGGACTGTCCTGATCATCGAAGAAGGCGGGATCCCGCATCACCACCTTGAGCACCGGCACTTCAAGCTGGCGCATTCGTTCCTGGGCGTACTCGCTCAGTTTCGGGCTTTCTACCACCGACCGGAAAAACCGGTCCACCACGTCCAGTGTGCCCTGTTGCTCGTCATCAAGCTTGCTGTCGCCGCTGGCCCGGACCTTTTCCACCACCCGCTCCTTGAGCGTCACCGCATCGGAATCGGGGGCAACAGCCTGCACCTGCAACTGCTGCAACTCCCGGTGCAGCTCTCCGGTGGAAAGCGGCCGGGCATTCGGCGGAAACGACACCGGCTCGGAATCGCCCCGGGCAACACGACTGGCCGACAGGGTGTTGAGCAGGTTGCGCACCGTGGCGAACGCGGTTTGCGCCGCCTGGGCATAGCCACGGAACTCCCCTCCTGCCCGAGACGCCTTGGCACGGTTGGAGGCCGAACTGGCCACAGGCTCATCAGAGGGGACCGTCTCCCGGGCCGTCGCCTTCTGCTTCTGTTTCTGCTCCGGTTTCGGCGCGGGGGCCTCGGCGGGTCTGGATTCTGGTCGGGTGACGGCCTGATCACTCAGGTACTTGCTCAGGTCCAGGTCCGGCAACACCCCCTGCCGGATCAGGATATTATTGAGTTCCTCGTACAGGGGCCCCAGTTGCTGCAAAACCGTTTGCTCGAATACCTTCAGGCACACCTTCTCCACCTCACGGCTCGCCTTGAGCTGGCTAAGTCCGGCATGAAAGGACTCGCACACGAGGGAGGGCCCCAGCGGATTATGGTGGCCCGTAGCATTGGCAATGCCCAGTTTGTCCAGGCGCAGTTTGAGCTGGAGCAGGTCGCCGCGGTATTGGGTGTCGGCCTTGGTGACCATCACCCGGATGGTCAGCCAGTCCTCAAACTCCCCTTTGTCCACCACGGACAGCTCGGAACCGGGAAAGCCCTTGGGGGCAGGCTTCAGTGGTGATTCCAGAGTCCGGGCCATCTGGTGCCAGATAACCCGCTGTCGGGCCAGGAGCTGCCCGGAGGCATCCATGAATTCGTTGGCCTGCTGATCGTTCGGGGCTTTCTGGGCGGCCTGCTTGAGCCCAGCCGCCATCTGCCCGAAACAGTTGTCCATCAGGGGTTCAATAAATTGAATGACCGCCTTGGCCGACTGATGCAGAACGTACTGGACACGATCACTGGGCGCCCTGAGCGAGGCACGGTCCTGGTTGCGGGAGCTACCACACTGCTGCAGCATGGCATCGACGGCCTCGGGGTTCGACCGGGTAAAGTTCACCCCCATGGCACCATCAATTCGCCGGACGATACTGACATGCAATTCGTGCCGGCGCTGGCCGTCCGGGCTGCGGAAACGCACCACCAACTCGGGCGGATTGCCGGAACCGAGCGCACGATCAAGCTTACGGGAGGTTTCGCCGGAATAGCGGACAAACAGCCCTTCGGCGCAAAAATCGGCGATCTGGCAGGGCCAGGAATCTCCGCCCCCCAGATCTATTTGGGCCGCCAGCTTGATGGGTTTGCGGGGGCTGCTACGACGTTCTCTCGGATCCATGAACTACCTGATCATTCGCAATACCGTGACTGGCGGGAGTTTGCATCCACCGAATCCGGCCTTCATCCCTGGAATCAGTGGCACCAAATGCCACCTGCTACTATGGGAACCATGTCTGTAATATAGCGGCCTGGCCCCCACAGGTAACCCTTGCCATTATAACATCCTGATCCATGAAACAGCTTAGTCAGATATATCTTCTTTTGCTACTGGTAACAGGGGTTACCGGTTGTACGACCATTGGCTACTACAGCCAGGCGGTGAGCGGCCATCTGTCCCTGATGATGGCCGGGGATTCGGTGGACGGGCTTATTGCCAATGACGCCACGCCCGCAGAACTGAAGGACAAACTGGCGACCAGCCAGCGGGCCCGACGCTTTGCCCGCGACGCTCTCAGCTTGCCAGTGGGCGACGCATTCACCGACTATGTGGCCCTGGACCGGCCCTGGGTGGTGGTCAACCTCGTTGCCGTACCCGAGTTCGCCCTCGCCCCCCACCGCTGGTGCTACCCGGTACTCGGCTGCCAGGCATACCGGGGCTATTTCAACCTCGACGATGCCGTGGCGGAACAGACCGGGTTCAACGAAGCCGGCTACGACACCTTCATCGGCGGGGTAACGGCCTACTCGACCCTGGGCTGGTTCGACGACCCGCTGCATTCGGGATTCACCGGGATGTCCGACGACCGAATGGTGGCTCTGATGTTTCACGAACTGGCACACCGTGTGGTGTACATCGGCGACGACACTGCCTTCAATGAAAGTTTTGCGACCGCGGTCGAACTCGAGGGCCTGAGGCTGTGGTCCAACCGCTCGGGCGATCCCGAATCATTCCGGCGAGCACTTGAGCGCCTGCAGCAACGCAACCAGACCCTGGCACTGGTGGAAACCACCACCTCGCAGCTGGAGGCCCTGTACCAACAGCAGGAACGACTGTCCGTCGACACCATGCGCGAACGCAAGGCTGATCTGCTGGCGGGACTTCTGGAGGCCTATTCGGAGCTATCCCGGCAGTGGACCCAGCCCGGCCCGTTCGGCGACAGCCCCGCCAGCCTGAACAACGCCAATCTCGCCCTGTTCCGGCAGTACAACCAGTATGTCCCGGGCTTTCGCCAGCTGTTGCGCGACCAGAATCATGATTTCAAAGCGTTCTACGCGGCGGTGGAAGCCTTGTCGGAGCGCCCGGAAACCGAGCGCTCTCGTCAACTCGCCGAACTGTCAGAGCGGTTTGTAGAAGACTTTTGAATTGCGCTGGGTGTTGTAGGAGGCCAGCTTGGGTCCGGGCAGGGACTGCACGGTTGAGGTCTGGAAGCCCCGTTCCCGGAACCAGTGTTCGGTTTGCGTGGTCAGTACGAACAGTTTCCGGATGCCCTGCCCGCGAGCCAGTTTCTCCACCATGGCCAGAATCTCATCCCCCCTGCCTGCACGGCGATAGGAGGGATCCACCGCGAAGCAGGACAGCTCTCCGCTCTCCTCCTCCGGGTAACTGTATAGCGCGGCACACCCGACGATAGTGCCGTCCCGTTCGGCCACCACAAACCGGTCGATTTCAGTCTCCAGCATTTCCCGGGACCGGCGCACCAGGACACCCTGCTCCTCGAGAGGCTGAATGAGCTCCAGAATACCGCCAATGTCCTCGACCCGGGCCGGTCGGATCTGTTCGTAGTTGTCGCCGCTGACGAGGGTTCCCGAGCCATCCCGAGTGAACATCTCCTCAAGCAGTGCACCGTCATCAACGTAGCTGATGATGTGAGCCCGACGCACACCTTTGACACAGGCATCACAGGCGGCTCGCAGCAACGCGGCATCGTGTCCTGTCACCGCGCCGGCGGCAAGCCGGTCCGACGCCTGCCGCGCCGAGAGTTCGCGAATCAGGGAGCCATCCTCCTCAAGCAGTCCCTGGTCATCAATAAACACCAGCAGTTTCTCGGCCTGCAGCGCGGCCGCCACCTGGCTGCCGACGTCTTCGTAGGACAGGTTGAAGGCATCACCGGTGGGCGAGTACCCCAGCGGTGGCAACAGAACAATGTGCCCCAGTTCCAGCAGTTTCTCGATGCCGGCCACATCGATCCTGCGGACCTTGCCGGTGTGGCCAAAATCGATTCCATCAAGCACACCAACCGGCCTGGCCGCGACATAGTTGCCGCTACTGACCCGGATCCGGGCGTTGTGCATGGGCGAGTTCACCAGCCCCATGGACAGCCGGCTCTCCAGATAGGCACGCAGTCCACCGACGGCCTCCATCACCATGGGTAGGTGCTGCTCCGCGGTGATCCGCAGCCCTCTCGAAAAGGACGACTCGACACCCGCCCCGTCCAGCCGGGCCTGGATTTGTGGTCGGGCGCCGAACGCCACTACCAGCTTCACACCCAGGCTGCTCAACAACGCGATATCGTGAATGATGTTGATGAAATTGCCATGCTCGATGGCATCGCCCGGAATGGTCAACACCACGGTCCGACCGCGGTGGGCATTGATGTAGGGCGATGAGTGGCGGAACCCGTGCAGCCAGTCGTTCGATTTCAACCCGCTCTCCAAATCAGTCGTTACAGGCAGTTTAAAGACAGAATTGTCTGATCAGCCCCTTCAGGATCCGGACCGTCGGCTCCAGCTGGGCCAGTTCCAGAAACTCGTCGGGCTGGTGGGCCTGATCAATGGATCCCGGCCCCATGACCAGGGTCTCCAGCCCAAGCTTCTGCAACCAGGGTGCCTCGGTGGCAAACGCCACCGCGTGGGCAGTATGGCCCGTCAGTTTTTCACAGGCCTTCACCAGGGCGGCGTCGGCGGGCGTCTCAAAGGGCGGCACGCCATCGAACAGCGGCTCGAAAACCATGGCCAGCTCCCGACGCTCGGCCACAGGCTGGACCTTGCTCAAAATCGCCTGGCGCAAGGCTTCCATGTCCATGCCCGGCAAGGGCCGAAGGTCAAAATGCAGCTCGCACTGGGCGCAGATCCGGTTCGGGTTATCGCCACCGTGAATGCACCCGAGGTTCAGGGTCGGCACCTGTACCTCGAAGTTCGGATTGCGGTACTGCTCCTGCCACTGGCCGCGCAGGGCCAGCAACTCGGACAACGCCTCATGCATGCCCTCCAGCGCATTACGCCCCAGGGCCGGGTTCGAGGAATGACCGGACTGGCCCTCGAACTTCAACCGTTCCATCATGATGCCCTTGTGCATCCGGACCGGCCTGAGACTGGTCGGCTCCCCGATGACCGCATAGCGGGCCTTGGGCTTACCGGCTTCGGCAAGCGCCCGGGCGCCGTTCATAGAGCTTTCCTCATCCGCGGTCGCCAGAATGATCAGCGGCTCTTTCAGAGCCTTTCCGACGTATTCCCGGGCCGCCTCTATGGCCAGCGCGAAGAACCCCTTCATGTCGCAGGTGCCCAGACCGTACCAACGGTCGTCCCGCTCGGTCAGGGTGAACGGATCGCTTTGCCAGCGCTTGTCATCGTAGGGCACGGTATCGGTGTGACCGGACAGCACCAGCCCGCCCGGGCCGCTGCCCAGGGTCGCGATCAGGTTGAACTTGCCCGGCATGCCGGGGACGTCCAGAATTTCGACCGCAAAGCCCAGGGGTTCGAGCCACTCCGCCAGGGTACGGACCACCGCCTCGTTGCTGTGATCCCAGGTGGCGGAAGCGCTGCTGATGGACGGCAGGGAGATCAGGCGCGCCAGCATATCCTTGACGCCCGGCACCGACGCGTCATTCACAACGGACTTCGACATAGTTTTCCCTCACCCCCGAATCCGGGTCATTGCTTGCGGCCGCGGCGCCAGACCTCAAAGTCGGTAATCGCTCGAACCAGCATCGGATAGGCCACCTCACCTCCGGCAACCACCCGGGCCACTTCCAGCTCCCGGTCGCTCACGCTGACCAGGCGCCCCTCGACCACATTGTCATTGGACAGTGTCACCCGGACCTTGCGATCGATCCACCGGCCGGCATTCTCGATCGAGTCAGCATACCACCCTTGCACATCCGGGTTCTCCTCCGGAACGTCCGACCCAGACGCCGCCTCGTTCGGTTCCTCCGCCACCAGGGCAGCTTCACGGAGAAACACATCCGGCACCCTGGCACCGTTGTACGCCACCTGCCAGTCATTGCCGTCATCCTCCTCCCCGGCCGGAGATATCGGGATACCGAGGGCGACCCCCCCCGGTTCCAGCGTTGCCGTCAGCTCGCCCCCCTCCAGCAACCACTGGCGATACAACGCCAGTAACTGATCGCTGGCAACCAGACCCCGAGCCTCGAGCCCCTCCCGGAACGCCGACAGCACCCGACCGGCCCACTCCGGCGGTTCGAGGCCAGCCTCCCGCGCACAATAGGCTGCAACCCGTCGCATCAGACCACCATCGCGAAGCGTAACTGTCATCGGCTCGGTGGAACTGTCGACGAGGTCTTCCGGTTCGAGAAGATTGAGACGGGCACCGGGCCAGTCCAGCTCCAGGCTTCCGGTACCCGCGGTATTCAGCTCCGCGTAGAGGCTATCGGGGCGTTGCTGGAGCAGGACTTCACCCCCGAGACCGGTAATGCCCATGCGCATCAGGTCACCACTACCCAAGCGCTGACGGGGATCTGGCGCACAGGACAGAACAAACAGAGCGGGTTCACCGGCACTGTTCTCGCCCTCGGCGGTTACCCAGTTGCGAAACATGGTCGCTTCGAGCACAAGACCCACGCCTTCGGCCTGCAGCGACCAGCTCGCAGGCAGTGACGCAGGATCCATCAGGGCCATGATCAGATCGACCGGCGAGCCGGCGTCAAGCTCCACCCGGCCGATTTCCAGGGAGCGGGTCAGGCGGAAGTCCTGCCAGCTGTTACCGGAGAGAACCAAGCGACCATCAACTCCCGAGCTGATGGTTCCCCGTTCAAGCACCCCGGAGGATTCCAATGCGGTACGTGCTTCGTCCAGACGCTGGTCCGCCAACCACCAGACCGCGGCCTTGAAGGCGACAAAACCAACCAGGCCGAGAACGACCAGCAATGTGAACAGGCGCTTCATCCGGGGACTCCTAAGCCAGAAACATCAGTTGCGCGAAATCAGGGTGCCGACACCCTCGTCGGTAAAGATTTCCAGCAGACAGGCGTGAGCCACGCGGCCGTCAATGATGTGGGAGGTTCGGACACCGTTCTCGACGGCGTTCAGGGCACAGCGGATCTTCGGCAACATTCCGCCATGAATGGTGCCGTCTTCAATCAGCTCATTCACCTGCTGCGCCGTCAATCCGGTCAGGACCTTGTCTTCCTTGCTCTTCAGCCCTGACACGTTGGTCAGAAGGATCAATTTCTCCGCCTTCATGGCTTCGGCAACCTTGCCGGCCACCAGGTCGGCATTGATGTTGTAGGAGGCCCCATCCGGTCCGACCCCGATCGGCGCGATCACCGGGATCACATTGCTGCGGGTGAGCATGTCGATCACATCAACGTTGACGCTGGCGACCTCGCCCACGTGTCCGATGTCGATGATTTCAGGACGTTCGAGCTCGGGAGAGCGGTCGACCACCTCCAGTTTCCGGGCCCGGATCAGGTTGGCGTCCTTACCAGTCAGACCCACCGCCGTGCCGCCCTGGGCGTTGATCAACGAAACGATTTCCTTGTTGACCTGCCCGCCGAGGACCATTTCAACCACGTCCATGGTTTCAGCATCTGTAACCCGCATGCCGTTCACGAACCGGGACTGGATATTCAGACGTTCCAGCAATTCGCCAATCTGGGGCCCGCCGCCATGGACCACGATGGGGTTGATCCCGACCAGCTTCATCAGCACCACATCCCGGGCAAAACTGCTTTTCAGGTCTTCGTTCTCCATGGCGTTGCCGCCGTACTTGATCACCACGGTTTTACCGGTAAACCGTTGAATATACGGCAGACCCCGGCTCAGAACCGAGGCCACCTGCATTGCTGTATCACGATCCAACGCCATCTTGATGCCTTATTGATCCGTAAGTTAAAACGTTACCTGGGCAGCGATCAGAAGTCCGCTGTGATATCGGGAGCCGCCTTTTTCAGTTGCTCCCGGAATATACCCTTGATTCGCTCCAGCCCCTCTTCGGATTCCGCCTCAAATCGCAGAACCAGTACCGGTGTCGTGTTGGATGCCCGGCACAACCCCCAGCCATCGGCGTAATCAACCCGGATGCCGTCGATGGTACTGATGTTTCCGTCACCGAAATGGCCGTCCTGACCGAGACGTTCAATGATCGCGAATTTGCTGCTCTCGGTCACTTCGACATTCAGCTCCGGGGTACTGATATCTTCCGGGAAATCCTCGAACACCTCGTCGCTGTGGCGGTCCTCGATGCCCAGGATCTCCAGCAGTCGGGCCGCCGAGTACAGACCGTCATCAAAACCGTACCAGCGTTCACCAAAGAAGATGTGACCGCTCATCTCGCCAGCCAGCAGCGCACCGGTCTCCTTCATCTTCGCTTTCATCAGCGAGTGACCGGTTTTCCACATGATCGGCCGACCACCGGCCTCCGAGATCACCCCGGCCAGCCGCCGGCTGCATTTAACATCGTACAGTACGTCGGCACCGGGGTTGCGGGAGACCACATCCCGGGCAAACAGCATCAGCAGGCGGTCTGGCCAGATGATCTTGCCGGAATTGGTAACCACGCCCAGCCGATCACCGTCGCCATCGAAGGCCAGGCCGATATCGGCTTTCTCCTGTTCCACCCGGGCGATCAGGTCTGCCAGATTGGCCGGCTTGCCCGGATCCGGATGGTGGTTGGGGAAATCGCCGTCCACTTCACAGTAGAGCGGGATCACCTCACACCCCAGTTCCTCCACCAGCATCGGCGCCAGTTCACCGGCAATGCCATTGCCGGCATCCACCACCACCTTGAGGGGTGCGGCCACGGCAATGTCACCGACGATCCGGTCGAGGTAGGCCCGGCGGACATCTTCGGTGGACTGGCCACCCTGACCACTGGCCAGGTCACCGGTCCGGGTACGCTGATACAGTTTCTGGATGGCCTCACCCGACAGGGTTTCGCCGCCGAGCATGATTTTCAGGCCATTGTAATTGGCCGGATTGTGGCTGCCGGTGACCATCACACCGGATCCGGTCTGGAGCTCATGGGTGGCAAAGTAGAGCACCGGGGTCGGCACCGCCCCGACATGAATCACATCGCAGCCACTGGCCATGATGCCGCGTGCCAGCGCATCCGAAAGCTCGGGGCTGGAATGTCGGCCGTCGTAACCAATGCAGATGGCCTTGATGCCGCGTTCGGCCGCTTCCGAACCAATGGCCCGGCCGATGACCTGCACACCGTCAGCGGACAGAGTTTCACCAACAATGCCCCGGATGTCGTAGGCCCGGAAGATATCCGGGGACAGATCCACTGCAGGCGCCGCCATTTCTTCCACGCCCGGTGCATCGGAACCGAACACGGTGTCATCGCCACTGCCGAAACCGAGCACGTCTTCATCCCCATCCAGCATGTCGATATCCGGCATATCCTTGTCCTGGAACAATGGCTCGTCTTGGTCGGCCGCCGACGGCTTCTGGCCGGCTGCCTTTTTCGGCTTGGCCACGTCCACCGCTTTGACAATGCGCCTGTCGACCACCTGGGATAACCGGAGCAGGACCTCACCAGTGGATGCGACCATGTCCCACTTGAAGGCCGGTAGCTTGACCCGCTCGCCCCCGAACACCTTGTGCGCCCACTGGATGAGCACCGTTACATCCTGGCGCAGACCACGCTGGGCGCCGCCGAGCAGGCCCCAAACCAGAATGGCTGCGACCAGCACAGGCACGCCTACCAAAACAGCCACCATCACCAGATCTACCGGCGCGTCCGTCCCCCTGGCAGGCGTGTAGGCCACCGACCAGTCCGGGTTGCTCAGGGGCCGGGTTTCCGCCGTCCCCGAGGCGCTGCCCTGACTGACCACGGTTCGAGCCGTGCCGCCCACGCTCTGAGTCAGCGCCAACTGCCCGCCGAGTTCGGAATTGACGACTGTCAGCAGGGGCTGCAACCGGGCAGCATCAAAGATCACCAGCAGGCTGCCAACCACGGCGTTACTGGCCGGATTACGCACCGGCGTGGCCATCTGGAGCAGCCAGCGGTTGTCCCTGGGAAAAGCATCCGGATGCAGCGGCTTGCCGGTTTCCGCGCGCCGCGCCAGCTCCAGTCCGGCAAAGCCCAGCAGACCCTCTTCCCGCGCGGTGCGGGGTATTTTCCGGTAGGGGAACAGATGCACCGCCTGAATGCCGGGCAGGGCCCGGGCAAGACTCGCTTCGGTTTCGGCAAAGTCACCCGAGCCCGTCAACGTCGTAACGACATCCGGCCGGGTAGCGAGACCATCCACACTGCTTTGCATCAGCTCCAGGTACTGGTTCAGCCGCAGTGCCGCGGCATCGGCTTCCACCGCTTTCTGAGCCGCGAACCGCTCCATTGCCGCAGGCTGGACCGCGAAGAAATGAATCAAGGCGGCCGCAATCACGCCGGCGAGGATCACCACCAGAGCCTGGGTGGTCGCCACGGAGTCCAGGCGTTTGAGTCTCGGTCCCGCCGACGCCTTTTTCCTGTCGGTTTTTGCGGCCTTCCCCCTGGTTGGCTGCTCCTCACCGGACGTGTCGGAAGTCTTCTTCTTACCCAGCTTCATAGTCCATCCTGCAGTTGTAATTTTTCATCCTGGACAAGCATTTTTCGCAAAGTATAGTCGTCGGCCTCCGGCTGTGGTCGGCCGGCCCCGATTCAGTGTTTGCCGGTGGAACCGAATCCGCCTTCGCCCCGGTCACTGGCACCAAATTGCGAAACCACCTCGAAGTCCGCCTGCACAACCGGCACCAGGACCAGCTGGGCGATACGTTCTCCCACCTCGACGGTAAACGTGGTTTGCCCCCGGTTCCAGCAGGACACCATCAGTTCGCCCTGGTAATCCGAATCAATCAGTCCGACCAGGTTACCAAGGACAATGCCGTGCTTATGGCCGAGGCCGCTGCGTGGCAGAATCATGGCCGCCAGGGAAGGATCGCCGATATGAATGGACAGCCCGGTCCGGATCAGTTGGGTCTGGCCCGGCTCCAACGTCAGGGGCTCGTCCAGGCAGGCCCGGAGATCCAGGCCGGCTGACCCATCGGTGGCGTATGCCGGAAAGGCAATCTGGTGTCCGATGCGGTCATCAAGCACCCGCACCTGCAGTTTTTTTCTGGTCATGAATCATCCTTTGTCGCAAAAGCGGTCGGCGGACATGGGTCAGTCCGGCGTCCTGTCGAGGTGCTCACCAATCAACGCCACCAGGCGATCGGCGATCTGTTGCTTGCTGTCCGGTCCTATCGATGCCTGGCCATCTGGCCAGAATACCGTGACTGCGTTGTGGTCGCTGTTGAAGCCCAGGCCCGGCACCGATACATCATTGGCCACAATCATCCTGAGCTTCTTGCGCTGCAGTTTATCCCGCGCGTACCGCGCGACATCGGTTGTTTCCGCCGCAAACCCCACGGTGAACGGCGCATCGGTGCGTGCGGCAATCGTCGCCAGCGTGTCTGGATTGCGCACCAGGGGCAACGCCATCTGGTCAGCAGATTTCTTGATTTTGTCCCCGGCACAGGTTTCCGGGCGGTAGTCGGCCACCGCCGCACTCGCGATAAACAGGTCGCAGCCCTCATCCACGGCGGTGGACGATTCACGCAACATGTCTTCTGCGGTGACCACGTTCCGGATCTGGACATTGGGCGGCACCGCAATATTCACCGGCCCGCTGACCAACACCACCTCGGCACCGGCATTCCGCGCGGCCACTGCCAGGGCATAGCCCATTTTCCCGGAACTGTGATTACTGATGTAACGCACCGGGTCGATGGGCTCACGGGTCGGCCCCGCGGTGATCACCACCCGTTTACCCACCAGAGGACCATCCCGCCTGTCGTCATTGATAAACCCGGCCAGCACCAGCGGCTCCAGCATTCGGCCCGGGCCGGTGTCGCCACACGCCTGTTCACCCTGGTCCGGCCCCCACAGGGTGATCTGCGGATCCTCCTGCAACAACCGGATATTCCGCTGGGTACGGCAATTACCCCACATCGCCTGGTTCATCGCCGGGGCCACAGCGATGGGTGCCTCCGTGGCGCAACACAGTGTGGTAAGGAGATCGTCGGCCATCCCCTGGGCCAGGCGGGCCATAAAATCGGCAGAGGCCGGCGCAATCACCACCTGGTCAGCCCACTTCGCAAGCTCAATGTGTCCCATGCCCGACTCGGCCTCCGGGTCCAGCAGGGAGGTTCGAACCGGCTCGCCACTGAGCGCCTGGAACGTCAGGGGCGTCACAAAAGCCTCGGCGCCGCGGGTCATGACCACGCGGACGCTGTGACCGGACTTTTTCAGCAGACGAACCAGTTCCGCACTTTTATAGGCAGCAATACCACCAGTGATGCCGAGCAGAATTCGTTTGGCAGCCATACGGGCTCCGTATCCTCGTAAAAAGAAAGGCTTATAAGATAGCATGCTCGGCCAGTACAGACAGCCTGCGAGGCCACCGCGACGTTTACCGATTGTTACTTTTTAAAGTAACCTTTGTAACCCTGAGACCTGTATCCCGGCGCAGGACGCGCCCGAAGCAACACCGCCCAACCCGCAAGGAAGCACCTATGCCCAATTCTGCCTGGCCCACGGACGAACGTCCCCGGGAACGCCTGCTCACCCATGGCCCCCAATCACTCTCCGACGCCGAACTACTGGCGATTTTTCTGCGCACCGGCACCACCGGGGTTCCGGTGATGGCAATGGCCCGCTCCCTGATCACTGAGTTCGGCAGCCTGCGAGGCCTGATGACCGCCTCCTGCAATCAGTTCTGCGAGGGCAGAGGCCTCGGCACCGCCAAGTACGCCCAGGTTCAGGCCGCCATGGAAATGGCCCGGCGGGTTATGGACGAACCCCTGCGCCAGGGCGATCCCCTGCGCTCGCCGGAAGACACCCGGCGATTTCTCACCAGCCGTCTCGGCACCCACCCTCACGAAGTGTTCGCCGGCCTGTTCCTGGACAACCGGCACCGGGTCATCCAGTACCGGGAACTGTTTCGCGGCACCATTGATGGTGCCGCCGTCTATCCCCGGGAAGTGGTCCGCCAGGCGCTTGATGATAACGCAGCTGCGGTGATCTTCGCCCATAATCACCCCTCTGGCGTGGCCGAACCCAGCCAGGCCGACATCGCGCTGACCCGACGCCTGAAAGAGGCCCTCGGCTTGGTCGATATCAGGGTTCTTGACCATATGGTTGTCGGCCACGGTGAGGTAATATCGCTCGCTGAACGGGGATTGATGTGATTGTCGGAACGCGGCCACCTGAAAATTGGCCAATTTCCCAACAATTTTTTGCGTTGGGGGGCGAGTTCTGGTATAAAAGCGTCCCTTTCTGGCGGCGTCTGGCGAGCAGCGTTCAGTTTAGAGGCGCGAATGGGGGCGTAACGGCTCCTTAGCAACCAGAGACGCATTAAAAACGAATTCGTATTATTGAGACCATTGCTCAGGTCGGAGGCAAGTATGTCCAGAGTTTGTCAGGTTACCGGTAAGCGTCCGGTATCCGGTAACAACGTTTCCCACGCGATGAACCACACTCGTCGTCGTTTTCTGCCGAATCTGCAGAACCATCGTTTCTGGGTTGAGTCCGAGAAGCGTTTCGTGAAGCTGCGCGTATCCACCAAGGGCATGCGCATCATCGATAAAAAAGGCATTGACGCTGTGCTGGCCGATCTTCGTGCCCGCGGCGAGAAATTTTAAGGAGCCGCATCATGCGCGAGAAAATCAAGCTGGTTTCATCAGCAGGTACTGGTCACTTCTACACGACCAAGAAGAACAAGCGTAACACTCCGGAAAAGATCGAGATCAAAAAGTATGATCCGGTTGTCCGCAAGCACGTTGCGTACAAGGAAGCCAAGATCAAGTAATTCCTGATCCGGCATCCACAAAAAAACCCGGCCATGCGCC
This sequence comes from Marinobacter sp. F4206, assembly GCF_019392195.1. Classification (NCBI taxonomy): domain Bacteria; kingdom Pseudomonadati; phylum Pseudomonadota; class Gammaproteobacteria; order Pseudomonadales; family Marinobacteraceae; genus Marinobacter; species Marinobacter liaoningensis. The sequence goes on from NZ_JAHXKI010000002.1 coordinate 1,302,169, forward strand.
GGGTTTTTTTGTGGCTGAATGCAAGGTAATCAGAACGTTCCCAGGTAACCCTTGGGCAGGGCCACATCCATGGCGATCGGCAAGTGATCCGAGACCGGGTAACTGACCACCTCGGAACGCCGGATCTCCAGGGACGGGCTCACCAGGATGTGGTCAAGCGCCTTCTCCGGACGCCAACTCGGGAAGCTGTGCGCCGAGTCCGGCAGCGGCACCAGATCCGTTTCCTTTAACGGCGTCTGTGTCAGCAATTCCTCCGCATGATTGTTCATGTCGCCCATCAACACCACGTGGCGGTAGTCGGCAATCTGTTCGCGAATGTAGCCCAGCTGTCGTTGCTGCGCGGCCTTGCTGAGGGAAAGGTGCATCAACACCAGCACCAGTGGATCATCCGCCGACCCGTAGCGGGCGATGATGGCGCCCCGCCCCGGAATCAATCCGGGCAGGCGATGCTCGGTAACATCCAGGGGCCGGAACCGGCTCAGCAGCCCATTACTGTGCTGGGCAATCTGCCCGAGATTGCGGTTGAGCTGCTGATACCAGTAGGGAATACCGGCAGCTTCTGCCAGATACTGGACCTGATTGATGTAGCCGCTGCGCAGGCTGCCACCGTCACACTCCTGCAGGGCAACCACGTCGTAGTTGCCAATCAGATGCGCGATCCGGTCCAGGTTTTGAATCCGTTTACGGTGGGGCAGGATGTGCTGCCAGCTGCGCGTCAGGTAGTGGCGGTAGGACGAGGTATTGATCCCGACCTGGATATTGAAGGTCAGCAACCGGATATGACGGTGGGGCTCGAACTCAGGCACATGTTCAAAGCCTGAGCAGCGACCACGGGGCTGACCGACGGTATTCACAATCCCGTTAAGCTGCTTGCGGATTCGCTTGTACATGACAACAGCCCTGCTCTGCACCCGGAAAGCCCGCAACCCGGAAGCTGCGGGCGTACCGATCTATTCAGCGTCGGCGTCACGCTCTCTGGCAACCAGGTAATCGACCACCTCAAGCGCCGCCTCATGACTACCGGCCATGGACGCACTTACTTTGTACTTGCCATTAACCAGCATAGTCGGAACACCGGTGATGCGCGCGCCGCGGATCTTGGCCTGGGCCTGCTGCATGCGGGCATTTACACCGAAACTCTCGTAGTTTTTCAGGAAAGCTTCCGCATCCACGCCATAACCGGCGACGAAATCCGCCAGCGCTTCCGGCGTGTTCAGGGGGCGCCGTTCACCAGCCAGCGCATCGAACAGGGCATCGTGAACCTTGTCGAGATCACCCATGGCCTCAAGGGCATAATAGGCGCGGGCATGGGGTTCCCAGGAACGACCCAGAGCCGCCGGCAACATCTCGAATTCGACGTCATCGGCCAGGTCCTGCTCCCAGGCCTCGACTATCGGCTTGAAGTTGTAGCAGTGGGGGCAGCCGTACCAGAACACCTCGGCCACTTCGATCTTGTCGTCACTGTCGGTGCGAACCGGTGTATCCAACGTTTGATAATGCGTTCCCTCTTCCCAGGTTTCAGCACTGGCGGGCGCGCCAAACGCAAAAACCGCTGCCAGCAAAGCCGCCGTTCCGAGTGTTCTGATCATTGAGCATCTCCGGTCTCGTGAATTCGTAAGTGTGAGGGATTATGACCCAGGCAACCCGAAAAGTTCCACCGGCGAGCGAAAACCACAGGCTACAGAGCCGTAAGCAACAAAAAACCCCGCACTCAGCGGGGTTTTTCAGTGTCAGGCCAGTCGCCGTTCAGGCGATCAGTGCAGGCCGGATACGTAGTTGGCCACGGCCTCGATCTCTGCATCGGTCAACTTTGCGGCCACATCCATCATGATCGCAGCGTTGGAACCGGTTGCACGCTCGCCACCGCGATAGGCCTTCAGCTGCTTGACCACATACTCGGCGTTCTGGCCACCCAGGCGCGGGTAGCCGCCAGGCTCGTTGCCCTTGCCTTGCGGGTTATGACAACCGGCACAAGCCGGAACGCCCGAGGCCATGTTACCGCCACGATACAGGGCAGCGCCCTGCTCGATCAGGTCAGGATTGGCCTGGCTGACAACCATCTCCTGATCGTCAAAGTAGGCCGCCAGGTCCTGCAGCTCCTGATCAGACTTGCCATCCAGCAGTCCGGTCATCTCTGCGATCACACGGTCGCCGGACTGAATGGCCACCAGTTGGTCGTGCAAATAGTTTTCGCCCAGCCCGGACAGCTTGGGGTACGCTCCCATGATGGGCTTCTGGCCACCCTGGCCATGACAACCGGCACAGACTGCCGCGTTCTGTTCGCCCGCTTGAGGATCTCCTGCCCCGTGAGCCATCGCTGTGAGGCTAACACCGAGAACAACTCCTGCGATCAGTTTTTTCATGCTCGCTCCGCTTCTCTCATCTTAAAGGTATTCTTCGTTGTGCAGCCGGCAGGCACTGATCAGTCAGGCTCAAAACCGGGGCTGACAGCGGTCACGCTCAGCGCGCCGCCCGGAATTGGTGTAGCATTATACATTAATCCCTGATAACTGAAATCCAAAGGAAAGCCGACCGCTGTGGACCCTGATCTGACTCAAAAATCCCTCTCTTTTAACAGTGCCCGTTTCTTGATCAGCGCCTCCAGGCTGGATGAGTGTCCGCCGGATTTTGGTGCTGAAGTAGCCTTCGCCGGACGATCCAATGCCGGCAAGTCCAGTGCACTCAATGCCATCACCGCCCACGGCAAGCTGGCCCGCACCAGTAAAACCCCTGGGCGCACCCGCCTGATCAACTTCTTCACCCTGAACCGCGAAGGCTGCCGGCTGGTCGACCTGCCCGGCTATGGCTACGCCAAGGTTTCACGGGACATGAAAGACGACTGGCAGCAGCATCTGGGCCATTACCTGAACGATCGGCGTTGCCTGCGCGGTCTGGTGCTGGTGATGGACATCCGGCACCCACTCACGGAATTCGACCAAATGATGGTGGAATGGTGTGAACATAACAACCTTCCGCTGATGATTCTGGCCACCAAAGCCGACAAGCTGAAATTCGGCCAGGCAAAAACCGCGATGCTCGGCATCGCCAAAAAGTTGAAAGCGTTTACCTGCGTGGAACACTTGATCATGTTCTCGGCCACGTCAAAGCGCGGCGTTGAAGACTGCCGGGAGGCACTGACGGATTGGCTTGAGGCGCCGGAAGCGGAGGAAGAGCCCTGACTGAAAAGAAAAAACCGGTCTGCCAACAGACAGACCGGTAAAACGTCAGGGTTTGCGACGTGCTAAAACCTGAGAACTCACTCAGGAGACGCAAGAAATGTCCGGATTTCCCACGTCATTAACTCTGATGGCTAAATCCGGCAAAAGTTCCAGATCCGATCATTTTTTAATCAGCATTTCGACTTCTACCTATGCGCTACACCAGAATGCCCGCCTCCGTGCGCTCGGGCAGTGATGGCCGATAGTTCTCCCGCAAGGCCATAACCCGATCACGATAGGCCGGTGTGAGGTAGGGAATCTCCAGGGTCAACACCTGATAGATCCCCTGCTTCAGCTCGGTCAGCGTCAGCTCAGCGTAGGTTTCCTCGGCGTGGGCGGTTTTCAGGAACGCCATCCAGTTGGTGATCACCAGCCAGACATTCAGCGACATCGCCGCACGCAGATCGTCAGGCTGTTCCTCGACGATACCGGCCTCCGATAACCTCTCGAAGATACGACTGATGGCCGTCAGGCACCGGTTGGTGAACTCCCTGTAGTCCTGACGCAGCCGGGAATCGCTGTCGAGGAGGTACTCCAGATCCCGGTGGAAGAACCGGTAGCTCCAAAGACCATCGAAAACCGATTCCAGATAGAACGTCATGTCATCCAGAGTCATGGCGCGGTCTTCCGGAATATCGAGGTAGTAATCCACCAGCTTCTCGTATTCGAGGAAGATCTCGTAAATGATGTCCGACTTGTTCCGAAAGTGGTAATAGAGGTTGCCCGGAGAGATCGCCAGGTGCGCCGCAATGTGGTTGGTGGTGACGTTACGTTCGCCCCGCTCGTTGAACAGCTCCAGACTGGAAAGCAGTATTTTGTCTCTGGTTTTCATAAACCTGCCGGCGCTTGTTGTTTTGTGGCTCACGGATGGCCCGATAGGCCATCGCCCCCTGCTTGACTACCTAGAGTATATACTCTAATAATACCCCTAAGTGCAAATTGAGCATTTTTTCGCCACCACACAACAACAGACTGCCGCCCGAACCCGGCGACGTCGTATTGGGGAGTACGCTATGGGAGCCACTGTCGTCCAGCTTACCGAGAGCAAGAAACAGATCCAGCACACCCATCGGGTTTTCCAGGACCAGAAAAAGGCATTCCGCAACAACCCCATGCCCTCGCAGACCGAGCGCCAGGAAAACCTCAAGCGCCTGAAACGGGCCCTGCTAACCAACCAGGACCGACTGCTGGAGGCCATTGACCGGGATTTCAGCTGCCGCTCAAAGGATGAATCCCTGATCGCCGAGGTCATGCCCTCGATTCAGGGCATCAATTACACCCTGAAAAACCTGAATGGCTGGATGAAGCCCTCGAAGCGCCATGTGTCGGTGCTTTTCCAGCCAGCCAGCAACAAGGTTCATTACCAGCCCAAGGGCGTGGTTGGTGTCATCGTGCCCTGGAACTACCCGCTGTACCTGGCCGTTGGTCCCCTGGTGGCGTCGCTCGCGGCCGGCAACCGGACCATGATCAAGATGTCCGAGTTCACGCCCCATACCGCCGCACTGTTCAAGGAAATCATTGAGGCCTCGTTTCCGGAAGACCTGGTCTCAGTCATCACCGGTGAAGCGGACGTCGCCGCCGATTTCTCGTCCCGGCCATTCGACCATCTGCTGTTCACCGGCTCTACCTCCGTGGGCAAGATGGTGATGCGGGCGGCTGCCGAGAACCTCACGCCGGTCACCCTGGAACTCGGTGGCAAATCGCCCGCCATCGTGTCCCCGGACGTGCCCATGGAAGACGCCGCCCAGCGCATTGCCTTTGGCAAGGCCTTCAACGCCGGCCAGACCTGCGTTGCGCCGGACTATGTCCTGTGTCCCGCCGACCGGGTTCAGGCCTTTGTCGATGAATTCCGCACCCGGTTCTCGGAAATGTACCCGAGTCTGCGGGATAACGACGATTTCACCGCCATCATCAATGAGCGCCAGTACGACCGCCTGCAGGGCTACCTTGAGGACGCCCGCGCCAAGGGCGCCGAGATCATCGAGATCAACCCGGCCCGGGAAAACCTGGGCGATGGCACGCGGAAAATTCCGCTAACCCTGGTCCTGAACACGACCCCGGACATGAAGGTGATGCAGGACGAGATCTTCGGCCCCCTGCTGCCGGTCGTCAGTTACAACGGCCTGGACGAAGCCCTGCATTACATCAACGACCGTCCGCGACCGCTGGCCCTGTACTTCTTCGGCTACGACAAGGACCAGCAGCAGCACGTGGTGGACAACACCCATTCCGGCGGCATGTGCATCAACGATGCGCTCATGCACGTCGCCCAGGATGACCTGCCGTTCGGCGGCATCGGTGACTCCGGTATGGGCCACTACCACGGCAAGGAAGGCTTCCTGACCTTCTCCCACCATCGCGCCATCTTTACCAAACAGAAATTCAACAGCGGCAAGTATGTGTACGCACCGCACGGTACCGCTGCCCACAAGATGGTATACAAGTTCTTTATTCGCTGACGCTTGGCACGGGAGTCCAGTCAGGGCTCCCGCGCGCCTCACCAACAAGAATAAGAGAAAAGATCCATGAACAATCAGCCGCACGCCCCATCGCCCGGCAGCGACATTGCCCACCCTGATCGCCGCAGCTTTCTGAAAGCGGGCATGGCCGGGGCGCTGTTTCTCGGTACCGTCAGCGTCACCGCGGGCCTCAGCGGGTGCGCCACAGCGCCCGCCGGCCGGCTGGGCGCGGTCGACACCCGCATGGACGCCCGATACCAGTTCCAGTTTTTGACCCGGGACGACATCCAGCTGTTCGAAGCCCTGCTCCCGGCCATGATTGGCCCGGCGCTGCCGGAGCAGCCCCAGTCCCGGCGCCTGGCCATCGCCTCCACCATCGAACGCATTGATGCCGGCATTTACAAGTTCGGACCTGCCAATCAGCGGGAGTTACGCCGCCTGTTTGATTTGCTCAACTTCGGTTTCACCCGGGTCACCGTTGCCCGGGTCTGGTCGAGCTGGCCCAACGTGACCACCGCCGAGGCCGATGCGTTTCTCGAGCGCTGGCGCACCAGCGGTATTGGCTTGTTCAACAACGGCTACATCGCCCTGACCAAGATCAGCAACGTGGCCTTTTACGGCTACCAGGACCACTGGCACCTATCCGGCTACCCCGGACCTCCCCAGTGGGCCATCGACGCCCTGCCCCACATCAAGAACGCCTGATTCACTGCCGATTTACGGAGCCAACCATGTCGTTAACCGATCGCATTGCCGAGGGCCTCGAGGCCGGCTGGGACGTCACCGATGGCGCAACCCTGGTCGAAAACCAGACCCACGAGGCCGACGTGGTGGTGGTCGGCACCGGTGCCGGTGGCGGCACCACCGCGGAGATCCTCGCCAAGAGCGGGCTGTCGGTAATTCTGGTGGAAGAGGGCCGGCTGTATTACCAGAAAGACTTCAAGATGGATGAGCTCACCGCCTACGCCAACCTGTATCAGGAGGGCATGAGCCGGGTCACCCGAGACGGCGCCATTGCCATCCTTCAGGGCCGCTGTGTCGGTGGCTCCACCACCGTCAACTGGACCTCCAGCTTCCGTACGCCGGACGAAACCCTGAGCTACTGGTCCAGCCAGTTCGGGCTGGACAGCCTGACTCCGGACGCCATGGCGCCCTGGTTTGAAGGCCGTGAGCAACGGCACTCCATGGCACCCTGGCACATGGACCCCAACACCAACAACGACATACTGCGCCAGGGCTGCGAGAAACTTGGCTACGCCTGGCAGGTCATTCCAAGGAATGTGAAAGGCTGCTGGAACCTGGGCTATTGCGGGGTCGGCTGCCCCACTAACGCCAAGCAGGGGGCCCTGATGACCACCGTGCCCGGTGCCCTGGACCACAAGGCCCGGCTGTTCCACGGGCTTCGCGCCGACCGGCTGGTGATGGCCCAGGACCGTATCGATCACCTGCAAGCCATGGCCATGAAGGTCGACGGCGTTACCCCGTCGGGCGTCATGGTGACCCTGAAAGCCCGTCACTTTGTCGTGGCCGCCAGCGCCATCGGCTCGCCCGGGTTATTGCTAAGATCCGAAATTCCCGACCCCTACAACCGGGTAGGCAAGCGCTCCTTCCTGCATCCGGTCAATGCCACGGTCGCGCAGATGCCGGAGAAGGTGGACCCATACTATGGCGCACCCCAGTCGATCTATTCCGACGAATTCAACTTCAAGAATGGCGTCGATGGCCCGGCGGGGTTCAAGCTCGAAGTCCCGCCACTGCACCCCGCAGTATCCGCCGGTGTCATTCCCGGCCACGGACAACTCCAGATTGATGCCATGGCCGGCCTGCCCTGGACCCAGTCCGTCATTGCCCTGCTCCGGGACGGTTTTCACCCCGAGAGCCCCGGCGGCACGGTGTCTCTTCGGGACGACGGCAGCCCGGTACTGGACTACCCGATCTCCGACTACCTCTGGAAAGGGCTTCGACAGGCCTACCACACCATGGCCGAAATCCAGTTTGCCGCCGGCGCCAGCAAAGTTCGGCTGGTGCACCTGGACTCCGACTGGTACCGCAGCTGGGCCGACGCCAAGGCCTCCATCGAGACCATTGCCATGCAGCCGCACCGGGTCCGTCTGTTCACCGCTCACCAGATGGGCGGCTGCGGCATGGGCGCAAACCCGCAGGAGTCGGTGGTCAACGGCTTCGGCGAACACCATCACGTGAGCAACCTCAGCGTGCACGATGCCTCGATCTTCCCGACCAGCATCGGCGCCAATCCGCAGCTGTCGGTCTATGCCCTGGCCGCCAGGAACAGTACGCGGCTGGCGAGTAAACTGGCAGGTTAAACACCAGCCGTTTTGGGATGGGCAGCAAACTGGTATTCTAGGCACTTCCGAAAAAGGAGCTGTGCATGCCGAAAGTTATCTACCCGGGCACCTTCGACCCCATCACCAACGGCCACACCGATTTGATTGAGCGTGCCGGCCGCATGTTTGATGAGATTGTTGTTGCGGTTGCCTACAACCCCAAGAAACAACCACTTCTGAATCTGGAAGAACGTTGTGAGCTGGTGCGCCAGGCGACCGACCATCTCCCTAACGTTAGTGTTACGGGGTTCAGCAACCTGCTGGCCGATTTTGTCCGTGAGCAAGGCGCCACGGTGATTCTCCGGGGACTGCGTGCAGTTTCTGACTTCGAGTACGAATTCCAGCTGGCGGACATGAACCGTCGCCTGGCACCGGAAGTGGAAAGCGTCTTCCTGACCCCGGCAAACCACCTGTCCTACATTTCCTCGACCCTGATCCGGGAAATCGCCTCCCTGGGCGGTGATGTCTCGGAATTTGTCGATCCCGCCGTCGAAGCGGCCATGAAAAAGAAGTTCAAATCAGCCTGAGGTACCACAGATGGCCCTGATGATTACCGACGAATGCATCAACTGCGACGTCTGTGAGCCGGAATGCCCGAACGAGGCGATCTCGCCGGGCGACGAAATCTACATCATTGATCCGAACAAATGCACCGAGTGCGTCGGCCACTTCGATGAACCCCAGTGCCAACAGGTGTGCCCGGTGGACTGCATCCCTCTGGACCCGGCCCATCAGGAATCCGAGGCCCAGCTGATGGACAAGTACCGGACGCTCACCGGAAGCTGAAACGCAAAAAAGCCCCGAAAGGGGCTTTTTTATGCCGCCTGAACCTCAGAGCAGCGGCGGGAGCGGAATTTCCATGCCGTTCACATCGACCATCAAATCCTTCATGACCCCTTGCATCACCAGCTGGTCGCCGTCCTGAATCAGCAGACCCTGCTTGACCAGGGGAGCCAGCTGCAGCCGCACTTCCGGGTATTTCTCCGCCAGTGCCGACGGCACGCTCAGGTTCATTTCGCCCGTCAACCTCTGCATCACCATCAGCATCCCGGCCTTGTCTTCGGCACTGAGTTCAGGGTGGCGAATCATCGCGTGGCCGGTCACCGCGCCCTCTGGCGTGCTCAGGCTCAGTGCGGGAAAGCCGACCGAGAAACCGGCAGCCGCCAGGTCCCGCAACGCCTTGTTCACCTGTTCCATCGCCGCTAACTGCCGCTCCGGCTCAGGCCCGCCACTGGGGCCGGCCTGCACCACCATGCTCTGCAGGTCGGACATGCCTTCGGTCAGGGAACTCCAACTGGCCACATCCAGGCCTTCCAGTGCAAACTCGACCCGATGCGGACCATACCCCCGATCAGCCCGCACGATCTCCTCCAGCTCAATGGTCACCGTCGAATCGATCCGGGTCCGATCAGGATTGGCCTCGGTGGTGGTGGTCATGCTGAAATCCCGGAAATTCACAGGCTCATCGGCCTCAGGGGTTACCACCATCGATCCGACATCAAGTTCGCCGGCGCCGGTCCAGACGTCCCCGACCAGGTGCTCCATATTCTGTTCGAGATGGATGTCAGCAATGCGAATATCCACTTCGGGGCCGGACAGGCTCAGGGCCGGCCAGACCATCAGGGCCTCCGCCCGGGAACCGGCATCACTGATTTCAACCCGGGCCAGCCCGCCGCTGGTGCTCAGAGACTCGCCGGTGGTGTCATTGGTCATGGTCATGGTGGGCGCTTCGAGCTCGACCGTTGCCGTACCCCAGAGACGGGTTTCCAGAGTCAGGCGGGGCTGGGACTCCGGGAACCAGTCGGTGCCCTCCGGCGACCAGCCGCCCACCGGCTGGAAATCCAGCAGACTGCCGGTGACCCCATGACTCACCCGGGCCCGATAATCGAAATGATGGGACTCTCCGGTGTCCGGGTTCTGCACGACGAGTGATCCGGTCAGCTCCGACCCCAGCACACCGCGACGGTAATCTCCGGTTTCCATCCGCACGAAAGGCTGGGACCGGTTCACCTCCTGGGTCGCCTGCTGCCACTGCTGCTCAGTGACAAAGCCAACGATCCAGGGCATGGCCCCTGCCACAACCAGCACCGAGGCGCCGGCAATCATCCATTTTTTCTGCAAGAAATCTCTCCGTCTCAGGGTTTGCCGGTCAGCCGCTCGAGCAACACCAGTTGCGACGCCAGTCGTTCTTCGCCCTCGCCAGGCTGCTTCTTAACATAGCTGCCATCCGACTGCAGCACCCAGGACTGGCAATTATCCGCGAGATAGGTGTCGAGGTCTTCGCGCACGCGCGCCACCAGTGCCGGGTCTTCGATGGGGAAGGCGGTTTCCACCCGGCTGAGCAGATTGCGCTCCATGCCATCGGCACTGGAACAGTAGACATCGGGGCGTCCGTTGTTACCAAAATAATACACCCGGGTGTGTTCCAGGAACCGCCCAACGATCGAACGCACCCGGATGTTGTCAGACAGCCCGGGCACTTCCGGCCTCAGGCAGCAAATACCCCGGATGATCAGGTCAATCTTCACACCGGCCTGGGAGGCGCGGTACAGGGCCTTGATCATTTGTGGCTCGGTCAGGGCATTGAACTTGAAGATGATCCGGCCCTTGTCCCCGAACCCGGCCTCACGGTCGATCAGGCTCAGCAATCGGGTGTGCAGGGTAAACGGCGCGTGAAACAGCTTCTTGATCTTCAGGGCCTTGCCCATACCGGTCAACTGCTGGAACAGCTTGTTGACGTCGTCGCCAATGGACTCATCACAGGTCATGAAACTGTAGTCGGTATACAGGCGGGCGTTGCCTGCGTGGTAGTTGCCCGTGCCCAGATGCACGTAACGGCGCAAACGCCCCTCCTCGCGACGGACGATGAGAATCATCTTGGCGTGGGTCTTGTAGCCAACCACACCGTACACCACGATGACCCCGGCCTCCTGCAGACGGCTGGCCAGCTCCAGGTTCTCCGCCTCGCTGAACCGGGCCCGCAACTCGATCACCGCGGTTACTTCCTTGCCGCGCCGGGCGGCATCCGCCAGGGCCTCAACAATTTCGGAGTCAGCGCCGGTCCGGTACAGGGTCTGGCGAATGGCCAGCACCTGGGGGTCCTTGGCGGCCTGGCGCAACAGATCCACCACCGGACTGAAGTTTTCATAGGGGTGAAGCAACAGGATCGGCCGCTTGCGAATGCTGTCGAACATCGAATCCTTGCTGCGAATCTGCTTCGGAATCGCCGGCGAGAACCCGGAATAGGTCAGATCCGGCCGGTCCACCAGGCCACCGACCGCCATCAGCCGGGTCAGGTTGACCGGACCATGCACCTGATAGAGGTCCCGCTCCGTCAGGCCAAACTCGGTCAGCAGGAACTGCGTCAGTTCCTCGGGGCAATTATCCGCCACCTCCAGCCGGACCCCGTCACCAAACCGGCGACTCAGCAGCTCACCCCGCAGGGCCGACGCCAGGTCTTCGAGGTCGTCCTCCAATTCCAGGTCCGCATTTCTCGTCAGGCGGAACTGGTAACAGCCCTTCACCTCCATGCCCGGGAATAGCTCGTCGGCGTGGGCGTGAATCATTGACGACAGGAACACCAGATTGTCACCGCCGTTACAGACCTCATCGGGCAAACGCACCAGGCGGGGCAAAGACCGCGGTGCCGGTACGATGGCCATGCCGGTTTCACGGCCAAAGGCGTCTTTGCCGTCGAGCTCGACAATGAAATTCAGGCTCTTGTTGACCAGACGAGGGAACGGATGGGAGGGGTCCAGTCCGATCGGGCTGACCACCGGCAGGATTTCCTCCTCGAAATAATTGCGGACCCACTCGGCCTGAGCCGGTGTCCACTCCCGGCGGCGGACAAAGTGAATATTCTCCCGCTCCATTTCCGGAATCAGGACATTATTGAGGATGTCATACTGCTCGTGGATATATTCGTGCGCGACCCGGCTGATTTCCGCCAACACCTGCTCGGGCATCATGCCGTCGGAACCCACGGTTTCACGCCCGTACTTCATCTGCTGGCGCAGACCGGCCACGCGGATTTCAAAGAACTCGTCCATGTTGCTGCTGAAAATGCAGCAGAAGATCAAACGGTTGATCAGCGGGTGGGTGGTATCCAGAGCCTGCTGGAGAACCCGGTAATTGAACTGCAGCTGACTGATTTCCCGGTTAAAGTAGTTCTCGCTGGCATCGAGATTGATGCCGTCATCGACCGCAGGCACATCCATGGGTGCGGGCACGCTCTGGCCGCTGTCCGACTTGTGTTGCTTTGCCGTTTCCGTCGTCATAATCCCTCAACTCCAGTTGGGTGCATGGCCGGCCTCCGGCCCGCCATGCTGTCGTATCGCTCGCCGGCTCAGCCCCGCTGATCACGCATCAGCCGCGCCGCACGCACTGCAAAATAGGTCAGGATGCCATCGGCCCCGGCCCGGCGCATGGCCATCAGGCTCTCCATCATCACCGCATCGCCATCCAGCCAGCCGTTCTTGGCCGCCGCCATGTGCATGGCGTACTCGCCACTGACCTGATACACAAAGGTGGGCACCCGCAGCTCCGTTTTCACCCGGTGCACAATATCCAGGTAGGGCATGCCCGGCTTGATCATCACCATGTCAGCCCCCTCGGCCAGATCCATCGCCACCTCGTGCAGCGCTTCGTCAGAATTGGCCGGGTCCATCTGGTAGGTCGACTTGTTGCCCTTGCCCAGGTTGCCCGCAGAGCCGACCGCGTCCCGGAACGGTCCGTAGTAGCTTGAGGCATATTTGGCAGAATAAGCCAGAATCCGGGTATTAACATGCCCGGCGGACTCCAGCGCCTCCCGGATGGCGGCAACACGGCCGTCCATCATGTCCGACGGCGCCACCACATCCGCACCCGCATCGGCGTGTGAAAGCGCCTGATTGACGAGCGCCTCCACGGTGACGTCGTTCAGTACGTAGCCCTCGTTATCAATGATCCCGTCCTGTCCATGGGTGGTAAACGGATCCAGCGCTACGTCGGTAATCACCCCCAGTTCCGGGTAGGCCTTTTTCAGGGCGCGAACCGCCCGCTGGGCCAGGCCATCGGAGTCCCAGGCGCCGGAGCCGGACAGGTTTTTCTTGTCCGCCGCCACCACCGGAAACAGGGCAATCGCCGGAATACCGAGGTCCACAAGCTCTGCCGCCTGCTCCACCAGCAGATCCACGCTCAACCGCTCCACCCCGGGCATCGACGGTACCGATTCCCGCTGACCTTCGCCTTCGAGGACAAACACCGGATAAATCAGGTTGTCCGGCGCCAACTGGTTTTCCCGCACCAGGCGACGGGAAAAATCACTCGCCCGGTTACGACGCAGACGAGTGGCGGGGAAAACACGGGGGGTCGGACTCGGCACGGATTACCTCCTGATTGGCATGACCGGAAATTCGATGACAGACGACAACGTCGGGTCGACGCTCTTCGCCCCATCATACACGGCCTCGGCCGACGGTTGCAGATCCCGCATCAGGTTAGGGGCCGGGTGTGACAAAGCGGTTACCGGACCGAATCCAGCGCCCGGGCCCGAACCCGTTCCATTTCATTGAAATGCTGGTTACGCAGGCGTTCAACGGCGGCCTCCCGCTCCGGTCCGGCCAGACCCGATGCCATCAGGGTCTCCCGTTCCTGAGAGTACGCCTGCCAGCGTCGGGCCCAGTCTTGCTGCTCCTGTTCCAGCGCTTTTAGACGTTCAGCGGATTCGGTACCAAAGGCCTGCTCCCGCCATGCCCGGAGTGCTGCCGGGTCGTCGGCCAGCTGCTGACGCACCCGCTCGTAATCGGTAAAGCGGCGAGTTTCCCGCCGCGCCTTCCGCAGGGGCTCCGGCAGCGCGGCTTCAGCTTGCTCCAGCGCGGCCTTTCGTTGCTGTTCGGTCAGCTCCGAGTCGCGGGTTATTTGCAGCTTCTGAACCTGGAAACGGTCGATAGCTTCGTCCTGGGCGAAAAACGCGTCCGCCGTGGCACTGTCGAGCCAGGTCCGCCTCAGGGCATGGATTTCCTCCATACGCCGCTGCATTTCCAACCCACCCGCAGAGCCCCCGTAGCCGGCTTCCAGGTCGGATACCGCCAGCTTGTAGTCAAGGTAGGCGCCCAGGGTATCCAGGGCCTGGCCCCGGGCAGGCTCATCCAGAACCGCAAGGCTCCGTTTGATGCGCGCAACCAGTTGCGACAGGGGTTCCTCACCAAGGGCCGACAGGTAGTACTCGAACATCTGGCGCAGCGCGAGGGTCGGAATCAGATCACCAAAGGCATCGACCCTCGCCCACCCGGTTGGAACGGAAGTCCCGACCAACGAGGCGGGCATCTGTTCCGGCACCAAAACCTCCTGGCTCCGCCCCACCAGTTCCGACGGAGTTGCCGGTTCCGCCGCCAGCGGGGCCACACGACCGGTCAGTACCGACGGTGGTTCCGAATTGACGGTGTCCTCTGGCTTCCGGTTATCCGGTCCGGGCCAGAGCCACAGGGCTGCGGCCAGACCGATCATGGCAAGCGGCACGTAAACAAGGGGGCGGGCAAGGGCTATCATGGTCAGGGGCAGTCCGTGTTTCCCGGGAATTGACGACCGTACCGGTTCCACTCCGGACACGATGGGTTGCACGAGCATAAACCAGGACGACCAGCCCTGTTGAGAACGGCGTCAAAAACAGGCCGGGATGGATCGACCCGGCCTGTCCTGACAAGCATCAAAGGGAGCGGTTATTGAAACCCACGTCCACCTTGCGGGGAGAGTCGGACCGGAAGAAGGTATCAACCTCGTGAATCTTTCCGCCCTGGCTCAGATAGGCTTCGATGTCTGCCTGCAGCTGGGCACGAACCCGCGCACGGCCGGCAATGGTATGGCTGTCGTCACTGTCGCCGCCCCAGTTTCCGGACGACTCCAGATTGCTTTCGTCGAATTCACTCATGATATTGTCTCCCATCAACGAAAACAGATGGTCGAGTGCCGGCAGCCTTCACAGGGCAACTACACTCAGTCTCGACGAACTGCCGACTGGGGGCATCGTCTTGGCGTCTTTATAATCCGGTTTTTATGACGGCGCTATTTCCCAGCAACGACTTTTTTGTAGCTTTTTGTAACAAAAAATAAGTTGCTGATTTTATATGACAAAATGGATCACCATTAGGACCCTCGCAAATTGACTAAAAGAATGAATAATGATTCACTACTTGTAGGGAGCCGGTATGGCTTATCGTGAAACAGAGAAGATGCGCCAACGTAAGGCCGAGGCGCGACAACGCATCATCGACTGCACCTACGAATGCGTTGCCAAGGGTGGTTTCCGGAGCGCACGGATCACCCGGATAGCGGGCCTCGCCGGCGTCGCAACCGGCACCATCTATCGGCACTTCGAGTCCCGGGAAGACCTCTTCGCCGGGGTGTTTCGTCTGGCGACCCAGCGCGAAGTGGACAAGGTGGCTGAAGCACTGACAACGGACGGCGATGCTGCCGTTCGCCTGGAAACAGCCCTGAGACAGTTCGCCGAACGCGCCTTGCGAGGCCCGATGATGGCTTGGTCGCTGATTGCCGAGCCGGTAGACCCCAAGGTCGAAGAGGAACGGCTGAAATACCGAAAGGCTTACGCAAGCCTTTTTGAAACAGCGATCCGCGATGGCATCGAAGAGGGGTGCATCCCGGATCAGGATGCCCGCCAGAGCAGCACCTGCCTCGTGGGCGCCATTGCGGAGAGTCTCGTCGGCCCGTTGTCTCCAACTCAGGCCGGAACGGATCCCGCAGCGAAAACTGACAACAACGATCAGCTGGTCGACACCATCATTCGCTTTTGCATGCAGGGGTTGACCGGCGCCAGGAGATAGCCATGAACGCACGGCAGCCCCACCCCGAGCCCGCCTCCAGCAACACTGAAGACTGCTATCTGGCCACCACTCACGAGGTGGTCAACCAACCCCCGGCACTCGAAGACTACAACCTTTTCGACCAGGACACTGCCCTGCAAGAGGCGGCCAAGCGCGAAGGCGCAGACTGGGCAGGGGCTGAACTGAAGCGTTTTGGCGCACTGGCGGGCGCGGCCGACACCATCGATCTGGGCTTCCGGGCCAATACCAACAAGCCGGTATTCAACAGCCATGACCGGTTCGGACATCGCATCGACGACGTGGATTTCCATCCCGCCTATCACCAACTGATGGGGATCGCCATGGAGAACGGGCTGCACAGCAGTCCCTGGACCCATCCGGGCACGGGTGCCCACGTCGCCCGGGCTGCCAAGTACTACATGCACTCCCAGGTCGAGGCGGCCCATTGCTGCCCGATCACCATGACCTTTGCCGCCATCCCTTCGATCCGGAAACAGCCGGACCTGGCCCGGGACTGGGAACAGCGGATCCTGGCCAACGCCTACGACCGTCGCAACCTGCCCGATGGCCAGAAAACCTCGGTGACGATTGGCATGGCCATGACCGAGAAACAGGGCGGCAGCGACGTTCGCGCCAACAGCACCAGAGCCTACCCGGTCGGCGTCGAGGGTCCCGGGCAGGCCTACGAACTGGTCGGTCACAAGTGGTTTGTCTCGGCCCCCATGTGCGATGCCTTCCTGGTGCTGGCCCAGTCCCAAGGCGGCCTGTCCTGTTTCCTGATGCCACGCTGGCGACCAGACGGCAGCAAGAATCCGTGGCAGGTACAGCGCCTCAAGAACAAGATGGGCAACGTGGCCAACGCCTCCAGCGAAGCCGAACTGCGCGGCGCGCTGGCCTGGATGGTCGGCGAGGAGGGCCGGGGCGTCCCCACCATCATCGAAATGGTGGCCATGACCCGATTTGACTGCATGATCGGCAGTTCGGCGGGCATGCGCCAGGCCGTTGCCCAGGCCACCCATCACTGCCGGCATCGCAGTGCATTTGGCAATCGCCTGATCGAACAACCTCTGATGCAGAATGTGCTGGCCGATCTTGCCCTGGAAAGCGAGGGGGCACTGGCCTACACCATGCGCATTGGCCGCGCACTGGACAGTCAGGATCAGGAGCATGAGCGCCTGCTGGCCCGCCTGGCAACCCCGGTGGGCAAATACTGGATCTGTAAGCGGACACCGAATCACGCCTACGAAGCCATGGAGTGCATTGGCGGCAGCGGCGTCATGGAAGACTGCATCATGCCCAGGCTGTTCCGGGAATCACCGGTTAACGCAATCTGGGAAGGCAGCGGCAATGTCCAGTGCCTGGACACCCTGCGTGCCCTGCAGAAAGAACCCGAAACCCTGGACGCCTTCTTCCGGGAAACAGCGCTGGCCCGGGGTGCCGACGCTCGTTTTGACCGTTTCCTGGCGCAGTTGCAGAACGACTTTGCCGACATCAGTGACTTCCAGTACCGGGCGCGAAATCTGGTGGATCGCATGGCCCTGGCCTTACAGGCCGCCCTGCTGTTGCAGCATTCAGACCCGGCCGTCGCGGACGCGTTTTGCGCCACCCGACTGGAATCCGGCGGCGGCCTGAACTATGGCAACCTGCCCTCGGGCACCGATGCCACCGCCATTATCAAACGGGCAACACCTGTAGTAGGCTAGTGCGATCCTTTCCTGAACACGGATCGCTATGTCTGAAGCCCTGCGAAAACTGCTGAGCCAACCGGGCTCGCAACCGGTGATCACGCCCCACGTGGGCGTTCTCACCCTGCACTTCCAGCTTTACGGCTGCGAGGACCTCAAGGCCAAACGCAAGGCCTTTACCGCCCTGCGCGCGGTCTGGGGCCGAGAGCCCGACCTGGCCGTTGCCGAAACCGCGGATCAGGACGCCCTTGATTGTGCGACCTGGACCATCGCCGCGCTCGGAACCTCCTCCCAGCAGATCACCCAGCGCCTCGACCAGGTTGAAAAAGCCATCGAGGAACGGGTGGATGCTGCCATACTGGATATACACCGGGAGATTCTCTGACCCGTGACATGCACTGGAATGGGACCTTATGGCGTAACGTCTTTTCACGCCGTATACTACGCCCCCTCAGGGATGCCAGTGCGCCTGCCAGCTGCAGGCGACCAGTTATAAACGCCGGATTGACACTCTGGCCATATCCGTCGGGCATCCGGAACCGGCCCTGCGGATGACCACTGATCACGTGTGGTACCTATGACCGGAAAGAAAAAATCCGCCCAGGCCTCGGTTGAGGCCATGTATCGCGTGTTTACGGTGCCTGAGGCCCCGGAATCCACGCTGAGCCGGATCGACCAGAACATCTCTTCCAATCTTGCAGGTTTCCTGCAGGAGCATATCGTCGCGGTTGAACGGGACCTATCGGACGTCGAGAAAGATTTCTCCGACTACGCCATCCCGGAAAAGCCCGTGTTCGTATCCGAGCAGGCCCAGTTTCTCCTTGATAAGCTGGTGGCGAATTCCGTTCATACCGCTTCCCCGGCCTTCATCGGACACATGACCTCGGCACTGCCGTATTTCATGCTGCCCCTGTCCAAGATCATGATCGCGCTGAACCAGAATCTGGTGAAGACCGAGACGTCCAAGGCGTTCACCCCCATGGAACGGCAGGTCCTGGGCATGATTCACCGGCTGGTGTACGAGGAGGATGGCGCCTTCTACCGCAAATGGATGCACAACCCCCGCTATGCCCTGGGGGCCATGTGCTCTGGCGGCACCATTGCCAACCTGACGGCGCTCTGGGTCGCCCGCAATCGCGCCTTCCCGGCCGAGGGCAGCTTCCGCGGCCTGCACCAGGAAGGCCTGTTCCGGGCCCTGAAGTACTACGGCTATGAAGGGGCGGCGATCGTGGTCTCCCGTCGGGGTCACTATTCCCTGCGCAAGGCCGCGGATGTGCTGGGCCTTGGCCGGGAATCTCTGGTGCCCGTGGATACCGACGATGAAAACCGTATCCAGACCGACGCCCTGCGCGACAAATGCCTCGAGCTGCAGCGCCAGAAGGTCAAGGTCATGGCGATCTGCGGGGTCGCCGGCACCACTGAAACCGGTAACGTCGACCCGCTCGACGGCATGGCGGACATCGCCCGGGAATTCGGCGCCCACTTCCACGTGGACGCGGCCTGGGGCGGCCCCACCCTGTTCTCACGAACCCACAAGCATCTGCTCCGTGGCATCGAAAAAGCCGATTCGGTCACCTTCGATGCTCACAAGCAGCTCTATGTGCCCATGGGTGTCGGCCTGGTGGTCTTCAAGGACCCCAGCCTGGCCAGTGCCGTCGAGCATCATGCCCAGTACATCATCCGGAAAGGTTCCCGGGACCTGGGCAGCACCACGCTGGAAGGCTCCCGCCCGGGCATGTCCATGCTGATCCATTCCGGACTGAAGATCTTGGCCCGGGAAGGCTACGAGATCCTGATTGATCAGGGCATCGAAAAGGCCAAGACGTTTGCAGGGATGATTGACGCCGAACCGGACTTTGAACTGGTCACGCGGCCGGAGCTGAACATCCTCACCTATCGCTATTGCCCGGAGAACGTCCAGCAGGCCCTGGCGCTGGCGGATCCTCTGCAGGCGGAAAAGCTCAACACCTGCCTGAACCGCATCACCAAGTTTATCCAGAAAACCCAGCGGGAACGGGGCAAGGCCTTTGTCTCACGGACCCGACTGGAACCGTCTCGCTACTATCACTTCCCGTGCATCGTTTTCCGGGTGGTATTGGCCAATCCGCTGACCACGCAGGAGATTCTGACGGACATTCTGGCTGAACAGCGGGAACTGTCAGCGGATGAAGGGATTCAGGACGAGATGCGCATTCTGCACCAGATGGCCGATGCCGTACTGAAGCAGCACCAGCCAGATGCCAGGCAGGCCTGAGGCTGGCCTGCCTGTTAAACCGCAAGGAAGCGACCTCAGTAAAGCGCCTCTTCGTCATCCAGCACTTCGTGGATGATTTCCAGGAACATGTGATCCGCCTCGCTCCAGCTTTCCGGAATCCGGATAGTGGTATTGGCGCTGATCTCACGGGCAATGATCTCGTTGGCATTCGGCTCATTGCGATGCTTGCGGGCAATTTCCATGGACTTGACGGCAATGGTCGGCTCGCTCAGGACCTTCTTGATGAACACTCGCAGCTCATCAATCGTCTTGGCCTGACGGCTCTCATTAGATGAACTCATACTTCACTCCACGGACGAATGGGTGCCAAAGGGGCGATGACGCCCCTTACCTCTGAATAGTATGACCAAACTGGCGGGCTGCAACCAGCCCGTTCGATCAGAGCAATAACCCGCGCAGGGTAAAGAACAGCATTGCGGCCATGATGGCCGAGGCCGGTACGGTGATGATCCAGGCCGCCGCGATCTTCATCAGGTGCGAGCGCTTGACCATTTCTTCCCGATAGATCTTTTTCAGGCGCTTGCGTTCGGACTTCGCCAGCGGCACCTGCTTATTCTTCTTCGCCTCTTTCAGCAGCTTTTCCATTTCCTCAACCGAGGCATTGCGGAAATCGTCCAGGAAGGGTTTCAAGCGCTCCTGCTCTTCCGGCGCATGATGTTCCATAATCTTGTGCAGCTGGGTCGCGTAGTTGGACTTCAGGTACTCCCGCAGGAAACCAACCCCGAATACCCCGCCAAGGGCGATGTGGGTGGAACTGACCGGCAGACCCAGTTGAGAGGCCAGAATAACCGTCAACGCCGCCGACAGCGCGACACAGAACGCACGGGTCTTGTCCAGTTCGGTGATTTCACTGCCCACGGTCTTGATCAGGCGCGGGCCGAACAGCATCAGGCCAACAGCGATCCCCAATGCCCCGACCATCATCACCCAAAGCGGGATACTGGCTGCCGTTACCACCCCACCGGAGGACAGGGCATCGTTAATCGCCGCCAGCGGGCCAATGGCGTTGGCAACGTCATTGGCGCCGTGGGCGAAGCTCAGCAGGGCGGCGGCAAAGATCAGCGGCCAGGTAAACAGAGTGCTTACGCCCCCGGCGCTGTTTTCCATGGTGGCCGCGCGGCGATTCACCATGGTGCGGACCAGTGCATAAACGACCGCCGCCGCGACCAGACCAATCAATGACGCCTCCAGGAAGTCGACCTTTACGACCTTTTTGACCCCCTTGATCATCAGGTAGGTTCCAAAGGCCCAGGCCATGATGGCCACCAGAAGAGGCACAAAGGTGCGCGCCGCAGGGACGACGTCCTTGCGATACAGGACCGTTTTCTTGATTGCGAACAGGAATAGCGCGGCCAGCGCACCACCAAGAACCGGTGAGATAACCCAGCTGGCGGCGATCTTGCCCATCACCGCCCAATCTGCGATGCCCCAGCCACCGGCAGCAATGCCCGCACCCAGAACACCGCCAACAATGGAGTGCGTGGTGGAGACCGGCGCACCCATCCAGGTCGCCAGGTTCAGCCACAGCGCCCCAGCCAGGAGCGCAGCGGTCATCAGCCAGACAAAGGCCTGACTGCTCTCAAGGGAGCTGGGATCAATGATGCCGCCCTTGATGGTCGACACCACGTCGCCGCCGGCAATCAGTGCGCCGCCGGCCTCGAAGATGGCGGCGATGATGATCGCGCCCCCAAGGGAGAGCGCGCCGGAGCCCACCGCTGGGCCCACGTTGTTGGCAACGTCATTGGCGCCGATGTTGATCGCCATGTAGCCGCCGATGACGGCCGCCGCCATCAGCAGCATGCTGTTGGGCATTCCCTGGCTGAAAGAACCAACGGTCAGCCATACGCCGAGAAGAAACAGCAGGCTGAATCCGACCCTGTATCGTTCCGTGGAAGGGCTGGTGAGAAGAGTATCCAGAAATCCGGTTGAACGGGCCATAACAGATTGGGTCTCGTTTGGTCTGAATGGGAAAACTGTGACAGTAACGCGCCGCAACTATAAATTTTTTGACATCAAATTGAAATAAACCGGGCATAGCTCACCCAGATCACACAATGAGTAGCCAATGGATGCATTCTTCCCGCGAGTTGCCCCATAATCCTTGGAAAAAGCGTCAAAATTATAAAAATTCCAATAAGGCTCACATGACCGACCCAACTTCATCCGGCCAACGAGCCGTCGGCGAGCGCGAGGATGCCCAGGTATCGCGGCTGATCACCTGGCTGTCGGTGATGGCCATCGCGTTCCTGATCGGCATCGGCACCAAGGCCTGGTTCGCGGGCCACGACACCCATGCCTGGGTGCTCTGGTCATTCGTTCTGGTGGTCGCCGCCAACATGGCCTGGTTTGCCCGCACCGGTGACCGGAGAGCCCAGAAGGGCGGGCTGCTCCTGGTGGTCGGCCTGCTGTTTGCCTACCTGATTGCCTCGGGCGGCGAGAGCAACACCGGACCGCTCTGGTTCTATGTCTTTCCCCCCCTCTTGTTCTATCTGACCAACCTCAAGACGGGAACCGCCGTCCTGCTGTTCTGTTACCTGATTGCTGTCATCGTCTTCCAGTTCCCCGGCATGCCGCTGGTCAGCGCGGAATACAGCACCGACTTCAAGATCCGGTTCTTTGCCACCCTGACCTTCGAATCGATTCTCTGCTTCGTGCTCGAGGCGGGCCGCCTGAAAGCCCGCAATGAACTGGTGGAAATGGCCGAGACCCATGAGCGCGCGGCCAAGACCGACGAACTCACCGGCCTCTCCAATCGTCGGGACATGCAGAACAGGTTGATTGCGGAATATTCCCGTTACCGGCGCTCGGGGCATCATTTCTCGGTTGCGCTGATCGACCTGGACCTGTTCAAGACCATCAATGACCGCTTCGGCCACGACGCCGGCGACGAGGTGCTGAGGGAGTTTTCCTCCATGGTCAAAGCCATCATTCGCCAGACGGATGTCGCGGCCCGCTGGGGTGGCGAGGAATTCCTGCTGTTGCTGCCCGACACATCGTTGCTCCAGGCACTGACCCTCGCGGAGCGATTGCGTTCGGAAGTCGCCCGGACCCCGTTCCAGTTCCGGGGAACCGATCTGCCCGTAACCATCAGCGCTGGTGTCTGCTCAATCGCCAAGGCCGGATCGATCGACGACCTGCTCAAACAAGTCGATGTCCACCTGTATAACGCCAAGGAAGCCGGTCGGAACCGTATCGCGCCCCGGGTTCGAAGCCGGGACGCGAGCACCGCCGGGACCACCTGATCTTGAGGGCTGAAATAACTGCCATTATGATCGGACGCCAACCAACTCCCGTAACCCTTAACGTGTTACCAAGCTGACAGGAAGCATAATGACAGCCATAAGCATTCTGGTGGGCAGCGTCTACGGCGGTGCCTTGCTCACTGCCCGGGAAATCAAGAAAAGTCTGGAGACCGAGGGTCATCAGGTGACCGTCCTGGAGAATCCGGTCCTTGAGGACATCACCGGAAACGAGGACGCCCTGCTGGTGTGCACATCGACCACCGGTCAGGGCGAGGTTCCCGCCAACCTGTTGACCTTCTATGTCGATCTGCGCGACCGGCTGCCCCAGCAGCCAGGCCGTCCCTTCGGCGTGATTGTCCTGGGCGACAGCTCCTACGGCGAGACTTTCTGCGGCGCGGGCGACCTGATGGAGGAAGCGCTCCTTGAAACCGCTGCCCGGAAAGTCGGCGACACCCTCCGCATCGACGCCCTGGAAACCATGGAGCCTGAAGCGGAAGCGCTGCCGTGGGTGAGGCAGTGGCTTACCCAGATATGAGCCCGGTCTGGCGAAACATCACATTCGCAACCTCTGACGCTTGAGCCGTCGCCGGTGACCGGCCATACTCGCGATTATAACGAGACTAAATGCGACATTTCGTGACATCCATTGACCGGCCCACACTGCTTGCGACGCTGCTCCTGCTGCTTGCAATCGCCCAACCATCCCATGGGGCGGAAGGCTTTTTCGTACCCCAGGCCAGCTACCTGACGGTTACCGCCGGCACCGACGCTCGGCCAGCTCAACTGATGGATTCCGCAGACTGGCAGCCTCTTGAAGGCCGAAGCCCGAACTTTGGCTACATTGAGGACACCCTTTGGCTGCGGTTTCCGGTACCGGAGCGACGCTCCCTGAACCTTCTGGAAATCAGCTACGCACACCTGGACCAGGTCCGCTTCTTTCTGGTTCAAGACGGCACCGTCGTTAGCAGCGTAACCACCGGCGATGCCTTCCCGTTCCAGCAACGCCCCATTCTTCACCGCCACTTCCTGTTTCCGTTCGAGCGGACCGGAAAGGGGGGTGGCTACGAAATCCTGCTCGAAATTCAGACCAGCGGAGCCATGCAGGTTCCTCTGACGCTGTGGAATGACAAGTCGTTCTTCGAAAGTTCGTTTATCGAGGATCAGGTGCACGCGGTCTATTACGGCATCCTGATCACTGCAATATTCTTCAATCTCTTCGTCTTCGTGGCGCTTCGGGAGCGAGTCTATCTGCTATATGTGCTATCCACTCTCGGTTACCTGTTGCTGATCGGCACCCTGAACGGCATAACCTTCCAGGCGCTCTGGCCCGCCAGCCCGGAGGTCCAGAACCGGGCGATGTTGCTCAGCATTCCGACGGCCCTGGTCTTCACACTCTGGTTCTCGCGCTCGTTTCTTAATCTGGAGAAAACCAGCCCGGCGCTGGAGCGAACGGTTACCCTCGCCATTGTCATCAACTCGGCGGCCGCTCTCGCCACCTTCATGACCGACTACAGCACGGCGATTCGTCTGGTGGTGGCAATCTCCATTCCAAGCAGCCTGCTGCTGACCGTACTCGGGCCTCAGCAGTGGCTTCGGGGCAACCGCCAGGCGGTTTACTACACCGCGGCATGGGGCGCACTGACCCTGGGCAGCGCCATCACCGCCGCCAACAAGTACGGGTTCCTGCCAAACAACTTCCTGACGGTCTACGGCATGCAGATCGGCTCCGCCCTGCAGGCCGTGTTACTGGCCATGGCCATGGCGGTCAGAATGTTTCAGGAGCGACAGGACAAGGTCGAGGCCCGGGAAGCCGAATTGCGCGCGATGGCAGCCCGCCGGTCCGCCGAACTCAAGCTGATGGATCACGCGCTTCACAACCCGCTGACCGGCCTGCCCAATCGCAGCAGCTTCGAAATGACCCTGAACGATCTGATGATGCGCAGCCCGGAAAAACGATTCGGCGTCACCGTCATTCACCTGAACAATCTGGATTCGGTGACCAAGACCCTCGGCCATCGCAACAGCGATCAGATCCTGGAACTGGCCTCCAAACACTACAACGCCGTTGTTCGCGATCTGCCCGGGGCCATTTCCGCCGAACAGACCGACGAGCGCAGCTATTACCTGACCTCTCTTGACCCGCAGACCTTCGCGTTCGTGGTGAACGCGGACATCGCCGAAGCCGCGGCAAGATCCGTCGTCAAAGCCCTGGAAGACATCCGCTACCCCGTGGATTACCTGGGTATGCAGGTGCCGCTGGATGCGCGCCTGGGCGTGGCCATCTTCCCGGACCATGGTCTGGATGCCAACACCCTGATTCGCCGGGCGGTTATTGCCGAGGGAACCGAGCGGGCCCTGGAACGGGGCATGGCCTATTACAAGCCCTCCCGGGACTCCTTCAGCGCCGATCGGCTGACCATCGTCTCCGAACTGCGCCAGGCCCTGATCGACAACCGGCTGGCGCTGTATCTGCAACCCAAGGTGTCACTGGCCACCGGTGCGGTCGTTGGGCTGGAAGCCCTGATTCGCTGGCCAGAGAAACAGAGTCAGATTCGTCCAGATGAGCTTGTGGTGCTGGCGGAGCAGACCGGGCTGATCAAGCCCCTGACCCGTTGGGTCCTGGAACAGGCCCTCACCATGCGCAGCCGACTGTTGGAGCACGGCTGGTCCCTCGGCCTGTCCGTGAACATCTCCCCCAACAATCTGCGGGAGCCGGATTTCCCCCTGCACGTGCAGCGACTGATGAGCAGTTTTCACCAGCACCGGGACAGCATCACGTTCGAGGTCACCGAAACCTCCATGATGCAGGATCCAGCCAACTCCCTGACTGCCCTGAAACAGCTCAATGATTCCGGCATCCCGGTGTCCATCGACGACTTCGGCTCCGGCTACTCCTCGCTGTCGTACATCAAGCAGCTGCCCGCCAGCGAGATCAAGATTGACCGTTCCCTGGTCTCGGACCTGGTCACCCGGGCTGAGGACCGGGTCATCGTCCAGACCACCATCGATATGTGCCATAGCCTGGGGTACAAGGTTGTCGCCGAGGGTGTGGAGGATGAGACCACCGCAGGACTCCTGCGGGGAATGGGCTGCGACATGATCCAGGGCTTCCTGCTCACACCGCCCCTGCCGTTCGAGGCCATGCTGGACTGGCTGAGCCACTCGGACAGCCAGCAGCAGAGACTGGGCTAGCGCCGGATCAGCGCTGGCGAATCAGCGCTTCCTGGGTGGTGGATGCCACCAGCACCCCGTCCTGGTTGAAGAAGTTACCCCGATTGAAGCCGCGGCCGGCGGAGGCACTCGGGCTGTCCTTGTCGTAAAGCAGCCACTCATCCATGCGGAAATCCCGGTGAAACCAGATGGCATGATCCAGACTCGCCACCTGCAGGTTCTTACTCATAAAGGTCACCCCATGGGGATTGAGCGATGTCCCGAGAAACTGGAAGTCCGAGGCGTAAGTCAGCAGGCATCGGTGCAGCACGGGGTCATCCGGCAGGTGTCCCTGCGCCCGGAACCAGCTCTGTTTGTGGGGCGGGCGTTTTTCCGGCTTGAACGGGTTGACCGGGTCCACCGGTCGAATCTCGATCGGCCGGTCCCGGGTGAGCGAATCGCGCATTTTCTCCGGAACGTGAGGTGCTATCAGCTTACCCCACTCATGCTCCGACTTCAGGGTGTCCGGGTCCGGTGCAGCGGGCATATCAAGCTGGTGCTCAAAGCCCTGCTCGGTGACCTGGAACGACATGGAGCCGGTCAGAATCTCCTTGCCACCCTGACGGGCAATCACCCGCCGAACAGAGAAACTGCCGCCGTCCCGGACCCGCTGGACTTCGTAATCGATCGGCATGCTCTGGTTGCCGGGGCGCAGGAAATAGGCATGCAGGGAGTGGCACAGACGATCCTCAACGGTGCGACTGGCCGCCATCAGGGCCTGCCCAAGTACCTGCCCGCCAAAGACATTGGGGAAGCCGAGATCCTCACTGTCGCCCTGGAAATGGTCATCGCCGATGGGGGAGAGATCCAGCAGATCCACCAGCTTTTTCGTTACTTCAAGCATGCCTGCTCCTGTTAATTCGTTAGCACACGAAGAAGTTTTCTACCCCAAGCCGAGGCATTTCGCAATGACAAGCACGGGGGAGGACGACAAATTCGCCGACCCCGGGAACGGTGGGGGCCGGCTGAAAACGCTGGGCCCTACCGGTGGATAGGCGGGGTTTCCTTGGCCAGCACCTGTTTCTCCACCGCAAACCGGCCGGTCACGGCAAAGCCGAGTATCTCGCCTTCCGGGCTTCGGAACAGGGCCTTCACGTCGGTACCGTCCTGCTCCACGCGCCAGTCGCCCGCGGCATCCATCGGCGGCGGGCACACCGCAGTCGGGCAACACGGTGTCTTGATCATGACCGGCATGGTGCCGTACCGCACCTCCGTGCGCTCCCCAACCAGCGTCTTTGCCAGCGCCCGGGCACAGGCCATCAGCGGCAGGACATAGAGCAGGACGTGGCCATCCACCTCGGCACAGTCACCGAGCGCGTAGACATCGGGGGCCGAGGTTTCGAGTGCCCGGTTGACGATGATGCCGCGACCGGTATCGATTCCGGCCGCGTCGGCCAGCTCGGTGCGGGGCCGCAGACCGACGGCGGAGATCACCAGGTCGGCCGTCATTGTCTCACCATTGGCCAGGGTCAGTTTTACCCCCTGCCCTTCGCGGTCGATGCGCTCAACCACCGTTTCCAGGTGAAACCGGACCCCCAGATTCTCCAGCTCCTGCTGGACCGCATCGGCCGCCGGTTCGGGCAACAACCCCGGCATCACCACATCGGACGGTGCAATCACGTCCACGTCGTAATCACCATTGCGCAAATCGTTGGCAAACTCACAGCCAATCAGCCCGGCGCCCATGATCGCCACGCGCTTACCGCCCGCCAGAGCCGTTCGAAACGCCCGGTAATCCATCAGGTCGTTGATGGAGTACACGCGCTCCAGGCCATCACCATCAATCGACAGGCGAATGACATCCGCTCCCCAGGCCAGCACCAGTTTGCGGTACGCCAACCGTTCGTCGCCCAGAACCAGCTCCCGGGCCTGGGTATCAATCCCGGTCACGGTCGTGAATGTGCGCAGCTGCAGGTTCAGTTGCTCGGCCATGGTTTCAGACGTTGCCTGGGCCAGACCGTCGGCACCCTTGTCCTTGGTAAACCCGGTGGACAGCATGGGCTTGGAGTAGCTCACCCCATCATCCGCCGTCACCATAACGATGGGCGTTTCTTTATCCAGCTTGCGCATTTCCCGCGCCAGCGAGTAACCCGACAGCCCGGTGCCGACAATCACGATGGGGGCCTGTTCAGTCATAACCTTACTCCGAGGGGATCAGCCGATCTCGATCATTTCAAAGTCTTCCTTACCGACGCCACAATCCGGACAGACCCAGTCTTCCGGCACGTCTTCCCATTTGGTGCCCGGCTCGATACCGTCCTCCGGCCAGCCCTCGGCCTCGTCGTAGATCAGACCGCACACCACACACTGCCATTTTTTCATGCTTACTCTCCCGATTCCGCTGGGCGCAATGATAATTGTCCTACAATCATGCACGCAACTGTTTTGTTTGGGTGTCAGGGCCGAAGCAGGCCGATCGAGCCACTGAACACGTCAGGCAGCCATCATACCCATCCCCCCGTCGTTGACCAATGCCAGCGCCGACGGACATCCCCGGAGTTTTCTGCCAATAGCCATAAATACAGACCCTGGAGCCCGGCACTGCCCCTCCCTTCCGCCTGCCCTCTTCGGTATACTTGCTCGTTTTACGACAGGACCGACCGTTATGACCGATACCGTCGCCGAAATGAATCAGGTAATGGAAGAAGCCGACTGCCTGGTCACCGAACAACAGGTGCAGACCGCCATCCGCAATCTGGCTGACGACATCACCGGCCGCCTCAAGGACAGCAACCCGCTGCTGTTCTGCGTCATGAACGGCGGCCTTATCCTGACCGGCCAACTGCTGACCCAGCTGAAATTCCCGGTACAGGCCGAATACCTGCACGCCACCCGCTATCGGCAGGAAACCACCGGCGGCATCCTCGAATGGAAGCTGCGGCCGGAAGCCGATATGAACGAGCGCACCATCCTGATCGTCGACGATATCCTTGATGAAGGTACGACCCTGTGCGCCATAGCGGACTACTGTCGGGCCCATGGTGCGAAGGAAGTCCTGACCGCGGTTCTGGTCGACAAACAACACGACCGCAAGGCCCAGCCTGACCTGAAGGCCGATTTCACCGGCCTGGAAGTGGAAGATCGCTTCCTGTTCGGATTCGGGATGGACTACAAGGGCTACTGGCGCAACGCGCCCGGAATTTATGCCGTCAAGGGACTCTGACATCGGCGCAAACCGGGCTTCCGTGCGCCCTGACGAACGCTGTCTGACCATTCCGCCAACCGACTGGTACCGCTCGCTCGCCGCCGCCGGACTGCGCAATCCGGACGTGCACGGTCCCGCCCGGTACTGGCTGCAGGTGGAAGGCTCCTTTACCCGGGCGCTGCAACACCAGTGCCTGCATTCCTTCCACGTTGAGGTCCAGCGCGAAGGCTTTGCCGTGCCAACGCAGGAAGAGGCCCGTCACCTGCAGATTCCAGCCCGACAACGGGCCTGGATCCGCGAGGTCCGTCTGTGCGGCGACGGGGTTCCCTGGGTCCTGGCCCGCACCATTATCCCGCTCGCCTGCCTGGAAGGTCGCGGTCGGCGCCTGCGCCATCTGGGTAACCGCCCCCTGGGCGCCTACCTGTTCAGCAGCCCGGACTGGCAACGGGGCCCGCTGGAAACCGGCCTCTGCAACCGGTCCCTGAACGGGCAGCCGGAAGTCGCCCGGCGCTCACTGTTCCACCACAACGACAGAGCCCTGCTGGTGGGCGAATACTTTCTCCCTGGCCTGTATCGCTGACGCCAGCCTTTAACCCCCCGCCCACGGCTGGCTATAATCCCTCCATCCCGTTCACCCGCACCACCAAACGGATCTGCCCTATGCTGCTCAACGCCATGCCCGACCACGTCCAGACCCGGCTTGCCGATTACGCCAGACTGCTGCGTATCGATCGCCCCATCGGCAGCCTGCTGTTGCTCTGGCCGACCTACTGGGCGCTCTGGCTGGCGGGTGAGGGTAGCCCGGATATCGGCAACATCATTGTGTTCACCCTCGGCGTGTTTTTCATGCGTGCGGCCGGCTGCGCCATCAATGACTTTGCCGACCGCGACTGGGACCGCCACGTCAAACGCACTCAAGACCGCCCGCTCACGGCCGGCCGGATCAAATCCTGGGAAGCCGTCGCACTCTTCACCGGCCTGTGCCTGGTTTCCTTTCTGATGGTGGTGCTGTTCACCAATACGCTGACCCTCTACCTGTCGTTTGGCGGGCTGCTGCTGGCCTTCATCTACCCCTTCATGAAGCGCTACACGCATCTGCCCCAGTTGTTCCTGGGTGCGGCGTTTTCCTGGGCGATCCCCATGGCCTGGGCGGCACAAGCCAACGAACTCAGCCAGATCACCTGGCTGCTGTTCACCGCCAACGTGCTCTGGACCGTCGCGTACGACACCTTCTACGCCATGGTGGACCGTGACGACGATCTCAAAGTGGGGATCAAGTCCACCGCCATCCTGTTCGGCGATGCCGACCGCGGCATCATTGCCGCCCTTCAGACCATGGTGGTTGTCATCCTGCTGATGGTGGGCCACCGCGCCGGATTGGGCGCTTTCTACTATCTGGGCCTGGCCGGTATGGCCTGCCTGTTTGTCTACCAGCAGTTCCTGGCTCGGGAACGGTCCCGGGAGGGCTGTTTCAAAGCGTTCCTGAATAACAACTGGGCCGGTTTCTCGGTATTTGCAGGCCTGGTCGTTGATCTGATGATTGCCTGAACCTGTCATATACTTGTAATACTGGGGCGTTGTAATGAGTCAGCAACAAATCAAGGTCTGACACAGGTTTAGCTTATGTCTGGAAAAACCGTCCTGATCGTCGATGACGAGGCGCCCATCCGGGAAATGATTGCCGTGGCCCTCGAAATGGCGGATTACGACTACTTGGAGGCAGCGGACGCCCGGGAAGCCCATGCCCTGATTGTCGACAAACAACCGGATCTGGTCCTGCTGGACTGGATGCTCCCCGGAACCAGCGGTGTCGAACTGGCGCGACGCCTCAAAAAAGAGGAAGCGACCGCCGACATCCCCATCATCATGCTCACCGCCAAGGTGGAAGAAGACAACAAGATCCAGGGACTTGAGGTCGGCGCGGATGACTACATCACCAAGCCTTTCAGCCCGCGGGAACTGGTGGCACGACTGAAAGCCGTCCTGCGCCGGGCCACCCCTCCGGGCGTCGATACCCCAATCGAAGTCGATGGGCTCACACTGGATCCCATCGGCCACCGCGTCACCACACACGACGGTGCGCTGAACATGGGGCCGACCGAATACCGGCTGCTCCAGTTTTTCATGACACACCAGGAACGGGTCTATACTCGTTCCCAACTCCTGGATCAGGTCTGGGGTGGTAACGTTTACGTAGAAGAGCGTACCGTTGATGTCCACATTCGCCGGCTGCGTAAGGCCCTGGGTGACAGGTATGACCACCTGATACAGACGGTTCGGGGAACGGGCTACCGGTTCTCGACCAGGGCCGCCTGATCGGTCCCGGCGGCTGGGCATCAGCTCCGCACACGACACAAGGCAGCGTTTGATGCAGCACAACTGGTCGCGGTACCTCCGCTTAATCATTGGCGGTCTCATTGGCTCGACGATCGTCGGCCTGTATTTCGGTGAGCCGGTTTACGGACTCACCATTGGTCTGATCGTTTACCTGTGGTGGACCCTGGTTCAGGCCCGGCGCCTGTACCAGTGGCTCGCCAACCCGAGCGCATCGGATGAAGCGCCCCAGAGCGTTGGCCTGTGGGGCGACATCTTCGACAACCTGCACAGGCTGCACCAGACCCACCTGCGTACCCAGGATCGACTCAGAGCCCAGATCAACCGGGTTCAGGAATCCACCAATGCCATGCGCGACGGCGTCATCATGACCGATCACCAGGGTTCGATGGAGTGGTGGAACGGTTCTGCCGAATACCTGCTGGGATTCCGTCGCAATACCGACCAGGGCCAGTACATCCACAACCTGATTCGAACCCCGGCCTTCAAAAGCTACTTTGACTCCCGGGACTATCGGGAACCGCTGGAAATCCATTCGCCGGCCAAACCCCACATTCATCTGCAAATCCAGATCAGCCTGTTCGGTGACGACGACCGACTGATCGTTGCCAAGGACGTAACCAGGCTCTTTCAGCTGGAGCAGATGCGCCGGGATTTTGTTGGAAACGTGTCCCACGAAATGCGGACACCGCTGACGGTGATCAGCGGGTACCTGGAGACCCTGGTGGACAACGCCGACGACCTGCCCCCGAAATGGCGACGGGCGATCAACACCATGTCGGCCCAGTCATCCCGGATGGAAGCCCTGATCACCGACCTGATCCTGCTGTCAAAGATAGAAACCGGGGAACAGACGGTAAACGACAGTCTCACCGACGTGGAGGGATTGCTGGGTCAGATCTGCCACGATGCCCGCGCTCTGAGTGGCGAGAAACAGCACGAGATCAGCATCCGGGTGGCCGATCATCGGCTGCTGCGCGGCGATGAAAGCCAATTGCGCAGCGCCTTTTCCAATCTGATTTTCAATGCGGTGAAATACACCCCGGCTCAGGGTCAGATTACCGTTACCTGGAGCACCAACCGGGAGGGCGCCCACCTGTCCGTCAGGGATACCGGCATCGGCATCGATCCGGTTCATATTCCCCGATTAACAGAACGTTTCTACCGGGCCGACCCCAGTCGCCACAAGGATACCGGCGGCACCGGTCTGGGCCTGGCCATCGTCAAACACGTGCTGCTCAATCATGACGGCAACCTGGAAATTCGCAGTCATATCGGCGAAGGAAGCGAATTCATCTGCCACTTCCCCCGGGAAAGACTGGTAGAGAGGGTGCCGGAAAGCACCGAATAGGAGTCGCCGGTTAGCGGTTGCCGGCCCGAAACCGGGCGACGAAGCGCGACAGGTCCTCAAGCTTCTTCGGATCCTCATCCACAAAACGGATGGTGACGCTGACGAAGTCCGTGTCCTGACGCTTGTCCACCGCCTGCAACTGGTGGACATAGCCGTTCAGGCGAGCCATCTGCCCCTCACCGATCTCGATATCAATCACCGCCTGATCGAGAATGCCGGGAAACGCCTGATCCCGCTTGGCCAGAACCCGAACCTCGGTCAGATTGATGTCCTTGATGACCGACTTCAGGGTGCTCTCTGCAAACCGCACCGAGGCCACACTCGGCGTGGGCCGGGCGGGAGCGGCACCGGTCTGCTCGGCGGTACCGCCGAGCAGCGGAGACGACGTCACCTCTGCCGGCCTGGCAAGCGGCTCCGGAGACGGTTCGCGCTTCTGGGTCAGCAAGGCGGCGGACTCCTTGAAGGCGTCGGCGGGGCCACCCATGGACTTGCCGCTCCGGTCCATGGCCTGCTTCAGCCTCGCCCCCATCACCTTGATGATTTTCTTGCTCAAGCCCTCGGGACTGAACGGCTTGCCCAGGTATTCCGATACGCCTTCCTTGACCGCTTCAATCACGTGATCCTTGTCGCCGCGGCTGGTAATCATAATGAACGGCACGTTCTTGTACTGGGGCTGCTGCCGCATCCACTGGAGCAGCTCCATACCTGACATTTCCGGCATCTCCCAATCACACAACACCAGATCGAATGCCGTTCGGGACATCAGCGACTGGGCGCGACGACCGTTCTGGGCATCGGTGGTCTCAATCACCGGGAACCGCTGACGCACTGTTCGCTTGACCAGATCTCTTACGAAGCTGGCATCGTCCACCACCAGCGCTTTCAGCATTGCCATGTCACAGCCCTTCAGTTCGCCACTGACCTCAATAATATCGCCCCACTATAGAACATGGGCTCGCGCCGGAAACCCCGCCGCTACAAAAAGACGACAAACGGGACAACTAACGCGACAGATTGGAACCTCGAGGTTAAACAATTGTCACTCGGTAGGGCGCCATCCGGTATTTCTGTTGCTTCAAAACGCGCTACCATGGGATGCCCGATTTCCACACCATCAATACCGTGCCGAGGTTTTGTGTGCTGAACGCATTTGCAAGGATTCTGCCCCGTCGGAGTACCGTTTACCGCTTTTCCATGACAGGCCTCCTGGCCAGCCTGGCTCTGCCGGCAATGGCTCAGGACTCCACCTCACCTGCCCCCGTGGACGCCTTCGGCGACTGCAAGGCCCGCCTGCAGGAACAGGCCATGGCAGCCGGAGTCAGTCGTGAGACCGCCAGCACTGTCATGGCTGGCGTCGAACACCTGGACCGGGTCATTGAACTGGACCGGCGCCAGCCCGAATTTACCACCACCTTTGCGGACTACCTGAATCGTCGCGTTAACGAAGACCGCATCAGCACCGGCCGGGAATTGCTGGAAGAGCATAGCGGCTTGCTGGACCGGGTAACCGCAGAGACCGGCGTACCCGCGCCATACCTGGTGGCCTTCTGGGGCCTGGAAACCAACTTCGGCAGCTACTTCGGCAAGATGTCGGTACCCAGCGCGCTCACCACGCTGGCCTGCGATGCCAGGCGCAGCAGTTTCTTCACCCAGCAACTGATCGCTGCCCTGCGCATCATCGATGAAGGCGCGATTGCCGCCGATCAGATGGAAGGCTCCTGGGCCGGTGCCATGGGACACGTCCAGTTCATGCCCACCGTGTTCCTGAAACACGCTGTGGATGCCGATGGCGATGGCCGCCGCGATCTCTGGAACAGCCTGCCTGACGCCATGATGTCCGCCGGCAAGTTCCTGGAATCCATGGGCTGGGACCCGGATTATCGCTGGGGCCGGGAAGTTATTCTGCCCGGCGACTTTGATTATGGCCTGGCGGATGGCCGTAAGTTGCCACTGACCAAATGGCGCGAACTCGGCATCACCGATGCCTTTGGCAACGCCCTGGCCGACGAGCCGATCAAAGCCTCGCTGGTGGTGCCGGCAGGCCACGAGGGACCCGCCTTCCTCGCCTACCATAACTTCAAGGTGATCATGGGCTGGAACCGCTCCGAATTCTACGCCATTGCCGTCGGCCACCTGGCCGACCGGGTCGCCGGCGCCGGCGGGCTTCAGAACCCGCCGCCGGAAGATGTTCCAGCGCTGTCCCGGGACTCCATTCTCGAGCTACAGGAAACCCTGAACCAGCGTGGCTACGACAGCGGCAAGCCCGATGGCATCATGGGCCCCGGAACCCGTTCCGCCATTCGGCAGTTCCAGGCATCCGCCGGGCTGGTTGCCGATGGCTATCCCGGTGAATCGGTACTGGAGAAACTGGGGGTCAGCGTAGAGCGGTAACCCAACATGGATTCCATCACCCAAGTGGCACTGGGCGCATCCATCGCCGGTGCTGTTGCAGGAAAAACCCTGGGCCGGAGCGCCCTGGTCGTGGGTGCCGTGCTCGGCACCCTGCCGGACCTGGACGTGGTGATTGACTACGGCTCCGCCATCAGCAACTTCACCCAGCACCGCGGGTTCAGTCATTCGTTGTTCGTGCTGGCGCCCCTTGCAGTGCTACTGGCGTGGCTACTCTGGCGCTGGCGCCCCCAACTTGGCTTTTACCGTTGGCTGGCACTCACCGGGCTGGTGCTGATCACCCACCCGCTACTGGACAGCTTCACCACCTACGGCACCCAGCTGTTCTGGCCCTTTGGCCCGCCTGTGGCCATCAGCAGTATCTTCATCATCGATCCGCTCTACACCCTGCCCCTGCTGGTGGGCTGCATCGTGTTCCTGGCTCGGCCACCGGCCCGGTCAACGGTGGTCGCGGGCCTGGTGCTTTCCAGCCTATACCTGGGCTGGACACTGGCGGCACAGCAAGTCATCACCGAACGGGTACGACCTGCGCTGGCCGGTGCCGGGCTGCAAAACCCGACCCTGCTGATCCAGCCCATGCCCTTCAACACCGTGCTATGGCGCGCCACGGCTCTCACGGAGCGCCAACACGTGGAAATCGTGACCGGCTTTTTCGACGGCGATGCACCGCTTAACCTGGAGTACTTTCCGCGGGATCCGGAGCTTGCCCGGGCGGTCTCGGGTTTCCCGGAGGCACAGCGTCTTGAGTGGTTCACCCGGGGGCTGCTCGACTACAATCTGGACGGAGACCGGATCACCGCGACCGATATCCGGCTCGGCATACCCGGTGCCCACCCGTTCACCTTCGTGTTGGCCCGCCAGGCCGCCGATCTCGTCCAGCCCGTCCGCAGTGTTCGCACCCCGAGGCCGCAAGTGGATCCGGAGGCACTGGGGGTTCTCTGGGCACGACTCACCGGCGAAACGCCCGTGCTCTGCCTGGCCGACCTGGCCACGCCGACGCCCGGACAAAGCTGTTAACCATGGTCCGACTGGATCAGTTTATAGCCACCAGTACAGCGCTTTCGCGCAAGGACGCCAAGCGCGCCATCAGCTCCGGCCGGGTGCAGGTTGACGGCAACGTCTGCAAGACACCCAACACCAAGCTGCCGCCAGAGGCAGAAGTCACACTGGACGGCCAGGCGTGTACCCTCCCCGGGGAGCGTTACCTGATGCTGAACAAGCCAGCTGGTGTCGTGAGCGCCACCCGGGACAGCGATCACCCGACCGCGCTGGACCTGCTGCCGCGGGAGCTTTCCGGCAACCTTCACATCGCCGGCCGGCTGGATGCCGACACCACCGGACTGTTGCTTCTGACCACCGATGGCCAGTGGTCCCACCGCATCACATCACCCCGGGTGGACTGCCCGAAGACCTACCTGGTAACCCTGAGCGATGACCTCTCAGAACCCGCCGTGAGGGAACTTCAGCAGGGTGTATCCCTGCGCAATGACCCTCAACCCACGCGTCCGGCCGGGGTGCGGGTACTGGAACCACGGTTGATTGAGCTGACCCTTTCCGAAGGCCGGTACCATCAGGTCAAACGCATGCTGGCGGCGGTCGGCAACCACGTGGAAGCACTGCATCGCCTTCGTATCGGCGCCATTACCCTGGATTCCGAGCTGGAACCCGGGCAGTTTCGGGCGCTGACCCCGGAGGAAATCGGCAGCGTGGATTAGGATTCAGGTCCGCTCAAAGCGCTGGGCCTTCAGGTTCTTTCGAACCGCGCCCGCCTCAAACACCTCACCATTCATGGCGAGATAAACGCCGGGGGGCAACAGGCGCACCGCGGCCCAGGCAAACCCGATGTTGAACAGCGCATCCGTGCGGCGCATCCGGGCAGGTTGCATGGCGCCGGTCAGGACAATGGTTTTGTCCTTCAGGGCCGCCAATACCGCGGCGGTATCCGCCATGGTATCGGTACCGTGGGTCAGCAGGATCCGATCACAGTCGCACTCGGTCGCTGCCTGGAGAACGGCCTGTCGATCGGAGTCGGTCATCTCCAGGCTGTCTTTGCGCATCAACTCGCGCAACCGGTACCCCTCATGAATGTTCGATTCCGACAGCAGGTCCGGGAGCAATGACGGCCCGACTTCAAATTCGCTGTTAGCGTCGAAATACACCTTGTCGATGGTGCCACCGGTGGTAAAAATCTGGATCATGACAGATCGGCTTCCCTTCGGCGTCAGTTCGTACTGACCGTATTGGTTTTGGCGTCAGCGTACGCCGCGTTTTTTTGCTGTTCGTACCGCCGGGCCGCCCTGGCGACCTGTCCCGGCGCCCCGGTGTCCAGCCAGCGCTTGATACGACCGGCATCGCCCATGGGAGAACGGGTACCCAGAGAATCCAGCAGCACGGTTACCACCTGCCGACCGTTCATCTCGGAAATCATCACCAGACAGCGCCCGGCTTCGCTCAGGTAACCGGTTTTGCTCAGTTCCACGCCCCAGCTGTCCCGATGCACCAAGGCGTTGGTATTGCCGAAGGACAGACTGTAGCGCGGATTTCGGAAATGCGCGCGGTAGTAACCCGTGGTGGAGTACTCTCGGATTTCCGGGTGTTGTGCCGCTGCCTTCACCAGCTTGACCAGATCAGCCGCGGTCGACACGTTCTCGGCCGAGAGCCCGGTCGGGTCCACATACCGGGTACCGGTCATACCCAGTTCACGCGCCTTGGCGTTCATGGCCGCAATAAAGGCGTCGAACCCGCCGGGGTGACTCCGGGCCAGGGTATAAGCGGCAAAGTTTTCAGAAGACATCAGGGCAATCCGCAAGACATCGGACCGGCGCATTTCGGAGTCGATGCGGATCCGGCTGTAGGCATTGGCCGCCGCCGGGGTATGCCGCTCGCTGAAGGTGAGCCACTCATCGAGCGATTCACCGGAATCCAGCACCACCAAAGCCGTCATCACCTTGGTGAGCGAGGCTATCGGCACCGGACGATGGGCATGCTTGCCATAGAGCAACGTATCTTCGTCCACCAGGGCCACGGCAGCGTTGACCGA
Organism: Marinobacter sp. F4206; assembly: GCF_019392195.1. Taxonomy (NCBI): domain Bacteria; kingdom Pseudomonadati; phylum Pseudomonadota; class Gammaproteobacteria; order Pseudomonadales; family Marinobacteraceae; genus Marinobacter; species Marinobacter liaoningensis. The sequence continues at coordinate 1,340,699 of NZ_JAHXKI010000002.1, forward strand.
CGCCAGATTAGGACTCGAGGCTTCCGGTTCCGCACTGGTCGTTTCGGAAGCCTGATGGGCTGCGATTGATACGGGCAGACACATCAGGACAAAAACCACCATCGGGACAAAGCCACGCACTCTCATTCGAACCAATCCTGTCTTTGATAAAAGTTTGTTCCTGCGGCCCGGGGCTTCACAGCACGGCCCTGGCTGTCAGTGGCAACACTATAGCAGTCAACGAGGAACTCGATCAGGTCACAATTTTAAGTCACCTGTTTTAAACAGAAAATGCAAAAAACCTTAAAATGCTTTAAAATTGCCCAAATTTCATAATGTTACGGTTTTTTTCGGATTGTAATTGCACTGTAACAGCGCGGGCGGGGTGGCCGCCATGGCGAAAGGGACTTCGATTTCATGCACTCAAGCGCAGGACCCACAGAGAACACGGACGTAACGGTGCGCCACCCCGGCTTCGCCCGCTTCTCGCTTCGGCGCTGGTCGCCTTTCCTGCTGTTGGTCGTGGCACTCGGGTACGGACTTTTGACCACCATTGTCCTGGACACGCCCCCCCTGCCCCTTGAAACCGGGCTTTCCAGGCTTCCAACGACAGTCGCCGAGCCGCTTCATACCCACTATCTGACCAAACCCCTGACCGACATCCTGGACCAGGAACGCTGGCTGGATAACAACTGGCAACCGGTGCCGGAATCGCACTCCGGTCTAGGCTACTTCTCTGTGCCGGTGACCTTCCGGGTGACCTTCGAGAATCCCGGCAATCAGCCGGTGCGCAAATGGGCTGTGGTCTCGGCACCGTCCCTGGATTACATTCAGCCAGCGGTTATCGGTGAAGACGGCTCGGCATCGCTGCTGCCGGTAATGGGCGATCTCTATCCGTTCAACCACCGACTGATCGCGCTCCCGCAGTGGGTCTGGCCGATAACCCTGCCCCCGGGTACGTCCATCCTGCTGTTTGAAGTCCGAAATGCCGGCCCCACCATGCTGCCGCTGTCGATACTGGAACCGGATGCGGTCATCAGCGAGAGCGCGGGCACCCTGGCCTGGAAAGCGGCTATCACCGGCCTGCTTGTGTTCGCCCTGCTGTTCAACCTCAGTATCGTGGCGAAAATGAAACGGCCCGGATTGGCCTGGCTCAGTGTCCTGATGTTCAGCCTGATTTACAGCCAGCTGGTGATGGAAGGCTTCGGGCTCTGGTACCTCTGGCCCGATCTGCCGGAAATGAACCGACTCCTGAACATCACCCTGCCCTTGTGCCTCATCGCGTTGTGCCAGTTTACCCCGCACTTCATGCCGGTGCCCCGAAACGCTGCCCGGATTCTGCTTGGTATCAGTGTCCTGGCCTTCGTCCACCTGTTGGTCATACCATTGGCCCTGCCCCTGTTTGGCCAGGGCTCCTTCCTGGTACTCGCCATGGGCGGCGGCGCCATGATTCTGGGACTGGTGCTGAGCCAGTTTCGCAGCCACCTCTACGCCCGCTACTACGCCCTGTCCATTCTCGCCATCCTGACCGGTTCTCTGATTTCTTCGCTTCGCACCATTGGTTGGGTGCCCATTAACGGCCTCACGGATTCGGCCTTCTTCCTCGGTGCGGCCATCGGCTCACTGATCCTGACCAGTGCTGTTGGCCGGCAGATGCTCGAAGAACGGAAAAGACGGCTAAGCTCAGACATCCGCGCCCAACAGGAACAGCGGCTGCGGACCCTGGCAGAACAGGATTATGACCGCCTGCTGAAAACCCACCGGGTTACCGGCAAGCCCAACCGGGCCATGCTGGAGGAATCCCTCGATGGGCTGGATAGCCAGGAGCGGCCTTATACCCTCGGCCTGATCCGACTGGAACGCTTCAATGAGATTGAACAGGCGCTCGGTTACCGCACCACCGAGGAACTCTTGAAAGGCTACCTGAGACAGCTCAACAGTTTCCTGAAACGCCTCTTCGGTGACCGTCTGGTCATGTTCAATGGCTACGCCATTGCCAGCATAGATACCGCAACCCACGCCTTTGCCCTTCACCGCGACGATGAATCCGGGGCCACCGGGCAGCTGCTCTCCGAGCTTACGGGCTGGCTTGAGGAGAATTTCCGCGAGGGACGGTTTGCGTTTTCCTGGAACGCCTCGGTGGGCATTGCCCACGCCCCCGACCATGGCGACGATGTCGCGAGCGCCCTGTCGTCTGCCGGCTTTGCCGCCCTCGACCGGCGCCAGACCCTGACCGTTTATGACCCGGCCATCGCCGAATGGCAGTACCGGCAACAGATGCTGATGCTGGATATGGAAGGGGCGCTGCGCGACGGCGAGATGTGGCTGGAATACCAGCCCAAGGTGTGCATCCGAGACCGGCGCACCGAGTCTCTGGAAGCGCTGATCCGATGGCAGCATCCGGAATTCGGTCGGGTACCTCCCGACCACTGGGTACCGCTGGCGGAACAGGTTGGCATGATCCACCCGGTAACGCTCTGGGTGATAGACCAGGCCTGCCGCGACCATGACCGTTTAAAAACCCGCCACGGGGAACACATTGCCCTGGCCATCAACGTGTCAGCAAAGGACTTGGCGCACCCGGAATTTCACAACGAAGTGAGCGCCATTGCCCGGCGCCATGGCATCAAACCGGAAGAGCTGATTCTGGAAATCACCGAGACCGCCATGATGGCCGACGCCACGGCGGCCCGAACAATGATTGGGGCCCTGAGCAAAGCGGGTTTCCGGATTGCTCTGGACGACTTCGGCACCGGCCATTCCTCGCTCGGAACCCTGGCCACTTTTGATCTGGACGAACTGAAAATCGACCGGAGTTTCCTGAAGGACATCCTCCAGCACCCCACCCGCCAGCGCATTTTCCGGGCCGCCCTGGAGCTTGGCGATGCGTTGGATCTGGATGTGGTGGTGGAAGGCGTGGAAGACGAGGCGGTTGCCGGCTGGCTCCAGCAGTTCCCCGGCCTATACGGCCAGGGCTACTACTGGGCGAGGCCCGAACGGCTGGACAACGAGTCGCAGGCGCTCAGGGCAGATCGGTGACGGCCCCCTTAGATGCCGAACTGACGGTACGGGCATATTTTGCCAGCACGCCACGCTCGAAGCGGGGCTCCGGCTCCTGCCAGTCCTTGCGCCGGCGTTCCAGTTCCTGATCGGTCACATCCAGCTCAATCCGGTTGCTGACTGCGTCGATGGTGATAGTGTCGCCGTCTTCAACCAGCGCAATCGGACCGCCCTCGGCCGCTTCGGGGGTGATATGCCCCACCACAAAACCGTGACTACCCCCGGAAAACCGGCCATCAGTAATCAGTGCAACATCGCTGCCCAGCCCCTTGCCCATGATCGCAGAGGTCGGGCTGAGCATTTCCCGCATACCCGGACCACCCCGCGGCCCCTCGTAACGGATGACGAGTACGTCCCCAGCCACCACAGTGCCGTCGAGAATCCGGGCCTGGGCTTCCTCTTCCGAATGAAACACCCGGGCACGGCCAGTAAAGTGCGTGCCTTCCTTGCCGGTAATCTTGGCCACCGAGCCGGTCGGGGCAAGGTTGCCATAGAGAATGCGCAGGTGACTGTCGGCCTTGATGGGATTGTCGAAGGCGTGAATGATGTCCTGGCCTTCGGGATAGGGCGCCACATCGGCAAGGTTTTCCGCCAGCGTCTGCCCGGTCACGGTCATGCACTCACCATGCAGCAAACCCCGCTCGAGCAGCATCTTCATTAACGGCTGGATACCGCCAATCGTCACCAACTCAGACATCATGTAATGGCCGCTGGGGCGCAAATCCGCCAGCACCGGTACCCGCTTTCCGATCTCGACAAAGTCTTCCAGATCCAGCGTCACACCGACGGTACTGGCCATCGCCAGCAGGTGAAGGACCGCATTGGTGGACCCGCCCAGGGCGATGACCACGGTAATCGCGTTCTCGAACGCCTCCCGGCTCATGATGTCGGAAGGTTTGATATCCCGTTCCAACAGATTCAGAACGGCTGCGCCGGCGGCACGGCAGTCCTGCGCCTTGGTCTCGGACACGGCATTCTGAGCCGAGCTTCCCGGCAGGCTCATCCCCATGGCTTCGATCGCTGAGGCCATGGTATTGGCCGTGTACATGCCGCCGCAGGAGCCCGGACCCGGGATCGCGGTTTCCTCAATCTGCTTGACCTCAATCAGGTCCAGATCGCCGCGGGCGTGAGCGCCCACCGCTTCGAACACAGAGATGATATCGGTGTGGTTCTTGCCGGGCATGATGGTGCCGCCATAGACAAACACGGAGGGGCGATTGAGCCGGGCCAGGCCCATCAGGCAGCCGGGCATGTTCTTGTCGCAGCCGCCAATGGCCACCAGCCCATCGAAGCCTTCGCAGCCGGCCACCGTTTCGATGGAATCGGCAATCACCTCCCGGGACACCAGCGAATACTTCATACCCTCGGTGCCATTGGCAATGCCGTCGGACACTGTAATGGTATTGAAAATCAGTGACTTGCCGCCTGCCTCATCGGCCCCGGCGGCGGACTCTTCGGCGAGCCCGTTGATATGCATGTTGCAGGGGGTGAGATTGCTCCAGGTGGATGCGATTCCCACCTGGGGTTTCCTGAAGTCGTCATCACCGAACCCGACCGCCCGTAACATCGCCCGGCTGGCGGACTTGCCAATACCGTCGACCACCGGCGATGAATAGCGGCGCCGTTTGTCCTGAGCCATCGCTGCCTCTCCTGTTGCACTGTGTGATGCCTTCAGGCTGGCAGAATCGGCGCCGGTGGGCAACGGTATTCGACATCAGCACCCTACTGGCCGATCACCACCGTGCTGTTCCCCAGGGTGACACCGCCACAGCAAATCGTGCCGCCGGTCACCGCAGCCGGTTTACCGTTGATCAACACCGTCGAGGACCCGGCAGCAATGGTCCGGGGATGCGGGGGGTGCTTGGGTTTGGAATGGGGCGCCAGGGGATCACCGACGCGCGCCACGGGTTTACCGTCGATCAGCACATCCGGAGAGCCGGCAATGACCGGAGTGGGAGGGAAACCCTGGTGATCGGAGCCCGGATCACCCAGCAAAACAAGAGCCTTGCCCATTGTCTGAATCCTTTTGCAGTTGGTTCGTCCATGACAGCCTGCGAATCCTTACCAGGCCGAAGCCGCCCATGCTAGCCCGAAACAGCCCCAAACCCAAGCGGTCCGAGGCCCGGGTGCCCCTCCACGCACAAACCAGATGCCATTCCGACTGACCTGTATCAAGGGATGAGGGGCCACTGCCTTTTACAATCACCGTAATCATAGTAGACATGGAGGCGTGCCATGCCCTCGCCAACCACAACCGAACCGGCCGGAACCACAGCCCCCGCCTGCCAGACCTATGAGGCCTGGCGCCGGGGGTACGGTGTCATCCAGCATTCAGACGTCACCTGCTCCCACGTCTGCAGCCTGGCCAATCGCCTGGTCGAAGCCGGGCTACAACCAGACACCGAAACGGTCTTCCAAAAGCTCGCGGCGCTGGACAGGCTGGCGAGCGCCGGGCTATGGCTGGTGGTTCACATGACCTACGCCAACCGGGTCGATGCCAGTGGCCAGCCCCTCACACCGCAGGATTTCAAGGTCAGCCCGGAAGGCCATACCGGGGGTGCGCTGAACATGGTACCGGCCTACGCGGCTTATCTGGCGCTCAACAACCTGACCGGTCGTACCCGCAGCTGGCTGATGGGCCAGGGGCACTGTGCGGCTGCCGTGGACGCCCTCAACGTGCTGACTGGCAACCTGCACCCGGAACAGGCAGAGCGCTACCTGAAGCCGGATGGACTCTCACGGCTGGCAGCCGACTTCTACAGCTACCGGCAAAAGCCCGACGGCAGCATGAGCGCCCCGCTGGGAAGCCACATCAATCCCCACACCGCCGGGGGCATTCTTGAGGGCGGGTATCTGGGCTTTGCCGAACTCCAGTATGGCCACATGCCCCTGCCCGGGGAAACCCTGGTGACTTTCCTGTCGGACGGGGCAGCCGAGGAGCAACGGGGCAGCGACTGGATACCCCGCTGGTGGCGAGCCGATGACTGCGGACTGGTACTGCCGGTGATGATCGCCAACGGCCGGCGCATTGAACAGCGAACCGAACTGGGGACCCGGGCAGGCCTGGAACGGTTCGAGTCGCACCTGGCGGAACGGGGCTTTGACCCCTACCGGTTTGATGGCCGCGATCCGGCCGCCTTTGTCTGTGCCCTGTTCGAGATGGAGCAATCCCTCAGGTATCAGGCTGACAGCGCTTTCCGGGGCGAAAGCGGCTACCCGGTGCGGATCCCCTACGGCATTGCCGAAACGACCAAGGGCTTTGGTTTTTACGGCGCCGGCAGCATCGCCGCCCACAACCTGCCGCTGCCTGGCAACCCGCGGATGGACGCCCGCGCCCGTGAGCTGTTTCAGGAACATACCGCAAAGTTGTGGGTGGAGCCGGCTGAACTGAACCAGAGTGCTGGGCTGTTGAACGAGCATGCTCTTCAGGGCCGCGCCCTTGAGCGCGACCACCCACTGGCCAGGCGCAATCCGCCAGAGCCGCTTATTCCAAAGCTGCCCTGGAGCAACGGCCAGACCTCCCCGATGGCCGCCGTGGACACTTTCTTTCGGGCGCTGGTGACCGAAAACCGCCACCTCCGCGCTCGGGTCGGCAACCCTGACGAACTGGCGAGCAACCGACTGGGTGGCGTACTGACGGAGCTCAAACACCGGGTAACCCAGCCGGAAAACGATCAGGAGTCGGTACACGGCCAGATCATTACCGCCCTCAATGAAGAGGCGGTGGTGTCCGCCTGTCTCGCCAATAAGGCAGGCCTGAACCTGGTTGCCAGCTACGAGGCATTTTGCGTCAAGATGCTCGGCGCCATCCGCCAGGATCTGATCTTTGCCCGGCATCAGCAGGAAGTTGGGCGTCCGGCCCGCTGGCTGGGCTTTCCGGTTGTTGCCACCTCCCACACCTGGGAAAACGGTAAGAATGAACAATCACACCAGGACACGACCTTTTGCGAAAGCCTGCTCGGTGAAATGAATGACGTTTCCCGGGTGCTCTTCCCCGCGGACTACAACAGTACTCTGGCCGCCTTGCCGGAGGTTTACACGGACCGCGGACGAATCACCTGCATGGTGATTCCCAAGCGGGAACGGCCCTGCGTGTTCGATGCGGGGGAAGCACAGACACTGGCAAAACACGGCGCACTGGTGGTCGACGAAGACACCTCCGAGGGCGAACCGATACTCCTGATTGCCAATGGCGCCTACCAGTTATCCGAGGCGATCCGGGCCAGTGAACGACTGCGGGAGACGGGCACCCCGTTCCGTCTGGTTTATCTCCAGGAACCGGGTCGTTTCCGGCAGCCACGGGATACCCTGGAAGCCGAAACCTGCCTGTCCGAATTTGAATGCGAACGGCTGTTCCCCCGTCGCATTCACCGCCGAGTTGCGCTCACCCATATGCGCCCGGAAGTGTTTCGCGGACACCTGCACAGCCTGTTTCCTGATCCCGCGCGATCCCGCGTTCTCGGCTATATCAATCGCGGCGGCACCCTGAACGAAGCCGGCATGCAGTTCGCGAACCGCTGCTCCTGGGCGCACGCGCTGGCCGCCTGCGCAGTGGTGATGGACCAGCCACCCGGGGAGTGGCTCTCCGCCGCGGAACTGGCGGCCGTGGAAGGGCGAGGCGATCCCTCAGTCATTACCAGAGGACTGTCTTCCTGATTACCGTCCGGGCCCGGATCAGCGGACAACAAAAAAGGGAGGCTGTCGCCTCCCTTGTTGGTCCGTCATGTCGCCGATGATCAGCCGCTGACAAACACCGGACCGACACCGAAGTTCCAGAGTATGACGGAACCGACCCGAGTAGCCACCAGAATGACCAGGGCGACTGTGAGCAGGGCGCCGCCGTAAAATACGGCTCGGTCTTTCTCAATGCCCATGACAATGGGCAAACCGTCATACATCAACCAGGCTCCGTAGCAGGCAGCAATCAGGAAGACGATGGCGTTGAACCAGGGCACGGGATACAGCAGGGCAAACCCGGCGAGAAACAGGGGCGTACAGGAATAGGCCGCCAGGGCAATGCCGTTGGACGGCACATGCTCCTCCCGGGCGCCATAGGTTTTGGCCATCCAGTTAACGGCATAACCGAGCGCAAAAACGCCCACCAGCATCGCCAGATAGGTCAGCACGCTCAGTTGCAGGGCGCTGATTTCTGTCAGCTTGATCAGTCGATCATTACCGACCGTCCAGCCAAAATACGCCGTGGATATATACGCGCAGATCGGTGCAATCGCTGCCAGGATCACGACGTAGGCGACGTAGACCCGACGGGGTGTTTCATGTTCTTTTCGAATGGAAGCCCACTCATCATCCGGGTGGGTGAAGAGACCAAAGGCATGGGACAGGAGCATGGATGACCCCCTTTTTTGACTGTTGTAGGTATAGTTAAGTACGGGCATCTGATCGGGTCAGATCAGCGACCGTTCCTCTTCCTAACTATAGTCAAGAACGGCAAATGGGGAAGGTAATCTGGTGAAAATTTGTTCCGGTTCGCACCCTGACAGTTGCGGCCGCCACCCAGGTCTCCGGGGCGGCCGCAAACGTTCAGGCCTGACGCGGGTCGGTCTCGGGAACCCAGGGCTTGCTCTGATGGTTGTCCCGGAATGACAACAGGCTTTCAACGCCGGACCAGTCCACGAGATCACGGAAGTCCAGCCAATCTACCAAGCAATACAGGCAGATAGCGGGGTAGTCCCAGGCTTCGAACTGACCATCATCAACCATGGCCGCCAGGGTGCGCAGCGTGGTCATGATTCGCTCGCGCTGAAGGTTGTAGAACATCAGGTCCTGACTGGTGTCGATGCCGGACTTCTCAGAGAGCAGCATGGTAACCGCCGAGTCGTTGGCACCATCAATCATGGTCAGCTGGTTCTGCTGGTCCCAGGTCAGCGGATCGCGGCCCTGTTTGGCACTGATGTAACGAGCAATAATCCGCGAGTCATAGATTTCCTGACCATCATCTTCCAGAACGGGAATCTTCAGGGTCGGATTGTTTTTCCGCAGCTCATCCCGGCCTTCGCCATAAATATTGAGGTTGACGAACTCATAGGGCTCTTCATCCAGCAGAATTCGGATGCGCCGAACATAGGGTGAAGTGGTAGATCCGATCAGTTTCATGATTTCTCCGAGTGTGTCACGGCTCAGGATCCCAACAGGGATTCAGGGTCTGTGTATGGATGCCCGGTGGCCTCCGCCACCTCCCTGTAGGTTACCTTCCCTCCGGACACATTCAGCCCGGCCATCAGGTGGGGATCGTCCTTCATCGCCCGAACCGGCCCTTTGTTGGCCAGCGCCGCCACGAAGGGCAGCGTCACGTTATTGAGGGCCAGCGTCGAGGTGCGTGCCACCGCACCGGGCATATTGGCCACGCAGTAATGTACCACACCATCAATGATATACGTGGGCTCGTCGTGGGTGGTCGGTTTCGAAGTTTCCGCGCACCCGCCCTGGTCAATCGCCACATCCACCAGCACACTGCCCTCGGGCATGCGTCGGATCATGTCCCGGGTGATCAGTTTGGGTGCCGACGCCCCCGGTATGAGGACGCTGCCGACCACCAGATCTGACGCCACGATTGCCTGGTCCAGGGTATGGACGGTGGAAAACAGCGTGGTGATCCGGTTGCCGTATAGATGATCGAGGTTGCGCAGAACATCCATGTTGCGATCAAGGACCGTCACTTGGGCTCCCATTCCAATCGCCATGGCAACGGCGTTCTGCCCGACCACGCCACCGCCCACCACTGTCACCTGCGCCGGACTGACACCGGGCACGCCGCCCAGCAGCACCCCGCGACCACCAACCGACTTCTCCAGGCAGTGAGCCCCGGCCTGGATCGACATTCGCCCCGCCACTTCGGACATGGGCGCCAGCAAGGGCAAGCGGCCGTGGCTGTCGGTCACCGTCTCATAGGCGATGCAGGTGGCGCCGGAGGCCACCAAATCATTGGTCTGAGCCTGGTCGGGCGCCAGGTGAAGGTAGGTAAACAGGGTATGTTCCCGGCTCAAAAGCGCCCGTTCCTCCCGCTGCGGCTCCTTGACCTTGACGATCAGCTTCGCCTCCCGGAACACGCTGCGGGCGTCTGGCAGAATCTGCGCACCCGCGTGCCGGTAATCCTCATCGGCAAAGCCGATGGCAGCGCCGGCCTGAGACTGAACAAACACGTCGTGGCCATGACCGCAAAGTTCGTGGACCGCAGCGGGCGTCATTCCCACCCGGTATTCGTGGTTCTTGATTTCCCTGGGCACGCCAATCTTCATGGATCATCTCCCGGACTTCGCCAATTCGGGGGTATCTGGCTACAGTGTAGTAAACGGATAAGCTACGGGCGGAAACGATTGATTGCCTGACAAGAGGGACGAGGTCATGGTCGCACTGAAATCCATCGCTGCGTTGGCAGCACTCTCATTCTCACTGACAACCACGCAGGTACTGGCAGAAATGCAGACCGAAACCATCGACTACGAGATTGACGGTCAGAGCTTCACCGGCTACATGGCCTGGGACGATGAACTGGAAGGTAAGCGCCCCGGCGTGCTTGTGGTTCATGAATGGTGGGGCCACAACGACTTCGTCCGTGAGCAGGCGGAGAAGCTTGCTGCCTCGGGCTACACCGCGTTTGCCCTGGACATGTACGGCAGCGGCAAGCTCGCCGAGCACCCGGATACCGCCCAGAAGTTCATGCAGGAAGCGACCCAGAACATCGACCAAGTCAAGGCCCGGTTCCTGAAGGCCAAGTCCCTTCTTGAAGACCACGAGACCGTGGATAACGACCGCATTGCCGCTCAGGGCTATTGCTTCGGCGGGGCGGTGGTCTTGAACATGGCCCGACTGGGCGTTGACCTGGACGGCGTTGTCAGCCTCCACGGAGCCCTGGGCAGCCCGATCAAAGCCGAACCTGACATGGTCAAGGCCCGGGTCCAAGTGTACACCGGCGGAGCGGACAAAATGGTTCCCTCCGAGCAGGTCGCAGCCCTTGTGCAGGAGATGCAGGACACCGGAGTCGATCTCACCCTGGTCAGTTTCCCGGGTGTCCTGCACGGGTTCACCAATCCCGGAGCTGACACGTTTGCCGAAAACTTCGGCATGCCGATCGGATACAACGAGGACGCCGCCACCCGTTCCTGGCAGGGCACCATGCGGTTCTACGAAGAAATCTTTGCCCAGTAGCACACCAGAGGGTCCGGCGGGCGACCGCCCGGGCCCGGGGGAGCGGTCAGTCCAGGGCTGATTCGATGGTGCCCCGGACGCCATCCATCAGGGATTCAACCGACCGGTCGCCCGTGGCAACCGGTGGGTGGATCACGATCTCAATCCGGCCCGGCGAAAAAGCCGCCTGGCCCTTGGGCAACCGGTCATGGGAACCACGGATGGTGATCGGCAGGATGGGCAGCCGGCCGTCTTTGGCAATGACGAAGCCGCCTTTCTTGAACGGCAGCAGGTTACCATCCCACGAACGGGTTCCTTCCGGGAAAATCAGAATCCCGGTGCCGTCCGGCAACCGGGCCACTCCCCGCTTGATACTCTCCAGGGCATCGCTGCCCCGGGAGCGATCGATGAACAGGTTGCGGGACGTCTCCAGGGCCAACCCGAACAACGGCACCTTGCGCAATTCCTTCTTGATGACCCAGCGGTACTGCAACCCGAGGGCCAGCACCAGTGCGGGCGGGTCAAAATAGGACGCGTGATTGCTTAGAATGACATAACGCTGACCGGCCTGAATGTTCTCTCTGCCTCTAACTGCCAAGTGGATGCCGCAGAGCTTGAGAATGGCCCAGGCATAGATCTGGGTGCCATGAAAGGCGGCATCCCCACGTTTGCCCAGCAGGGCAGCCACCACAATAGGCAGAAACAGAATCAGTGTCAGCAGGATGGCCCAGAAAAGAATCCAGATGGCCTTGAGGGTATTGAGCATGAACGGTTCCTGAACGTCTCGACTTCCATTTTCACGAGCAACAGGGCCATAACGATTACATACCGGGGAAGAAATCACAAAATCTGCGGCCTGCCCAGCGGGATCAGGCACAAAAAAAAGGCAGCCGAAGCTGCCTTTTTGGCGGTTATTGCTTAATCCATCAGGGATTAAAGAGCAACAACGTTCTCCGCCTGAGGACCTTTCTGGCCCTGGGTAACGGTAAACTCAACCTGCTGGCCTTCTGCCAGGGTCTTGAAACCGCTGCCCTGAATAGCGCTGTAGTGAACGAATACGTCCGGGCCGCCTTCACGAGTGATAAAGCCAAAGCCTTTTGCTTCGTTGAAGAACTTAACAGTACCGGTAGTAGTAGACATACTTAAACTTCCTGAAATCAATCATTTAATCTGCCGCCTCACACCTCCATGGTGCAGGCTAGCGTTTACGGAAATACAGAACTCGCGGAATCAAAAACAGGACGGTCACTACTAACTGCGGAGGTACGTCTTATTCATGAAATGCTTTACTGAATCTTTCCTACGGAAATAACTCTACTCTTGAATTTCAGGATTGCCAAGTGGATTTTCAATAATTTAAGTAGGTAGTGTTACCCACCCTCCGACGGCGCAAGGCGACCTAGCCCCGCACCAATCCAAAGGTGTAAATTCCCAGTGCAGTCATCAGCAGGGAGCCGACAACGTGAGCCAGAATACCGGTGATGGCCATGGTCCATTTGCCCTCCTGAATGGCAGCAAACATTTCCAGCGAGAACGTGGAGAAGGTGGTCAGGGCGCCACACAGGCCGGTGATGGCAAACAGGCGCCATTCCGGCGCCAGGGTGTTGCCATGGCTGAAGTAGCCGATGAGCAGACCGATGAGCCAGCCGCCACTCAGATTGGCCACTAGCGTGCCATAAGGAATCGCGTGGTAGGTGCTGTTGAGCCAGAGGCCCAGCACCCACCGCAGGTTGGCGCCGATGACGGCGCCTGCGCTTACTGCCAAAACTGAAAGCCACATCGGGTCGGACTCCCCTGTCGCTGCTGAACTTGACCCGATGCCTGACCGGCAAGGGTACATCGAGTATGCCGCTAAAGAGCTACCAAGTTAAGGTTTTATAACCAAATATGAAAAAGGGGTGCCCATGGGCACCCCTTTTATTGGGAGACGGTCACCCCGATCAGGCCGGGTTGTGATCGATCACCGTGTCCTTTTGGCGAGCGAACTCGTCAAACGGGAAGTCGTCCACGGTGAGCATTTCCAGCACCACCGTTTCGTACTGCCGCATGAAGTCCGCTTCTTCCTTGGTGTAGACCCCGGCTTCCAGCGCCGCCTCAAACCGCTCTTCCGGATGCAGGGCCGTCATCGGCAACTCACCCTTGGCGTAGGCCTTGTTGACCTTGCGGTACAGCTGCTCAGCCTTGTCGTAATCCTTCAGCAGGCCGTTATACCGCGCCAACGGGTTTTCAACCGTGCCCTCTCCGTCGGTTGTCCATACCCCCGAAATCAGCTTGTTGCGGATCGGGGTATCGGTGGAAATGGCACGCGCCAGTTTCCGGGACAAGTCGTCATGGGGGGCATCCCACCGGCGACCCAACGGCATGGTGATGGCGCGCAACGACATGGCCACAACGCGGTTCGGCAGATTCTGCAGGAACTCGTCGAGGGCATTTTCGGTGCGATACAGCAACAGCCCCAGGCTGTACTCCATCACCTCTCTTTCGCCTTCCACCGGCTGGCCCTCGTGCCAGTTCTTCAAGACCATCGAGGCCAAATAGAGGTTGGAGAGCATGTCACCCAGGCGGGCAGAAATCAGCTCGCGCATCTTCAGCTCGCTGCCCAGCGTGGTCATGGCGGCATCCGAACACAGTCCGAAGGCGGCACTGAAGCGTGCCACCGCCTGCGCATAACGACGGCTGGCGCTATCGAACGGGACATCGGCGCGGCCCAGTCCCAGGGCCTGGGTGAAGGCGCGGGCGGCGTTTCCGAAAATCAGGCCGGCGTGCCCGAAGAAGGCTTCGTCGAAGGCCTTGATGTCATCGTTGTCCTTCGCCGCCAGCTCCTTCAGCACGTAGGGATGGCAACGAATTGCCCCCTGGCCGAAGATCATCAGGCTGCGGGTCATGATGTTGGCACCCTCCACCGTGATGGACACAGCAGCGCCGCTGAACCCGATGCCGAGATAGTTACGCGGGCCGAGGGTGACCGTCTTGCCGCCGTGCACATCCATCGCGTCGGTGAGCACTCCCCGCTGGAATTCGGTCAGATGGTATTTGAGGATGGCCGAGGGCACGGCCGGTTTCTCACCCCGGTCAATCATGTTGGCCGTGTGGTTGACCGCCGACTGGGCGATGTAGGTCTTGCCGACAATACGAGCCAGTGGCTCCTGAACACCCTCCATGTCCGCCACCGGCGTATTGAACTGGCGACGAACACGAGTAAAGCCACCCGCGGTACCGGCGGCATAGGCCGCAGCTCCGGCAGCGCCGGATGGCAGGGTAATGCAGCGGCCGACCGAGAGACACTCAACCAGCATACGCCAGCCCTGCCCGGCCATTTCCTGACCACCGATGATGTAGTCCAGCGGAATGAACACGTCCTTGCCCTTGATGGGTCCGTTCAGGAACGGAGTACCAATGGGGCAATGACGACGGCCAATTTCCATTCCCTTGGTGTCCCGGGGGATCAGGGCACAGGTGATGCCGTAGTCCTTCTCTTCACCCAACAGGCCGTCGGGATCAAACATGCGGAAGGCCAGACCAACCACGGTGGCAATCGGGGCCAGTGTGATCCAGCGTTTCTCGAAGTTGAGCTCAATGCCCACCACTTCCTTACCGTCGATCTTGCGCTTGCAGACGATACCCGTGTCCGGCAGTGAGGTGGCATCTGAGCCCGCGCGCGGTCCGGTTAGCCCGAAACAGGGAATTTCCCGGCCGTCGGCGAGGCGAGGCAGGTAGTGGTTTTTCTGCTCGTCGGTACCATATTTCACCAGCAACTCGCCCGGGCCGAGGGAGTTGGGCACCCCGACCGAGACCATCAACATCTCGTTCGCGGCCAGCTTCTGCAGCACGGCAGTCTGGGCTTTGGCGGAAAACTCGAGGCCACCGTACTCTTTCGGGATGATCATGCCGAAGAACTTCTCTTTCTTCAGGAAATCCCAGAGCTCCTTGGGCAGATCGGCGCGCTCGACGGCCAAATCCCAGGCGTTGCACATGGATATGGCCTGGGTGCACTGATTATCCACGAACGCCTGTTCTTCTTCACTCAGCCCGGTGTGGCGGTTAATCAGCAGGTTATGCCAATCCGGCTGACCGGTGAACAGCTCACCGTCCCAGCCGACGGTTCCCGCCTCAAGGGCAACCCTCTCGGTTTCGGAAACCTTGGGCGCCACTTTCTTGAAGGTGGCGAAGATTTTCGGTGTCAGCCAGCTCTGGCGGAAACCAGGCAGGCCGGCGGCCGCGGTCACACCGGCGCCAACAAACAGAATCAACGCCAGCCATCCGGAGGCAAAAATCAGGGACAGCAGACCGACCACTGCCATCACGCCAATCGCCGGCATGGCACCGGACTCACGACGCATCACGATCAGGAGACCGGCCAGCGCCACAACAAACAAAATGAAAGTCATCATAAGTTCTCTCAGTCATCCATGGTTCGGGAAAATTCTTAGACTAAAGTAGGTACGCCCACAGTACCGCATCAGATGAAAGCATAACAGCGGTCACCCTCGACTCAGTAATCCCGTTCACACCCTGACTTACGAGGTTACGATGACCCGGATTCCCTCAAGTGCCAGGGAGGCCCGACCGATGGCGTCCCGGGCCGCAGTCAACTGGTCACGGAAGAAATCAATCTCTTCATCGCGGATGGCCGGATTCACCAACTGAAGCGCCTCCAACCGGCGTATTTCCGGTCCGAAACTGGCTTCCAGCCGCTCCAGGGCCTGCTGCTTCATGGGCTCGATATGAGGTTCGGACAGGCGCTCGGCATGATCCACCATGGTCTCTACCTGGGGCCGTATCTGAGGCACGATGGCCTGGGCGGTCTTGCGGCGAATGTTGGAGCACAGGTCGTTTAGCCGGTCGTGAGGCAACGCCGCAGACAACTCCTTGCCATTGACATCCACCAGCAGACGCAGGGGCGATACCGGCAGGTAACGGGTCAGCTGCAGCGATTCCGGCGCCGGACAATGAACCGTGAACAGGGCTTCCATGAGCAGCGTTCCCGGCGGCAACGCCTTGACCGACAGGCTGGCCAGAGCAGCCTTGCCCAGGCCGGAACTGGTCACCGAGTCCATGACCCCCGTCACCATCGGGTGCTCCCAGCTCATGAACGCCAGATCCTCACGTTCCACGGCCTGTTGCCGGCTCCAGGTAACGGTCACGCCGTCTTCCGGCAGTTCCGCAACGTGGCCGGCATGGTAATGCTCGCCCGGGCGCAGTACGTCGGAGTGATCGCCATGATCTTCAACGTCAACGCCAAGTATGTCGAAGGCCTCGATCATGTAGTCACGAACCTGGGCCAGATCCTCTTCCGCCTCAATGTCAGTGATCAGCTGATCGGCCACGTCCCGGCGACAGGAGTTCCGTTCGATCAGGGCGTCGCGACCGTTGTGAAGCAGGGTCCGCAGACGCGCCGCTTCTTCTGCGGAGGCGGCAATCAGGGTTTCCAGCGCCTCGGCTTTGCCCCCAATGGCCTGCTGCCATTGATCCTGAACCTTGTCCTGCACGGCGATACCCACCGCACAGCTCTCGGCAAAGGCATTGAGGCCGTCCTGGAACCAGCGGTACTGGACTTCCTGGGCGGTGCCCTGCAGGTAGGGAATATGAATATCGATGGCCTCGGTCTGGCCAATGCGATCCAGCCGCCCGATCCGCTGTTCCAGCAGATCGGGGTTGCCCGGCAGGTCAAACAGCACCAGGTGATGGGCGAACTGGAAATTGCGGCCCTCACTGCCGATTTCCGAACAGATCAGCGCCTGGGCGCCCTGCTCGCTGTCGGCAAAATAGGCCGCCGCGCGATCACGCTCCACCAGACTCAGGTGCTCGTGAAAGGCGGCACTTCGGATACCGGCCCGCAGCTGCAGATAGTGTTCAAGCGCCATCGCGGTGTCGGCCCGGGCACAGATCACTACTACCTTGGCCGGACGCAGGCTGACCAGCTTCTTCTCCAGCCAGGCGACGCGCGGATCGTCGGCCAGCCACTGCTCCTCCGGTACCGATTGCTCCGGCGACAGGCCGGCCAACTTCCAGGCATCGTCCTCGTACATGGCGGGACAGGGCATGGCTTCGGGCAACGGTCGGCGCTCCGGGAAACCGGCGATGGCGGCCCGGGTGTTTCGGAACAACACCCGACCCGTGCCGTGGCGGTCAAGCAGGGCATCAATAATCGCCTGGTGTGGCTCTTCACCGGCCAGCAACGCTTTCAGTTCATCACCGAGCCAGGCCTGTAGCGCCTCTCTGTCCTCACCGGTGATCTCCGACGACTCGCTCTCCAAGCGTCGCACCACCTTGTTGATGGCTTCGTATTGGCGTTCTTCTTCACGGAAGGTTTCAAGGTCGTGGAAACGGGCCGGGTCGAGAAGCCTGAGGCGGGCAAAGTGACTGGCCACACCCACCTGCTCCGGCGTCGCCGTCAGCAACAACAGACCACGGCTGGCTGCCGACAGTTCTTCAACAATCCGGTATTCGGTGCTGACCGCGTCCGGACTCCAGGCCAGGTGATGCGCCTCGTCCACGATCATCAGGTCCCAGCCTGCTGCCAGGGCGTCCTTCTGGGCCTGCTCGCTGCTGGCGAGATAATCGAGGCTGCACAGCACCAGCTGTTCCGTCTCGAACGGGTTGACGGCGTCATCGTCACCGAAGATGTGGTTGACCAGCGAATCCACATCATCCTCTTCCTCTTTCAGGGCGTCATAGCGGTCCTGGTCGATGATGGAGAAACGCAGGTTGAAGCGCCGGAGCATCTCCACCAGCCACTGGTGCATCAAGGAATCCGGTACCACGATCAGGGCCCGCTTGGCCCGCCCCGTATGCAACTGGTAGTGCAGGATCAGACCCGCTTCAATGGTTTTGCCCAGGCCCACTTCGTCGGCCAGCAGGACACGAGGGGCGTGTCGCTTGGCAACCTCGTGAGCGATGTAGATCTGATGCGGCAAATGCTGGGTGCGGGCGCCAATCAGGCCCTGAGCCGGTGATGCCCGCAACCGGTCCATATGCTGCAGGGTGGCCACCCGCAGGCGGAAGGCGCCGTTGCGGTCAAACTGGCCGGCAAAAAGGCGCTGGTGCGGGGCGGAAAAGTTCACCGAACTGCTCAGCTTCACTTCGGAAATCTGGTGGATGTCCTCGCCGTCATCTGCGTGGTACATCAATACGCCGCCGATGTCCTCAACCGCCCTGACCACGTAGTGCTCACCGTCGAAGGTTTCGATCTCCTCACCAAGCTGGTAAATGATCCGGGACAGTGGCGCATTATCAATGGCGTAGGTGCGCTCCTCATCGGCCGCAGGGAAACCCAGTGTTACCCGGCGGCCGGAGATATCCGTGACAATCCCCAGGCCCAGGGCGGTATCACTGTGACTGACCCAACGTTGACCGATGACAAAATCCGACGTATCCAAGAAACCTCCAGACAGAATTAATTTCGGGTAGCGCCGTTTTCACGCACCCAATAGGCCGTAGCCCCGCATACCGCCGCGGGCACAACCACAAGATTGAGAACCGGCACCATGGCCGCCAGTGCCACTGGCAGGCCAAAGCCGAACGCCGACAGCCGGGTATCACCCAGAAGACCGCGGAGTGCTCCAAAGCTGACCTTGTGGTTGTCCGCGGGGTAATCGACGTACTGCAGAGCCATCATCCAGCTGTTGAACATGAACCAGAGTACGGCCGCGACCAGATTGACCACCGGAATCAGGCCAATCACGAACAGGCCGATCGCCCTGGGCAGGTAATAGAGAATCTTCTGCACCTCACGCCAGAGTGCCCGGGGGATGTCCTTGATAATCGCACTCCAGCTGTCGTCGGTGTTCACTTCCTGACCGGTCAGATGCTTCTCGGTGAGTTCGGCCAGGTAGCCGTAAAAGGGCGAACCGATCAGGTTGGCAACGATCACAAAACCGTAGGCCAGCATCAGCAGGATGACGGCGCCGTAAAGGAGCCAGAACAGCCAGTCCAGGGCCTGCAACCAGGCCCAGTCGGGCAACCAGCCCATGGCAGCAGCAATCAAGCCGGCGAAAAGGTCTGCCAGAAAATAGAACAGGAGCCCAAACAACAGGACGTTGATAACGAGCGGGATAATCACGAACAACCGAAGGCCAGGTTGCCGAATCAGACGGAAGCCCTCCCCTAGATAGCCCAGTCCACGAAAAAAGTTACCCTTGAGCATTCCGGCAGGTCCTCCGCTTCAATGACATTGACGGGGCGCAAAGCATATCATGTTGGGAACATTCCCACAGCCCGAGGCCACCTACGGAAATCCCCCCATGGCATTACTGAAACACTGCGTTCTGACCTTGTTACACTGCCGCCCACTTTGGCGAATTGCCCTGTTCATTTCCGTGCTGGCCATCCTGTTCCTGGCGACCACAGATAATCCGTACCCGGTTCCGTCCTCCGCCAGCGACAAAGTCAATCACCTGATTGCCTTCGCGGAACTGACGGTACTGACCAGGCTGGCCTGGCCGGAAGCCAAAGCGCTGTGGTTCGCGCCGCCGCTGCTGGCCTTTGGTTTCGCCATTGAGGCCGTACAGGCCACCCTGCCATACCGGGAGTTCTCGCTCGCCGATCTGGCCGCCGACGGCGCCGGCATTGTGGTCGGAATGCTACCCTGGCCGGGACTGCGCAGGGCGCGCCAGAACGGCCTGAGAAGTTCGCCCGAATCTTTGTGAGATATCTCTTACATGTGCGTGAGATCTTGCTGCTATGTCATGTACGTAACAATGAGTAACTTCCTGCCCGAAATCTATAACTGGTTGTTACCAAAAATATATTCCATCAGACGGCAAATCAGAACCGTTGCATAGACGGCAAAATTCACAAGTTTGTAAAACCCCAGTTGCTATAGTGTTTACATCAAGGATGAAAGGGAAAGGGACGACGCATTGGATGCACCCCGGCATGGAATGCAGGGAGAGGCAAGGACACAGGGACGCCTCGCTTAAAGGATAATTATTCGGAACGCTGGCTCGGATGCCGGCACCAGGGAGCGGCTCAGGGACCTCGCAACAAGGCTGTTGCCACAAGCGCAAGGACGCGCCGACCTATTCCGACAAAGGGCAGCCGATTGGTTGCCCTTTTTTTCTGCCGCCCGCTCACCTACCCCCGCCCGGCAACGTAGATTCTGACCCGATTGAATTCCTCAAACTCATTCAGATCCGGCCAGGTTCGCGCCTCGATCGTCGTTTGCAGCTGATAGTGCCTGTCCCCCAGATCCCTGACCCTGGAATCCGCGAGCAATACCGTCGACGCCGCCTCCCGGAACACCGACAGCAGCGGCCGATTGTCAGGGTCGTACAGGACGTCCGCGGCGGTGATGACCTCAATGCCCGCAGGCCGATCTCGCCAATCCTGACAGGGCGTAACGGAGACACCGTTCAGGGCGGCGTTCGCGGCCGCCGCATCCAATGCAGCCGGATCCAGGTCGCAGGCGATGACCTCCCGGGCACCGGCCCGGGCAGCAGCAACCGCCACAACGCCGGACCCCGAACCGAAATCCAGAACCCGTTTGTCCGCCACCCAGTCAGGGTTGGCCAGGATCCAGTTGGCCAGGACCTGCCCGCTGGCCCAGCAAAACGACCAGTAAGCCGGCTCTGCAACGACCGCCTGGGCCTCATCATGACTCAGGGGGCCCTCCAGGACCGACGGATCAAACAAATGCAGGGGAATCTCGGGACAGCCAGCCGGCCGCGAAACTGCCACCCGGCCGCGACTCAGGGTTTTTCGCAAATGCTGATCAAGGCGGCTGGTCGACATCAACTCTCCTCACGTGGGCCGTAATCCGTAACGCCCGCCATTGTAGCCATCTCTCCCCCGCAAAACAGCGTCCGGTGAGCAGAAAAAAGCCAATTCGGCTATACTGCCGCCTCACTTCTGCTAACCGGTTAGACGCTGAAATGGCAACCAGACCCGACACCGACGACTACCTGTCCCTGTTTCTCAACGACGTCCCGCTGATGGATGTCCGGGCGCCGGTGGAGTTCGCTCGCGGCAGCTTCCCCTGTGCCGAAAACGCTCCGCTGATGAACGACGAGGAGCGGCACCGGGTCGGCATCTGTTACAAGGAAAAAGGCCAGGACCGCGCCATCGAACTGGGGCACCAGCTGGTCGCCGGGGACATCAAGGCCCAACGGATTGAAACCTGGAAGCGTTTCGCTGCGCAGCATCCGAACGGTTATCTGTTCTGCTTTCGGGGCGGCCTGCGCTCCCGCCTGACCCAGCAATGGATCAAGGAGTCCGGCATCGATTACCCCCTGGTCAAGGGCGGTTACAAGGCGCTCCGGCGCTTTCTCATCGACAGCCTCGAGGAGCGGATCGAGCACAGCGATTTTCGGATCCTCAGTGGCCGGACCGGCACCGGGAAAACCCGCGTGCTACAGCAACTGCCCAACCCCGTCGATCTGGAAGGTCTTGCCAACCACCGAGGCTCAAGCTTTGGCCGCCAGGTCAGCCCCCAGCCTTCCCAGATTGATTTCGAGAACCGGCTGGCGGTAGCCATGATCAAAGCCCACCACCGCAATGATGGCCCCGTGTACCTGGAAGACGAAAGTCGTCTGGTTGGTCGCTGCGCGCTGCCCCAGACCCTGCGGGATCGCATGGCCGCGGCCCCGCTGATGGTTCTGGAACGACCGCTGGACGAACGCATCGCCATTATCCGGGAAGACTACGTTGAAGGCATGTGCGCCGACTATGTGCAACGGGATGGCGAGGACGCCGGCTGGCTGAATTTCCGGGATTACCTGCTCAGCGCCCTCGACCGTATCCGAAAACGCCTGGGCGGGGAGCGCCACAGTCAGCTGAGGGCGTTGATGGAAGCTGCCCTGGAACGTCAGGAACAGCAACAGGATCTGAGTGGCCACGACGCCTGGATACAGGCACTGTTACAGGATTATTACGATCCGATGTACGACTACCAGCTTGGCCGAAAACAGGGTCGGATTCTTGTCCGTGGAGGCCCCGAGGTCATCCTCGACTGGGCCAGACAGACCCAGCCTGCGTAAATCACCTCGTCCGAGGTGAACCGGTGTAACGCACAGGATTCATTTGTCTGCTATAAAAATGCCGGACCGCCCGTTTTTTTTCGCTACAGCGTTTCAAATCATCACGTTGATATAAAAAACTAATGAGCAAGGAGTCTCTCTATGGAAGACCTGTTTGGTGCTGAAGGAAGCGCCTCCGAACTGATGGACCAGGCAATAACCCTGACCATGACCTATGCCCCCAAGGTTGTGCTGGCGATCGTCACACTCATTATAGGTATGTGGCTGATCAACCGGTTTATTGCCGTCCTGGACGCAAAACTGGGCGCCAAGGACCCGACACTCAACAAGTTTCTCTGTGGCCTGATCAGCGCAATTCTAAAAATCCTGCTGCTGATCTCCGTCGCCTCGATGGTCGGCATTGCGACCACCTCGTTCATCGCTATTGTTGGTGCGGCCGGCCTGGCCGTCGGCCTTGCTCTGCAGGGCAGCCTCGCCAACTTCGCCGGCGGGGTACTGGTCCTCATCTTCAAACCGTTCAAGGTTGGCGATGTCATTGATGCTCAGGGCTACCTGGGTACGGTCCGCGAAATCAGTATTCTTTACACCATTGTCGACACGTTTGATAACCGTCGAGTTGTCATCCCGAACGGGCAGCTCGCGAATTCCAGCCTGACAAACATGAGCGTGTATGAAACCCGTCGCTGCGATATGAGCTTCGGTATCGGCTACGGCGATGACATCGACAAGGCAAAAAGCGTGGTCAAATTCCTGATTGAAGAGGATGACCGGGCATTGACGGAACCGGCGCCCCTGATCGTGGTTGGCGGTCTGGGTGAGAGCTCCGTGGACCTGACAGTTCGGGCATGGACCAAATCCGCAGACCTCTGGCCGTTCTATTGGGACATGCAGGAGAAAGTGAAAAAAGCCTTTGATGCAGAGGGCATCAGCATTCCATTCCCGCAACGGGATGTGCACATGTACAAAACCGAATAACCGGAGAGAACGGTTTCGCATTGATACAACCGGTTACTCGCAAACCGCGTATCCTCGACTAAGCTGACGGTTAATGGCGGGGCTCAGGGAACCCGCCAGGCCGTCGGAGCCCGACCCACCAACAACCAGGGCTCCGGAACGCTGTCATTGCTGGTAGGAGGTTGTCACTATGCCGGTACAGCAGTTGAAGGAATTTCTCGACGAGGCAGATGTAGAATACATGTGCCTCTCTCACCCGCCTGCCTTCACCGCCCAGGAACTCGCCCACCACGTCAAGATTGCCGGCGACCGCGTCGTCAAGACCGTCATTATCGAACTGGACGGAAAAATGGCAATGCTGGTGATGCCCGCCACCTGGCGCATCCGCTGGGACCGGTTGTCCCGTATTCTCGACACCGACTTTGTTGACCTTGCCGATGAACAGGAATTCCAGGACCGGTTTCCCGACTGCGAGGTCGGCGCCATGCCTCCGTTCGGAAACCTGTTTGGCATGTCCGTTTACTGCTGCGAAGTGTTAACGGAGCAGCCTGAACTGGCGTTCGCCGCCGGCAGCCACACCGAATCCGTGCATATGAAAACGGCCGATTTCCTGACCCTGGTGCAGCCCATGGTGCTGAATCAGGGGTTCACCAAGCCGGGCGCTCAAAAACCGGCCTGGCTGCTCAAGGGTCGGCGCCGGCCGGATGACGTAAAGCCGGGCGTCACCGGCGCGGCCGGCTACTGAGTTTGTAGCGGCCGGCTTGATCCGGGTCGCTTGTCTGATCCGCGCCATCGCGTAAACTGTGGGCATCAGACAGGAACCCGATATGACGCAAGCTTTTGATATTGTCGTAATCGGCGCCGGCATGGTCGGTGCCGCCCTCGCCACGGGCCTGGGCCAGGACGGCTTCCGGGTGGCCGTGATTGATCGTTCGCCGGCACCCGCTTTCGCCCCGGATAGGGCTCCGGACATTCGCGTATCCGCACTCAGCGCCGGCAGTGAACGTTACCTGCAGCAACTTGGCGCCTGGCAGCCGATTCTCGATATGCGCGCCACGCCGTACCAGCGACTGGCGGTCTGGGATGAGACTCGTCATCCCTTGTCCAGCCTGATGCCCCGGACACTGACCGAAGTGGAGTTTGATGCCGCCAGCCTGAAAACAACGCACCTGGGCCACATTGTTGAAAACTCGGTGACGCAACAGGCGCTTTGGCAAACTGCCGACGACGAGCCGAAGGTTACGGTGATCGCCGGGCACGGGGTCTCCGCCCTGACGCAGGGTTCGCAATCGGCGACAGTTACCCTGGACGACGGCCGCAGTCTCGACGCCCAACTGGTGATCGGCGCAGACGGCGCCCAGTCCGGGATTCGCGACATGGCCGGCATCGGTGTCTCCCGCAATCAGTACGACCAGCAGGCGATGGTGATCTCGGTGCGTTACCAGGGCCCAGCGGAAGACATCACCTGGCAGGGTTTTTATCCCAGTGGTCCGCGGGCCTTCCTGCCCCTGCACAGTGCCGGGGCGAGCCATCCGGGAGAGAGCTGGGCATCGCTGGTCTGGTATGACGCGCCCGAGCAACTGGCCCGACTGAAGGCGCTGCCCAAGGAAGCACTGATGCTGGAAATCCAGCAAGCCTTCCCGGCGGAACTGCCCCTGCTCACACACATCGAGGCCCGGGCCAGCTTTCCCATTGCCCGCCAGCACGCCAAGCACTATTTTTCCCGGCGCGTGGTCCTGGCTGGCGATTCGGCCCATACCATCAACCCCCTGGCCGGCCAGGGGGTCAATCTGGGGTTCCAGGATGCCCAATGCCTGCAGGCGATGCTCAAGGAAGCCAGGCGCGCCAACGACGACCTGGCCGACCCAAAGTGGCTTGGACAATACGAACAGCAGCGACGGCCGGCTAACCGGCGCATGATGATGACGATGGACCTGTTCTATCACCTGTTCAGCAATCGTATTCCGCCAGTACACCTGCTGCGCAACCTCGGGCTGGGTGCCGCTCGCGCCCTGCCCTTTGCCCGCAACCAAGTGGCCCGCTACGCCATGGGCATTGATGACCGGCTGCCAGCCGTTCTGACCCAGCTAACCGATCGGATTCCCGGGCTCAGGCAGTTCTGAGCCGCCCGGACGCAACAAGTCATCGCCACCACGAACCAGGAGCAACCATGTCAGAAACCATATTTACCAAGATCATCAACCGGGAGATTCCGGCCGATATCGTCTATGAGGACGAGGTCAGCCTGGCGTTCCGCGACATCAATCCCCAGGCGCCGGTGCACCTGCTGGTCATCCCTAAGAAGGAGATTGTCAGCATTAACGAGATTGAGGAAAGCGACCGGGAGCTGGTCGGACACCTGTACTGGGTGGCAAGCAAGCTGGCGAAGGAGATGGGCTTTGCCGAGGACGGCTATCGCACGGTGATGAATTGCGGAGAGAATGCGGGGCAGACGGTGTTTCACATCCATCTGCACCTGCTGGCCGGCAAGCCTTTCGGCTGGCCACCCTATACCGATCGGATGAAACAGGCCTGAGCAGTGAGACCCTGGGTGGGGCTCAGCGCCCCACCACCCGTTCGGCCTCTTCCACTGGCGTGTGGCGAACGTCCTCACCCTTCACCATGAAAATCACGTTCTCGGCGATGTTGCAGGCATGATCGCCAACCCGCTCCAGAGCCCGCAGAACCCACATCACCGACATGCACCGCGAGATATTGCGGGTATCTTCCATCATGAAGGTCAGCAGGGTTCGGGCGGCTGCCTGATACTCCTCGTCCACCCGTTTGTCTTCCTTCATGATCCGCAGGGCCTGCTCGGAATCCAGCCGGGCAAAGGCATCCAGTGCATCGTGCAGCATGCTCAGCACGTGGGTGCCGATGTGGCGAACTTCCACGTAACCCCGGGGTGCCTGGCCCTCTTCGGACAATTTGATGGCCAGCTTGGCAATTTTCTTGGCTTCGTCACCCACACGTTCCAGGTCGGCGACCATTTTGATCACGGAGATCACCAGGCGCAGGTCCCGGGCCGTCGGCTGGCGACGGGCGATGATGAGTGTCGCCTCCTCGTCAATGTCGATTTCCATCTGATCGACGCGCTTGTCTTTGGCGCGGGTCTCCTCCGCCAGATGACCATCGCCATCCATGAGGGCCTGAATGGCGTTCTCCACCTGGGACTCGACCATCCCGCCCATTTTCAGGAACTCGGTCTTGAGATCCATCAGTTCGTCATTGAACTTGCGGGAAATATGATCCCCGTAAACATCGTCCTTCTTCGTAGGCATACTGTGCTTCTCCAATGTTCCCCGGCGACGGAATCAGCCGAAACGACCCGTGATGTAGGATTCGGTCAGTTCGTGTTCCGGCGAGGTGAATACTTTGTTGGTTTCGTTTACTTCCACCAGGTGACCAAGGTGGAAGTAGGCCGTTCGATGGGATACCCGTGCGGCCTGCTGCATGGAGTGGGTGACGATCACAATGGTGTAGCTCTCGGACAGCTCTGCAATCAGTTCTTCCACCTTGGCGGTGGCAATCGGATCCAGCGCTGAACAGGGCTCGTCCATCAACACCACTTCCGGGCTCACGGCAATGGCGCGGGCGATGCACAGGCGCTGCTGCTGACCGCCGGACATGCCGGTTGCGGTCGCATCCAGCCGGTCCTTCACTTCTTCCCACAAGCCGGCCTTACGCAGGCTGTTCTCGACAATTTCGTCCAGGTCGGACTTGCGGTTGGCAAGACCATGGATGCGGGGGCCATAGGCCACGTTGTCGTAGATCGATTTCGGGAACGGGTTGGGCTTCTGGAACACCATGCCGACCCGGGCACGCAGTTCCACGACATCCCGCTTGGAGTCGTAGATGTCCTGATCGTCCAGCTGCAGGGAACCCTTTACCCGGCAGATATCGATACTGTCGTTCATCCGGTTCAGGCAGCGCAGGAACGTGGACTTGCCGCAGCCGGACGGGCCGATGAAAGCGATCACCTCGTTCCGGGCGATGTCCAGGCTGATTTTTTTGATCGCCCGGCTCTCGCCGTAGTAAACCTCGACGTCCCGGAGCTTGAACTTGGCGTCGTCGGCAAACGGTTTGCCCACGGTCTTGCCTTCCTCGATGACGGTATCGGTCGGCTTACTCTCCGAAACCGGCACGGCAGGCTCTTCCTGCTGTGACGCTTCACGGGTAATGCTTGAGTTCATGGTATTCATCTTGATTCTCCTTACCACCGGCGCTCGAGGCGTTTACGCATCCAGATGGCCAATGCATTCATACTGATCAGGAAGGTCAACAGCACCATAATGGCGGCTGACGCACGTTCGATAAAGGCCAGTTCGGGGCTGCCCGCCCACAGGAACACCTGCACCGGCAGTACGGTTGCGGAGTCGAAAAAGCCGCCGGGTACGTCAACGATAAAGGCCACCATGCCGATCAACAGCAGCGGTGCGGTTTCACCCAGGGCCTGGGCCATACCGATGATCGAGCCGGTCAGCATACCCGGCATCGCCAGCGGCAACACATGGTGCAGAACCACCTGCATCTTGGAGGCGCCAATGCCCTCGGCCGCCTCCCGGATCGACGGCGGTACGCTCTTGATGGCGGCCCGGCTCGATATGATGATGGTCGGCAGGGTCATCAGGGTCAGCACGAGACCGCCCACCACCGGCACCGAGCGCGGCATGCCGAACAGGTTGATGAAGACCGCGAGGCCGAGCAGACCGAAGATGATCGACGGCACCGCCGCCAGGTTGTTGATGTTCACCTCGATGAAATCGGTGAACTTGTTCTGGGGCGCGAATTCCTCCAGGTAGATCGCCGCCGCAACACCAATCGGGAACGACAGGATCAGGGTGACAAACATGGTCAGCAGCGAGCCGACAATCGCCCCCAGAATACCGGCCTTGGACGGATCTCGGGAATCACCACCGCTGAAAAACACGTCGTTGAAGCCGGTCTCAATCACACCGCGCTCGAGCAACTCATCCACCCAGGCTTTCTGCTGGTCATTGAGCTTGATGGAATAACCGGCATCGCCGGCGTGCTTCACGTACACGTCCACATCGGTGTGGGAGAGGAACGTCATGGTCCGGGTGGTGTTCAGCCAGTCCGGGTTTTGCTGGAGGGCATCCCGCAGCGTGACCGAGGCATAGGGATTGATCAGGCCACGAACCGCGTCGCGGTCTTCCTCCGTGGCCCCCGGAATTTCCTGGATCAGGGACTGGACCAGCGGCTCGACAAAATCCGCCATCTTGACCTGGCGTTTGTCGGTCGGATCGTCCAGATACATCATCTCACCGTCGAGGTTCACCTCCATGGTGATGGAGGTCTTCATGAACCCGGTGTAGCCCTTACCGATGATATCGGTAAAGAGGATCACCAGGGCCGACAGTGCAA
Organism: Marinobacter sp. F4206; assembly: GCF_019392195.1. Lineage (NCBI taxonomy): Bacteria > Pseudomonadati > Pseudomonadota > Gammaproteobacteria > Pseudomonadales > Marinobacteraceae > Marinobacter > Marinobacter liaoningensis. The sequence goes on from NZ_JAHXKI010000002.1 coordinate 1,369,198, forward strand.
TACCGATGGCCACGATCCCGTAGGCCCGGAAGCGGCGTTCCTTACGATACCGGCGTTTGAGCGACTGGCGGACAAGCTCCGCCTGTGAACGTTGATCAGTCATACTGTTCCCGATATTTACGGACAATTTTCAGGGCAATTACGTTGAGCAACAGGGTGGACAGGAACAGCATGGCGCCCAGGGCAAAGGCTGCCAGGGTCTTGGCGCTGTCAAACTCCTGATCACCGGTCAACAGGGTTACGATCTGCACGGTGACGGTGGTGACCGTCTCCAGCGGGTTGGCCGTCAGGTTGGCCGCCAGGCCAGCCGCCATGACCACAATCATGGTCTCGCCAATCGCGCGTGAAACCGCCAGCAAAACGCCGCCCATGATGCCCGGCAACGCTGCCGGGAAGATGACCTTCTTCATGGTCTCCGACTGAGTAGCCCCCAGGGCGAGCGAGCCATCCCGAAGCGACTGGGGGACCGCGTTGATCACGTCGTCCGAGAGCGAGGACACAAACGGAATGATCATGATGCCCATGACGCCGCCGGCAGCCAGCGCGCTTTGCGACGAGGCATTAATGCCCAGCGAGTCGGCCAGGTCACTGATAAACGGCGCGACGGTCAACGCGGCAAAGAAGCCGTAAACCACCGTGGGGATCCCGGCCAGCATCTCCAGCAGCGGTTTCACCACCCCGCGCACTCTCCGATTGGCGTACTCCGACAGGTAGATGGCGGAAAGCAACCCCACCGGCACCGCCACCACCATGGCAATGGCCGAGATCAGCAGGGTGCCGGTGAACAGCGGGATCATGCCGAAGGCACCCTCGGCAGCCACCTGGTCCGCCCGTAACGCGGTTTGCGGACTCCACTGGGAACCAAAGATAAATTCAGTGAACGGCACCTTCCCGAAGAAACGGAAGGTCTCGAAAGCGACCGAGAAAATGATGCCAACGGTGGTCAGAATGGCGAGGGCGGCGCAGGCGAAGAACAACCACTTCAGAATGGCCTCGACCTGGGAGCGGGCATTGAGCCGCGGACGGATGCGCAGCCAGCCAAGGAACCCCGCCAGAACCGCCACGGCAACCACAAGCACGGACATCAGCAGCCGGCTCTGGGCTCGCAATGCCTTCAGGCGCTCCGCCGCCTCGGCTATGGGCGCCTCGACAAACCCGGCAGGCAGGGCTCCACTGGCGACGTTACTGATTTTACTGAGCAGCAGACTGGCCTGTCCTTCTGTCCCCGGGACAAGCTCCTGGGGCAGTCCACCGATCACGATCAGCTGGATAACCTTGCCCTGAAAGGCGGCCCAGAGCCCAAGAACGACGAGCGCCGGGATCCCGCTCCACAGCGCGGCGCGGGCACCATAGTAGAATGGCAGGGATTTGAGGTGACGGATGCCCCCCAGCGGCATGGCCAGTGACCGGGACCGTGCATACCCAAGGCCATAGGCCACGATGGCGAGTACCAGGGTGAGCAGAAACAAATTAGCCGGTTGCATGAATAATCCTGTCTACGACTTCAAATAGGCGCCCAGTCTACAGATTCAAAGGTTCTGCGGCACCGGACGGTATTCCTCAACGTGCGAAAGGGTGCGGGCCCTATGGAGGACCCGCACCCTTGGTTAATCCCGATCCCTTCGGCTTACTTCAGCTCTTCCATTGCCAGGTTAGGCATGTTCTCTGCCTTGTCCATCAGGTTCATTAGCTGCTCGCGCGGCGGGATGATCAGGCCAACGTCTTTCAGGTAGCCGTTCTGGCCCATGGCTGCGTTGCTGACAAACTCACCAACGTATTCCTGGATACCCGGAACCACACCTACGTGCGCCTTCTTCACGTAGAAAAACAGGGAGCGGGCTACCGGGTACTTGTCAGCAGCGATATCTTCGGCAGTCGGAACCATGCCGTTCAGGGTGGCGGCCTGAAGACGATCCGCATTCTCTTCCAGGAAGCTGTAGCCGAACACACCGTACATGTCAGTATCACCGATCAGCTTCTGAACGATGAGGTTATCATTCTCGCCAGCCTCGATGAATGCGCCGTCCTCACGCACGCTTTCACAGATGGCGCCGTGCTGGTCTTCGCTCAGGCTTGCCGTTTCCGGCAGTTGGTCACAACCGGCGGCGAGGGCCAGTTCGTTGAACGAGTCGCGGGTGCCAGAAGTCGGCGGAGGCCCCATTACACGAATCGGTTTGTTCGGCAGGCTGGAATCCACGTCGCTCCAGTTCTTGTTCGGATTAGCAACCCACTCGCCATCCACCGGTACCTTGGAGCCCAGAGCCAGGAAAAGCTGCTCAAGGGTAATGTCCAGGTTCTCGGCATCCTTGGAACTGGCGATCACGATACCGTCAGAACCGATACGGAACTCGGTGATGTCGGTTACGCCGTTCTTCTGGCACAGCTCGTACTCGGAGGTCTTCATACGCCGTGACGCATTGGTGATGTCCGGGTGCTGGGTGCCAATACCCTGACAGAACAGCTTCATACCACCGCCGGAGCCTGTGGATTCGAGCTTCGGAGTGCTGAAATCGGTTTTGGTGCCGAAGCGCTCGGCCACTACAGTTGCAAACGGATAAACCGTGGAGGAACCCACGATGCTGATCGTGTCTCGGGCCATGGCAGGTGCAGACACGGCGGCGACGGAGCCGGCCAGTGCAACAGTTGCGAGTGCTTTGTTCAGTTTAATCACGTTGAGTCTCCATTAATCGGTTGGACTTTGTGTATGGATCTGTTTTACCGATGAATGCAGAGTAATCGGACTCTATGACAACTTTGTTACAGGTTCTGAAATATAGTCGCGATAACGTAAATCTGCTTGCAGCAACAGCAAAGCCCGTTAACATGCGGGGTAAAACAATTCCAGAACTCCGAACAAGGCAGGCTCCATGACGGCACTAGACGATGATAAACCCACTCCCCGCGGCGAGTTGACCCTCCAGATCGTTCCCCTTCCCTCTGACACCAACCCCAATGGCGACGTGTTCGCCGGCTGGCTGGTCAAGCAGATGGACATCGCGGCTGCCACCATGGCCGGGCGAATTTCACTGGGACGCAATGCCACCGTCGCCATGGACCGGATGGAATTTCTTTCACCCCTGCGGGTCGGTTCCCAGGTTGGCTGTTACTGCGAGCTGGTGGACATTGGCCGGAGCTCAATGAAGATCCTTGTGGAGGTTTGGACGCTGGACCGGACCGCGAAGCATCCGCGCAAGGTTACCGAGGGGCTGTTTGTGTACGTGGCCATTGATGAGCATGGGCGAATCCGGGAGGTCCCCGAACAGTCCCGGTGAACGGCAGCAAGGCCGGCAGACCTGGCCGTAGCGTTTAAACATCGGTGGCGGCAGGACGCGCCCGGGCCAGGGACCACAAACCAAGCACCGGCCCGGGAACCAGAAGCAGCACTACCCAGACACCAAGCTGGGCCCACAGGCCACTGGTCAGCCAGATGGCCGGCAGCGTCAGACCAAATCCAACCGCGTTCATCACCGCGAGAGACGAACCCACCGATTCCCGCGGTGCGGTCGCTGCGGCGAGCGCGGAGAACTGCGGCGAATCGGCAATCACCGCAACCCCCCATACAAACAGAAGGGCCATCAGCATTTCCGGCGCCAGCCCACTCAACCACGGGTACAGCAGGCAGACGGTCCCGGACAGCGCAAGAGCACGGGAGGCCACCCACTCACTGCCTTTGGTGCGGCTGAGTCTGCCACCACCGATGCAACCGGCCGCACCGATTCCGATGATCGCAAACGCAAACCAGGGAATCAGGCCGGCTCCCAGCCCCATTCGGTCCAGTTCGCGACCGATCAGCAGGGGTGTAAGCGTCCAGAACGCGTAGAGCTCCCACATATGGCCAAAATAGCCACCGGAGACCGCGCGGAATCTGGGTATGCGCAACGCCGCCAGGCCCTGACTTAAAGGCAACGGGCCATTGCTTTTGGGCAGATGCGGGCCGTCACCCAGCATAAACACCAGGGTGCCCCCAGCCAGAGCCAGCACAGAGGCGGCGAATAGCGGCCACTCCCAGGGCATCCCGAAGGTGGCACCCCGCATCAGGTGCGGCAGCGCCGTGCCCAGGGTGAGCATGCCCACCAGCCACGCCAGGGCCGCGCCGGCGTATTTCGGAGTCCAGGCGATCACCATTTTCATCCCGAGGGGATAGATGCCGGCCAGGCACAGACCGGCGGCGAATCGCAGGAGAAAATCGAGCGGCGGCAAACCTGCGGCGAAAACAAACCCGCCATTGACCAGGGCACCCAGCAGACTCGACACGGCAAAGATTCGGCTGGCGCCGAAGCGGTCCGCCAGACCGGTCACCGCAATGGTTAGAGTCCCCGCGATAAACCCCGCCTGAACCGCCAGCGTCAGCCGACCCAGGTCGGTTTCCGTCAACCCCAACTGCGCGGATAGCGACAGCCAGACGCCATTGATGCTGAACCAGAGCGAGGTGCCGAAGAGCTGGGCCAGCACAATGACAGGGAGCGGAAAACGTTTTAGCAGGTCGGTCATTGTTGGTGTCTTTTATGCAAGCGATGGGCGAAGCCTAGCCCCGGCGGGCCGGCTTCGCCCATGCTACTTTGGTGTCTGGTAAGCCATTGGCAAGACTCGTGGAATCTGCAATGGTTATATCGTTACACGGAATCCTTCCAACAACCAGCCACCCATTCCGGGATGCACCTATGAGCCTCCGAATCCTCACAGCGGTCCTGGTCGCGCTGACCCTGACAGCGACTCCCGTAGCTGCTGAAATTGGCCTGTCGCCGTTTGCCGGTTTTCGCATGAGCAGTTCAGTGGATATCGAGACCGCCGGCGCGAGCACGGCGGACCAGATCGACTTCCGGGATTCCGTAAGCCAGGGCCTCGTCCTCAATTTCGATCTGCCAGAACCCGGCAAGCAGGGGGAACTTTACTTCGGTCGGCAACGCACCTCGGCCAGGCTCGACAACGGCCTGTTTGCTCCGGGCACCGACTCGATCGACCTGACCATTTACCAGCTCCAGTTCGGAGGCCTGTATTTTCCCAGTGGCAAAAACCACGGCGGGTTTGTCTCGGGCGTGCTGGGCGTTACCCGCCTCGAACCGGAGGATTCAGGGTACGAATCCCACCACCGTGCAGCCCTGTCCCTCGGCGGTGGGTATCAGTTTTTCCTGACCGAACAATTGCATCTGAGGCTGGATCTTCGCGGCATTTACACCGCACTGAACTCGGGAGGTTCTGCATTCTGCTCCGGTGGATGCGAACTCAGGTTCGACAGCAGCGGCTACTTGCAGGTGGAAGCTGGCGCCGGGCTGGTCATTCGTTTCTGACGCCGACTCCAGCCCCGGGCCGGCATCCACCGGCTCATCTGTTCAGCCCACCGCCACCCTGCTACTATCGCGGCCACGTTTCTGACGCCTTGAATTTAAGGGAATTTACGCAATGGACTTTTTCCAGGCCCTTTTCCTCGGCCTTCTACAGGGGCTGACCGAGTTCCTGCCCATTTCGAGCTCTGCCCACCTGATCCTGATGCCTGCCTTCTTCGGCTGGACCGATCAGGGTGTGGGTTTTGATCTGTCGGTTCACCTGGGCACCCTGCTGGCCGTGGTGCTCTACTTCCGGCGCGATGTCTTCGGCATTGCCCGGGACGGCCTTTTCTCGATGGCCCAGCGCAGGCTCGTGGGCCAGGGGGCGCTGGCCCTGTACCTGGTGATCGGCACCATACCGGCCGGACTGGCGGGATTGGCGCTACTGGACCTGATCGATAACGAGCTGCGAGCGGTGGAAGTGATCTTCGCCACGACCCTGATTTTCGGGGTGTTGCTCGGCATCGCCGACTGGCTGCCGAAGCGCCAGCGCACCCTCGACCAGCTCAGCTGGAAAGACGCGGTTATCGTCGGTATTGCCCAGGCGATGGCCCTGGTGCCCGGAACCTCGCGCTCCGGAGTCACCATTACCGCCGGTCTGTTCCTGGGCATGACCCGGGAGACCGCCTCCCGATTCTCGTTCCTTCTGGCCATTCCCATTATTGTGCTGGCTTCAGCGGTGAAGCTGCTGGAAGTGGCCACCTCGGACGTCATCGTCGATTGGAGCGGTTTCCTGCTGGGCGGGGTCACCTCGTTCCTCATGGCGATCACCGCCATCCATTTTTTCCTGAAGTGGCTGAACACCGTGGGCATGTGGCCGTATGTGGTCTATCGGATTATTCTGGCGGGCGTGATTTACGCCGTTCTGATGTAATCGGCAAAAGAACAGGGCTGGAAGCAGCGGTCCGGTAAGGCATTCCAAAACTGTGCGGAGCCATGGATGGCGGAGCTCAAGCGCCACATGGACGTGCTTGAGCGGGTTTTGGAATGCCTTACCGGACCGCTGCCACCCACGACGACTAGCAAGCCTCCAAAGGCGCATACGCCAGCACCAGCCACTTGGCACCGTCTTCGAAGTTCACCTGAACCCGGGTGTGGTGCCCAGTGCCCTCGGAATTCATCACAATGCCCTCACCAAACTTGGGGTGTCGTACCCGCTGACCGAGACTGAACCCGGATTGCTGGGCCGAATCCTGGCTGAACAGGCTCTCGTTGGGCCGTTCAACCATCGCCGGGCGGGTAACCGTGTTGCGTAACCGCACTTCCTGCAGGCAGTCGCCGGGAATTTCCCGGACAAACCGGGACAGGGCGTTGAATTTTTCCTGGCCATACAAACGGCGGGATTCCGCGTAAGTGAGTACCAGCTTTTTCATCGCCCGGGTAATGCCCACATAGGCCAGCCGCCGCTCCTCTTCCATGCGCCCGGGCTCTTCCAGGGACATGCCATGGGGGAACAGGCCCTCTTCCACGCCAGCCAGAAACACCAGCGGAAATTCCAGGCCCTTGGCAGAATGAAGGGTCATCAGCTGAACGCTGTCTTCGTGCGCCTCGGCCTGGGACTCGCCGGCGTCCAGCGCGGCCTGGGCAATAAATTCGGCCAGCGGGTCGACGCCGTCGTCCACTTCGAAATCGGACAGGGCATTGACCAGTTCCTCCAGGTTTTCCACCCGGGCCTGGCCTTTTTCCCCTTTCTCGCTGGCGTGATAGTCCTTCAATCCGCTGTCTTCGATGGTCTGCTTCATCAGGCCATGGAGGGTGGCATCGCCGACCATGCCCGAGAGCCCTTCGATGATGGCAATGAACGATTGCAGGCCGGTCCTGGCCCGGCCTTTGACCTGGCCCGCCTCCAGTAGCCGTTCCGCCGACTCCCAGAGCGAGATGCTCTGTTCAGTGGCGTATTCCCGCAGCTCTGCCAGGCTCTTGGCGCCGATGCCGCGGGGCGGCACGTTCACCACCCGCTCAAACGCGGCGTCGTCCCGACGGTACTGAACCAGCCTCAGGTACGCGAGGGCGTTGCGGATTTCCTGGCGATCATAGAACCGCAGCCCCCCGTAAACCCGATAGGGAATGCCCTGGCGCATCAGCGCTTCTTCCAGCACCCGGGACTGGGCGTTGGAACGATAGAGAATCGCCGATTCGCTGCGAAGGTTGCCGTCCTGAACCCAGGCCGAAATACTGTCGGCAATGTAGTTGGCTTCGTCCTGCTCGTTAAACGCGGCATACAGGCTGATGGGTTCGCCATCCGGCCCGTCGGTCCAGAGCTCTTTGCCCAGACGGCCCTGGTTATTGGCAATCACCGCGTTGGCCGCCTTCAGGATCATCTGGGTGGAGCGATAGTTCTGTTCCAGCCGCACCAGCCGGGCATTGGGAAAATCCCGCTGGTACTGCTGGATATTCTCGATCTTGGCGCCCCGCCAGCCGTATATGGACTGGTCGTCGTCGCCCACGACGGTCAACGGCACCCGATTGCTCGCCAGCACCTGCAGCCAGGCATATTGAATGGTGTTGGTGTCCTGGAACTCGTCGACCAGAATGTGCTGGAACCGCTTCTGGTAATGGGCGAGCAACTCGGGCCGATGCAGCCAGAGTTCGTGGGAACGCAGCAGCAGCTCGCCAAAGTCCACCAGCCCACCCTGCTGACAGAGCTTCTCGTATTGGCGATAGATCTTGAGCATCACCGAGGTGAAATGGTCACCGGGGTTTTCCTGGATGTGGTCGGCCCGCAGCCCCTCGTCCTTCTGACTGTTGATGAACCACTGGGCCTGCTTGGGCGGCCACTTGCTCTCATCAATCTGGTTTTCCCGCATCACCCGCTTGACCAGCCGCAACTGATCGTCGCTGTCCAGCACCTGGAAATTCTCCGGCAAGCCGGCATCCTGCCAGTGCGACCGCAGCAGACGGTGGGCAATGCCGTGGAAGGTACCGAACCACAGCCCCCGGGCCGGGATATTCATCATCTGCTCGATGCGGTAGCGCATTTCCTTGGCGGCCTTGTTGGTAAAGGTCACTGCAAGAATCCCGGTGGGTGGCACCCGGTCGACCGTCATTAACCACGCTATCCGATGCACCAGAACCCGCGTCTTGCCACTGCCAGCACCCGCCAACACCAGCAGGTGATCGTTCTGGGCGGTAACGGCCTCGCGCTGGGCGTCGTTGAGGGGATCGATAATGTGGGAGACATCCATAGGGAATCGTTCGCTACTGGTTAAATAAACAGGAGTGGAAGTATAACAGGAGAAAAAAGGGATTTCCGCGCGGAAGGAGTATCAGAAAAGCCATCAGCAAAAGTCAGAAAAAGCGCGGGGGATGATCCCCTCCAGGACTGTGTGTGGCCAGGGATGGCCACACCCAAGCGCACATGGATGTGCTCGTAGCGTGTCCTGAAGGGGATCATCCCCCGTGCGCCCCCACCGTGGAGGGCCGTCGGCTTCCGTTTTCTCTTAAAAGCCTCTGGGCACCGTCTGGGCCTCAACAAACTCAAACAGGCCTTCCAGACCGCCCTCGCGGCCAATACCGGAGGCCTTCATGCCGCCGAACGGAGCTTCCGGCGTGGGACCGGTGCCGGTGTTCCAGCCACAGTGGCCGAAGCGCAAGCCGGCGGCCACGCGCTGGGCGCGCGCGGCATCGCCGGTGAAAACGTAGGAAGCCAGACCGAACTCGGTGTCGTTACCCGCGTCAATGACCTCTTCTTCGGTACGGAACAACGCCATGGGAACCAGCGGACCGAAGGTTTCTTCGCGATAGCAGCACATGTCCCGATCCACGTCGGTGATCACGGTTGGCGGGAAGAACAGGTTATCGCCAAGGTCCTCCGGCTTCTTGCCGGCCACCAGCCCGGCGCCTTTCTCCAGCGCGTCCTCGAGATGGCGCTTGACCTTGTCAAACCCTGCCTGGTTGATCAGCGGACCGAGATCCACGTCACCGTTGATGCCGTCGCCCACGGTCATCCGGTTAACCCGTTCGGCAAGCTTCTGACCAAACACGTCGGCCACTTTCTCATGCACGAAAATCCGGTTGGCACAGACACAGGTCTGGCCGCCACCCCGGAACTTGTTGGCAATCAGGTTATCCGCGGCCGCATCCAGATCCGCATCGTCAAAGACAATGAAGGGTGCGTTGCCGCCCAGTTCCAGCGCCAGTTTCTTGACCTGCTCCGCGGTGTCGAGAATGAGCTTCCGGCCCACTTCGGTGGAACCGGTGAAGCTCAGCATGGGCACGTCCGGGCTCTCACACAGAACCTTGCCAATCACGCTGGCCTTACCCATCACCAGATTGACCATGCCATCGGGCATGTCGGTGTGTTTGTCCATCAGGCTGAACAGGGCAATCATGGTCAGCGGCGTTTCGCTGGCCGGCTTGATCACCGACGGGCAGCCCGCAGCCAGCGCGGCCGAAAGCTTCTTGGCGATCATGCCAATCGGGAAGTTCCACGGAGTGATCAGACCGGCAACCCCGATCGGGCGGTAGTGAACCGTCCAGGTGCAGTCTTTCGGTTTCTCAGGAATCGTGTGCGCGTCCAGAGCCTGGATGTGCTTGGAGCAGTAATCGAAGAAACCGGCGGCATAATCGACCTCGCCCTGAGCTTCCTGCAGCGGTTTTCCGTGCTCCATGCAGAGGATACGGCCCACTTCTTCCTTGTTGGCCTTGAGCGCATCCCGGATATCTTCCAGCCACTTCCTGCGGGTCTCAATGGAGTAGGGTGTGGTCAGCCGAAGCGCCGATTTACCCGCAGCAACCGCTGCCTTCACCTCGTCCTCGGTCATCGAGGCCGCCTGCGCGATCACCTTGCCCGTTGCCGGGTTGTAGACGTCAAACGTATTGCCATGGGCGTTGTCCGTCCAGCGACCGCCGATATAGCCAGTCAGCTTTTCCAGCAGTGGTGACTCGATCATCTCGGCTCCTCTTCTGTCAGTGCCTGCATGCCCTAAGGGCATGGTTGCGTCGGTTGAATATGTCTTCCATAGTGGATGCTGATTCACTGGCTGTAAAGTCAATGGCCAGGCTTTTGATCACCCTCCGACTGTGCCTATACTCGGAGAATCGAAAACCACGGAGGTCGGATAATGAAAGCGTTTTTCCATCCTGCTCAGGACCAGCATATCCCCAAGACCTACTTTACCCGCGGGCAGATGCGACAACCGCAGGAGGTCCCGGACCGCACCGGACAGATGCTGGAGGGCCTGAAGGAGATGGGAGTTCCGGTGCTGCAGCCCTCTGACCAGGGCGCCGCATCCATTGCGAAGGTCCATGACCTCGGTTACCTCCGCTTTCTGGAATCGGCCCACCGGCGCTGGGTGAAGATGGACGACTGGGGTGACGAGGTGATTTCCAACATCTTCGTGCGTTCCCCCAATCACCTGAACGGCATCCTGGCCGAGGCCGCCCGCTATCAGGCCGATGGCAGTTGTCCGATTGGCGAAAACACCTGGCACGCCGCTTACTGGTCAGCGCAGACTGCCCTGGGTGCGGCGGATGCCCTGATCGCCGGTGACCGCACCTCTTACGCCGTTTGCCGGCCGCCCGGCCACCACGCCCGAAAGGATGCCGCCGGTGGTTTCTGTTACCTCAACAACGCTGCCATCGCCGCCGAGCACATGAAGAGCCGGTTCCCTCGCATTGCAATCCTCGATACCGACATGCACCACGGCCAGGGCATTCAGGAGATCTTCTACGACCGCAGTGACGTGTTGTACATCTCGATCCACGGCGACCCGACCAACTTCTACCCGGTGGTCACCGGTTTCGAGAACGAGCGGGGCGAGGGTGACGGCTTCGGCTACAACATCAACATGCCCATGCCCCACGGCGCCTCGGAGGATGATTTCTTCGAAAAACTGGACGAGTCCCTGGCGGCCATCAAACTGTACCAGCCGGATGCCCTGGTCCTGGCCCTGGGCTTTGATATCTACAAGAACGACCCCCAGGCCAAGGTTTCGGTCACCTCAGAGGGCTTCTGCCGGCTCAGCTCCCACATCCGCCAACTCGGCCTGCCGACGCTGGTGGTGCAGGAAGGCGGGTATGACCTGGACGCCCTGAGCGAGAACGTCCAGCAATTCTTCAAGGGTCTGGCCGGCTGACCGGTCAGGAGGCGGGTGCGTAGACCTTGACGTTGTCGTGCCCCTCGGCCTTCAGATGGCCAGCGTGCATCCGGCTCATTGACCCCCGATCGCAATAGAGCAGGTACTGCCGGTCCCCCGGCAGTTCAGCAATTTGCTGATTCAGCTCGTAAAACGGAATCTGCACCACCTCGTTGTTGGTCAGGGTCAGGGGTGACTGTTCGCCCTCGCTGGGGTGGCGCACATCGATGATCACATCGTCCACGCCCGGGGTCTGCACCAGTTCCACCTCTTCCGGGGTGTGGGTGGTTTCCAGCAGCCGACTGATCGCGGTTTCCTCACGGGCTTCCACTGCTCCGGCCAGCACCGCGGGATCCATCTCGGCCTCGTCCGCTTCGACCCGGTGCAACTTGGCGCGCGTGGCCGGCTTCTGGGAGATCACGCCACAGTACTCGGGCATGTTGCGGGCATAGGATTCGGTGCCAATCTCCCGGGCAATGTTGATGATGGTTTCCTTGTCCATGGAGATCAGCGGGCGCAACACCACTTCGTCGCTGGCCCGGTCCACCACATTGAGGTTACTCAGGGTCTGGCTCGACACCTGCGCCACCGCATCGCCGGTTACCAGACCCACGGCATTGTTCTTCTTGGCGATCTCCGCCGCCGCCTTGAGCATCTGCCGCTTCAGCACCACGCCCCAGTGGCGGTGATTGACCGAACGCATGATTTCGGCGACGACCCCGTCGAAGGGCACGGAAATGAATTTGGCGTGATGGGAAGCGCCGTAGCGGTCCCACAGGTAGTGCACCACCTGACGAACGCCAACCTCGTGGGCCGTTCCACCGAGATTGAAGAACAGGAAATGATTCCGGAGCCCGCGACGCATCATCAGATACGCCGCCACCGAGGAATCGTAGCCACCGGAAATCAGGGTCATCACGTTCTCGACGCTGCCCAGCGGGTAGCCTCCCAGCCCCCGGTGTTTGCGGTGGGCAATGTGGAACTGGTTGTCCCGCACTTCAATTCGCACTTCCACATCCGGTGACTTCAGGTTCACGCCCGTGGCCCCGGACGCCTGCATCAGGGCAGCGCCCACAGTGCGTTCGAGATCAATCGACCGGAAGCTATGCTCGCCATGGCGGCGGGCGCGGACGGCAAAGGTCTTACCGGCCAGCCGGTCGGCAAAGGCATCCACGGCTTTTTCGGCAACGTCATCCAGGTCGATAAACGGAAACACACCGATTTCCTGGATGGTGGAGATGCCAGGAATGCGCAGCAGCTCCTCAACCACAGCCCCTGATAGCCCCCGATCCTCCGGAACGGCCACATCCACCCGGTCCCAGCTGCCTTCCACGACAATGTCATGATCCAGCCTGGCCAACAGCTTGCGGATATTCTGCCGCAGATGACGCATCTGTTGGCGGCGGACGGGTTTGCTCTTGATGGCGACTTCGGGAGCCGGACGAATAAGTAGTTTCATAATCGGAGTATTGTCGAGTGGCGTAAGACGCGGAAAGATCTTAGTCTACCTTTTTGGGACCATGCCTCAAAATCAGGCATTGCCGAAACACCGGCCCAAGGTGCGTCACACGCCCTCGCGGCCGGAACCATTCAGGAGTTTTACCGTTCATGCAAGAACCCACCATCAATGCCCTGGTATCCCCGGAGGGCAGCCTCGAAATCCTCTCCAATCATGAGGTAAGCCGCCTCAAAGACCGGAGCGAGGGCGGCCTTTACCGACTGTTCCGCCAATGTGCCCTGGCGGTGCTTAACACCGGGATCGAGACCGACGACTGCAAGGCCCTGATGGAATCCCACGCCGATTTTGATGTCCATCTGGTGCCCCAGCCCCGGGGCCTGAAGCTGGAACTGATCAACGCACCTGCCCACGCCTTCGTGGACGGTGAGATGCTGCGCGCGATTCGCGAGCATCTGTTTTCCGTGCTGCGGGACATCATCTACTCCCATTCGATTCCCCAGAGTGCCGCCGGCTTCCGTCGCGACGATCCGGAAGACCTCACCAACCTCGTTTTCCATGTACTGCGCAACGCCCGGGTCCTTGAAGCGGGACGACAGCCAGACCTGGTCGTGTGCTGGGGCGGCCACTCCATCAGCCACGACGAATATCAGTACAGCAAGGAAGTCGGACACCAGCTCGGTCTGCGCTCCCTGAGCATTATCACCGGCTGTGGCCCCGGCGCCATGAAGGGTCCGATGAAAGGTGCGACCATCGCCCACGCCAAGCAGCGCGTGAAGAACGGGCGTTACATCGGGATTACCGAACCCGGCATCATCGGGGCCGAGGCGCCGAATCCGATCGTCAACGAACTGGTCATCATGCCGGACATCGAAAAGCGCCTGGAAGCCTTTATCCGCTGCGGCCATGGCGTCATCGTATTTCCCGGTGGGGTGGGTACCGCCGAGGAAATTCTGTATCTGCTGGGCATTCTGTTACACCCCGACAATGCCGACCTGCCCTTCCCCGTGGTCTTTACCGGGAAACAGGAAAACGCGGAGTATTTCGAGATGATCGACAAGTTCATCCGGAATGCCCTGGGTGACGAAGCGGCCAGCAAGTACGAGATCATCATTGATGACCCGACGCGGGTTGCCCAGACCATGAAGAAGGGTATGAAGGAGGTGGAGACGTTCCGCCGGGCAATGCAGGACGCATACTACTTTAACTGGATGCTGAAGATTGACCCGGTGTTCCAGCTGCCGTTCCATCCCAACCACGAAAACATGCGGGCGCTGGAGCTGCATCGTGACCAACCGGTACACCTGATCGCGGCCAATCTGCGCAAGGCGTTCAGTGGCATTGTGGCGGGAAATGTGAAAGAGGACGGGATTCGCCAGGTTCAGGCGAAGGGGCCATTCGAGATTGCCGGAGACCCGACCCTCATCGAACCGCTGGAAGCCATGCTGACCCAGTTTGTCGCACAGAACCGGATGAAACTGCCCGGCTCGTCGGCCTACCGGCCCAGTTACCGAATCGTCAGCGGGGCGGCCTGAGCCGCCTCACTGATCAGCCGAACGGTTTATTTGCCGCCGTCAGCGGGCAGACTGGCAAAATAAGCGGCCAGGTTGGCGATGTCAGTATCACTCAGCGCGGCGGCCTGGCCCTGCATGATAGCCGCCTGACCACCGGTGCGCTGCTTGTTCTTGTAGGCCTTGATCGAGGACACCAGGTACTGCTCGTTCTGGCCCGCCAGGTTCGGGTAAGTCGGAATCTGGGCCAGGCCGTTCTGGCCATGGCAGGCCGCGCAGACAGCCGCTTTCGCCTTGCCGGCTTCCACGTCGGCGGCAGAAGCGATGGCCGGAATGGCAGTGCTGAGCGCAAAAATTCCTGCAACGGCGTAGTGTTTCAATGTCATTGTCTTTACCCTCTCATCATCGTTTTTAGTAGTTGCCTGCCGGCGGTCGATACCGGACTGTAAACCGTGTGACTTTTATATCACAGAGACTGTTGAAGCCAAATGCGTTATATCAACGGCTTTGTTCGACGTTGGTCCTCTTTTAATCCGGGATGATTGACAAGACAGTACGGAGAACGACGTGGCCCAGATTATTTTTGAACACCGGAGACTCCTTCAATGCCCATAGAGGTTCAGGAAATTGAATGCCTGGAAGGCCACATTGGCCTGCTCACCCTGAATGCCCCCGCCACCCTCAATGCGCTCTCGGAGGCCATGATCGATGAGCTTCAGGCCACCCTTGATCGCTGGGCGGCGGACGACCGTATCTGCGTGGTATTGCTCCAGGGCAAGGGTGATCGGGCCTTCTGCGCTGGTGGCAACATCCGCGACCTGTACGACGCCATCAAGGGCGACGGCGAACAGGAGACCGCCGCCGGCTTCTTCACCCGGGAGTACCGCCTGGACTACAGCCTCCATCGCTTCCCAAAACCCGTTGTCGGCATCGGACACGGCGTGGTGATGGGCGGCGGACTGGGCCTGCTTGCGGCCTGTCGTTACCGGTTGGCAACGCCGGACGTCACCGTGGCGATGCCGGAGATCTCCATCGGGCTGTTTCCGGATGTCGGCGCCAGCTGGTTCTTGAACCGGCTGCCCGGACGGATCGGGCTGTTTATGGGCCTCACCGGAGCCCGGCTGAACATCACCGACACCATCCGCATCGGCCTGGCCGATATGGTGCTGCTGGCAGAGGACCGGGAACTCCTGCTGGGGGAGTTGCAGAACCAGCGATGGACGGGCGAACCGGCAGCGGACGACAACCGTCTGTTCCGGCTGCTCAACCAGATGCACGCACCGGACTACCGCTCGCTTCAGCGCAGCAATCTCGAACAGCACGAACAGCATATTGCCCGGCTCAGTGCCGGCGATGAGCTGCCGGAGATTGTGGATCAGCTACTCTCGGCGGAAATCGACAGCGAGTGGTGGAATGCCTGCATGAGCAATCTCAGGGGTGGTTGCCCGGTATCGGCATGGCTGGTCTGGACTCAGCTGCAAAAAGCCCAGCAGATGTCGCTCAAGGACGTGTTCCGAATGGAATTGGCCATGGCGATGGAGTGTACCCGCCGACCCGATCTGCCGGAGGGCGTCCGGGCGAGGCTGGTGGACAAGGATCAGAGGCCGGTCTGGTCCTTCCCCAGTGTGGCGGACGTTCCGACGGACGTGGTTCAGGCCCACTTCCAGCCGGAATGGGACGATGAAACCGATCCGATGCAGCTCGGCTAAGCCCTACAGCTGGGCGCCGGCCTGGACCAGCAACATTTCAAGATCGCGGTTGTTGCTGGCCCGTGCCATATCCAGCGCGGTGCGGCCATCGTCGGTACGGTAATTCACATCGGCACCGGCAGCCAGCAGCATTTCCGCCGTCAGCAGGTCACCACTGTCGACAATCTTCATCAGTAGCGACTCACCGCCCTGGCTGACATTAACGTTGGCGCCGGCGGCCAGCAAAACCTTGACCACCGACAGGTGGCCCTGCTCGGCAGCTCGAATAACCGGAGTATAGCCATTGGCATCCCGGGCGTTCACCCGTGCACCGGCGGACAACAGCAGCTGGACCAGGCGGCGACTGCCTTTGGCCGACGCCACCATCAGCGGCGTTTCGCCATCGGCTGCGGCGAGATCGGGGGACGCCCCCTCCGACAACAGATACCAGGCGACACGGTCCTGCCCCCCGCTTACAGCCGCCATCAAGGGTGAGCCTTTTTCGGTCAGGGTATTGAGCGATTCCCCGGCCTCCGAAAGCGCCATCACCCGATCCAGATCCCCCTGCTCCGCCGCCTCAATCATGGGCGTGGCCGCCCGGGTGGCGGTTTCATGTTCCAGGTTGGTCGGTTCGGAGCGCGACGCGCATCCGGACATCCAGGGCAACAGAAACATCAGGACTGGAAGCAGATAACGGGGGGAGCCGGTTCCCTTGGCCATAACAACGATCTCGGTCAGATAGTGTTTGGCCTATTCTGGGCAGCGGGGAATGAAAATTAAATCGAGCGGGTCACAACTCCGGCCCCTTTTGCAGGAGTTCACGAATCAGCGCACGCAGGCGATCTTCACCGTCCCGCTGGCCGAGGCACAGTCCGGCAGCCTGCAAACCAGGCCAGTCCCTTTGTTGCAGTACCGCCGCCACCCAAAGCGCGAGGTCATCCTGTGCCTGTAGCCAGGCCCCGACGTTATTCACCATGCTCGTTTTCCGGAGCACCGGCAGGCTGAGCAGAAACCCGCGATGGCCTTCGGCAAAACTGTGCAGGTCCCGACGGTCATGGTCATTGAGGCGCTCGGTTGCCGGCAGGCCCGCACCGATGGCTGCCAGCAGGCCGGGCTCCAGTGACGGCCAGGCCAGCGGCAACAGCGCCAGCCAGTGTTCGGCCTGGCGCTGGCGAAGCTGCGTTAGCAGTCCCACCCCCGCCTCACTGAGCCCGAGCAGCATCTGGATCGGGTATTCGCCACTGGTTGCCTCCTGATTCAGCCCGAGACGCACCAGCCGTAGACCACAGGCGCGCCAGAACGCCAACAACGCCTGGCTGCCACCAAAGCTGGTGCCGACGGTGTCCAGACCTTCCTCGCGGGCTGCCTCGCTCGCCGCTGCCACCAGCCGACGACCAATACCATCGCGCCTGGCCTTGTCAGACACGGCTATCCGGACCACCCGCAGGCAGCGTTGGCACGCGGCGTCCGGGAATCCGCTGTGGCTCGCCAGCGACTGTGGCAGCAAGTGCCCCCGAAGTCGGCGCTGCCCGAGGGTCACCTGTTCGGCCAGTTGCGGCGCCAGACCGCCTTCCACCGCGCCCCACAGTATGCCAACCGTGACCTTGCCCACCCGCGCCCGCCAGCTCCGCGCCGACGGCGCATCCATCCACTGCCGCAGGTCCGCCGGCGTGGTGCGGTAGTGCGCATCCACCAGCAGTCCAAACGCATCCGACAGGTCTGAATCGTCTGCGTCCCGGGGATTGAAGGGCTCGATGATCACGTCCCCGGGCGGGATGACCCCGGAGGCCGCAGCCCGATTCTCGGCCGCCAGCAGAAACAGACGCGACACCAGCGGCTCCAGCGGGTCATGGGCGGACCAGCGGACCGGCGCGGACAGGCTGATTGACTGCCAATGCGGCGTCTCCCGGTCCAGGATCTGCCGAAAACGGATGGCAAACCCCCGACCGGCGCCTTCATAGCCATGGACGGTGGAGGAAAAGGCAACCCGGGGCCAGCCCAGCAACACCTGTTTCAGCAACGGGGCCGGAATCGCCGCCGCTTCATCCACCAGCACCACTTCCGCTTCGGGCTTCTCCGCCAGCAGATCCCGAATTGCGAGAAATCGCAGGCAGCCGCCCGACCGGGTCTCCAGAACGGATTCCGAGGCAGCGAGGAGCTGATCACCCAGCACTTGCCGGGCGTGACGGAACAGGGTGGCTACGTTGTCACGGGATGGCGCCGATACCAGAATCTGACGCCGCCCCTGGTTCAACAACTCCGCGGCCGCCACCCCCAGCGCCGCGGATTTGCCCCGGCCACGGTCCGCCGTTACCACAATCGGCCGGCGCCGACGGCCCAGACCAAAGTGCACCAGGCGTTCGATCAGGTGCTGCTGATCGTCGGTGGTGTGAACGGCAAATCCGGTGTCCGGTTCGGAAAGCTCCGGCAGTACCCCGGACGTCCCTTTGGTGGGGGCAACGCGTATGACCGCCGGATCGGCCGCCAGAATGCTGGCCATTCGGGTCGCAAAGGGGTGTTCGGCCAGTTCGCCCAGCCCGGTCCGAGCGTAGTCCGGATCGTCAAAGCCGGACCACTGGTCCAGCGGTGGCATCAGCCAGAACAGCAGACCGCCCGCCCTCAGGGTTCCCGAAAGTGCGGCCAGGGCGTCCGGCGGATTGCCCTGCCAGCCATCCCAGACCACCACCGAGGACTCACGGCCCAGCCATGTCCGGGCACGCCCGGGCACCAGCGGAGTCAGGGCCGAATTCGGGCGGTCTGCCTCCGGACCGGTCCAGATGCCGGGATCCGTTGTCAGTGCCGGCAACAGGGCCTTCAACCAGCTCAGCGCCTCTGCACGCTCGCCTTCAAGCAACACCAGACGCCGCTCCCCCCGCTGAGCGAGGCGGTGCTGGAGCTGCCGCCAGGATTCGAGATCGGCGTCGGTGACCTCGACCGGGGTCATTAACTGAGATCCACCGAATGCCGCTTGAGGTCGTTCAGGTCGCACATTTCCAGCGTGGCCTGGTGAGTGGCCCGCAGACGCACCCTTGGTGCCGAGCCTGCTTCGAAGGCTTCCTGCCAACGCGCGGCGCACAAACACCAGCTGTCGCCCGCCTTCAGCCCCGGAAAACCGAAATCGGGACGCGGGGTGCTGAGATCGTTGCCGCAGCTTTTCGAGAATTCCAGAAACTCGTCGGTGACCACCGCACACACGGTGTGGAAGCCAAGGTCATCGGGACCGGTGTTGCAGCAGCCATCGCGGTAGAACCCGGTTTTCGGATCGGTGCCGCAGGTTTCCAGTTCTTCGCCCAGTACGTTTACGGATTCGGATATCTGCATGCGTTTATCCTCCAACTCCACAAGTGAGCAGCCTTTGGGGTTGGCTTTCCAAAACCCGCTCAAGCACGTCCGTGTGGCGCTTGAGCTCCGCCATCCATGGCTCCGCACAATTTTGGAAAGCCAACCCCAAAGGCTGCGGCCAAGCGGGGAGTATTCGTTGAATGACTTTCAGTAATTGGTCCTGATTATGCGGGACCAGTACCCGCACTGCCAGTTGGCCCGTACAATACGCGTTATGCCAATCGAACCCCAACAATCTACCCCCCTTGATCTCCCGGAGTTCCTCACCGACGAGCAACGGGCCATCATCACCGCCGGTTACGAGCACTCGGTGATCACCGCCGTGGCCGGCAGTGGCAAGACCTCCACCCTGGCCTGGCGGATCCGCTACCTGCTGCAGCAGGGCCACGATCCCAACCGTATGCTGGTGCTGATGTTCAACCGTAGCGCTCGCGTGGATTTCGAGCGCAAGCTGCAGGAGGTTTGCCACCAGAGCGGGCTGGCGCTGCCTGAAATCCGCACCTATCACGCCATGGGGTTACGACTGTACAAACGTTTCGTGCGTGAAGGCTATCTCCCGGGATTCTCCGACAAGATCCTGACCGAGCAGGAGATCAGCTTTCAGGCCTGGCAGCTGACCCGTCGGCTGGCGCCGGAGGATCTGGCCGATGAAATCCGTCGCAACAAGAAGGATTTCGTGGAAACCGCCACCGGCTTCATTGATCTGGTCAAGACCACCCTGTCGCCCGCCGAGATCGTATTCGAGGAACTCGGCTACGCCGACAAACACCGCTACCTGATCGACCTATTCCACAGCTTTGAGCAGTGGCGCAAGAGCCAGGCCCGGATCAGCTACGCCGACATGCTTTACGAACCGGTGATGGCGATTCACCAGAATCCGCCCCTGCAGCGACTGGTGGGCAACAAGATGGATCTGATCCTGGTGGACGAGTACCAGGACACCAACGAGATCCAGCACCTGTTGCTGCGCTACGTCGCCGGCGACCGGGCCCGGGTCACAGTGGTCGGCGATCCGGACCAGACCATCTACGAGTTCCGGGGCGCCAAGCCCGAGTTCATCCTCAAGCGCTTCAGCGACGAGTTTGAAAGCCCGCTGGAGCAAACCCTCAGCTACACCTTCCGCTATGGCCATCGGGTGGCCCTGCTAGCCAACCATCTGATCTGCCACAACACAGGCCGCAAGGACGTGCTGTGCCATTCGCACCCGTCCACCCCGGCCACGGATGTGACACTGCACCGGGTCGACAACGACAGCGACACCATCGTCCAGATCCTGCAACAGACACCCGGGAGTTTGCTCAGCGGCACCGCGATTCTGTTCCGGGTGTGGAGCCAGAGCGTCCCGATCGAGCTGAAACTGCTGGCCCGGCAGATCCCCTATCGCATCGATGCTGGCAAGGGCGCGCTGTTCAGCCGCGAAGTCCAGGCCCTGGTCTCGCTGTTGATGGTGGTCACCGGTCGGCTCGCCAACCTGCCGGACGAAGACCGGATCGAGGTGGCCCGCCAGCTGCTGCGCTTCCCCCATGTGGGACTCAAGGAACCGGAACTGGAACAACTGGCCCGCTTCCTGGCCGGCTTTTCCGGCGACTGGCACGAGCGCCTGCTGGCGATGGACTTTGACGCCCTGTCGCCGATGGCCGGCCGCAAGCTGCGCAAACTGGGCGAGGTGCTGGGCCAGCTGAGAGATTACAAGGGTCCCGTCGCCGGTCTGATCAGCGTGTACGCCGAGCACACCGACTTGCACGAAGGTATCCGCAGCCTGGCACTGACCCACGAGGGCGCCGAAGAACGCATCGACACCATTCAGGGCTTCCGGCAGTACCTCAAGGGCCTCGATGTTGACGCGAACGGTGCCGTCGACCACCTGCAGACCCTGAAACAGCAGGCCGGCGAAAACCGACAGGGCGGCGTACTCATGTCGACCATCCATCGAACCAAGGGGCTTGAGTGGCCCCGGGTGATTATTCCCGGTCTGCAGGAGAAGTACCTGCCCTACAGTCCCCGGCCCCACGACGACGCCCGCGCCTTTCTGGAGAGCGAACGGCGCCTGCTGTACGTGGCCATGACTCGGACCCGCCAGCAACTCCACCTGATCAGTCGCCCGGTCACTTCCCAGCCTCACCTGGACGGCGACCAGGGACCCAGCCGCTTTGTCGCGGAGTGCTGTTTCGACCTTTCCAGCGAGCTTGGGCAGTGGCTCGACGAGCGAATCCAGGAACCTGGTCAGTCGGTCAGGCTGGACCGACCCATCACCCCGGTCAGCCAGCGCTATGCAGAACGTGAGGGGATTGTGCTGGACGGCACCGTCGCCACCGTGTCCGATGCCGCGGAAGCGCTGTGGCACCACGAGCGTCTGAGTCACGCCATTTTTGGCGCCGGACAGGTAGTGGCCGAGGACGAGAACTCCTTTGAAGTCCGTTTCGACAACGGTGACACCCTGAACTTCAGCAAAAAAAGCGCCCACCTGTATTTCAGCCCTCTGGCCCAAAACGACTGAAACCAAACCAGTTCCGGAGGCGTAATATTGCTGTAAGCGTGGATCGTGTCTATATTCTGTTTTTCTACACCCAACAGACCGATAGACACCGGGTATCCCCGCAGTTTCCCGCTAATGCAGTCTCAATAACGAACTATGAACAGGAGGTTCAGCATGGATTTCATGCGCTCGTGCGCGATGGCTGTCATCGCATCTGCTCTGGTGGCCCCGGCGATCGCCGCCGAACGGAAGGACACTTTCTACATTAATCCGTTCGCGGCGTACCAGTATTTTGACGACAAACGCGATCTGAGTGAATCCGACACTTACGGCGTTGGCCTGGAATATCGGTTTGCACCGAGATGGTCGCTGGAACCGGTGTACTCCCGGGCGAACGTGGACCGAAAAAATGCGGTGGGTGAGTCCGACTTCGATGAGATTCGTCTGGATGCCACCTACTACTTTGCCGGTCCGGACGAGACCTGGAATCCCTATGTTTCCCTGGGTGGCGGCCACGCTGACTTTGGGGACGACGCCAACGGCCCGCTGACGTCAGGCAGCAACCACGACGAAACCCGGGTCAACGTTGGCACCGGTTTTCGCTACAACCTCAGCGATTCCCTGTCCCTGCGCGCCGATTTGCGTGAGTTTCACGGCATCGATGAGAGCACCTTCGACACCCAAGTGTCTCTGGGCCTGAGTTTCGCGTTCTTCCGAACAGTGGCCGCCCCGGCGGATGCCGATGGCGACGGCGTTCCGGACGACGCCGATGAGTGCCCCGGCACCCCGGCCGGCGCCACGGTGGACAGCACCGGGTGTGAGCCGGATGCCGACCGCGATGGTGTGGCGGATGCCCGTGACGAGTGCCCGGATACCACCCTCGGCGCCGAGGTAGATAGCCGCGGTTGCGAACCGGACAGCGACAACGACGGCGTCATTGATGGCGTCGATCAGTGCCCGAGCACAACCCCCGGCGCCACCGTCGACGAGCGGGGCTGCGAAGGGGTCACCGAAGTCATCCAGACCTTTGAAGTGGACGTTCAGTTCGCCAACAACAGTTCGGTGATCAACAATGCCTACGATGAGGACCTCCGACGCGTCGCGGACTTCCTCAAGGAAAACCCGAGAACCTTTGTGGAAGTTGCCGGCCATACTGACAGCGTTGGCGATGCGGACTACAACCAGTTCCTGTCCCTGCGTCGGGCCGAGGCCGTGGCCGCGCGCCTGGTCGACTCCCTCGGTGTCGATCCGAGTCGGGTGAAAGCTTCCGGGTATGGGGAGGAGCAGCCGATTGCCCGCAACGATACCGCCGAGGGCCGCGCCGCCAATCGCCGGGTTGAGGCACTGATCCAGGTCGAACGCTGAGGCGCTCGGTCTGGTGCAACCTGATGCAGTAAAGGCGCCCGCACGGGCGCCTTTTTTCTTGGAGGCGCAATGATCAGAGCCGCTTACGTTCTGGTGCTACTGATGCTGGCCATGAACGCCCCCCAGGCCGGGGTGTTCCGCTGTGAAACCGCAAACGGGGTGGTATTTACCGATCAACCCTGCAATGGCGAGGGGGAGCGTATCGAAATCCCCGACAACCGGATCGGCGGTCAACTGGACCGCAACCTGCCGCCGCCACAAGTCGAACCACCGACCGAGCAAGTCGACAAGGAGGTGTCGACCGAAGCGCCTTCAACCTGTCGGTTCATCAATTCCACCGATCTAAGGCGTCATATCGTCCGGGAGGAAGTGGTCCGGGGCATGACCCGGGAGAATGTCCGCCGGGCCTTTGGCAGTCCACCGGAAACCTACAGCAGCCCCCAGGAGGTCTGGATTTATCAGACCCGATATTACGGGGCTCTGTACGAACTGACCTACGTCTATTTCAGGGATGGCTGTGTGCAGCGGGTTGAGTACCGCAAACCCTGACCGCATCCAGCAACAGGTTGCGGGGGGTCAGGTCACGGTCGCAGAATTCGCCCAGCCGTACCTGGTAACCCTGCTCTTCCAGGAAGACGGCATAGTCGAGCACGATCCACAGTTCCAGGGGGCGTCGGAACAGGTGGCGCAGCAGTTCCTGGCGCCGGACCTGCTGCCAGCGCCGGGCGCCGAATTCGGACCAGTGATCGAACACAATGTTATCCGGCAGGACCAGTCCCTTCTTTTGCGCGGCCCAGTGACAGAACGCAGCAAACCCTTCATGCACCAGGCTTGGCGGGTGGGAAGGCACCGGCAGGTACTCATCACGTCCCCGAAGCTGACGTTGAAGGCCATCAAAGCCCAGACGCCATTGGCTGAACAAGCGGGCCTGTTTCCTCACACGGGTGGGCGCGGTCACCGTTTCCCGAACCGCCAGGCGTATGTCGCTACGGCTCAGTTCGAGGGTATCGACATCGGCTGCAGCACGACTCGACAATGGCCGATAAATTCCCGTCCCCGTCAGGTGGTAGCAACAGGGAGATACACTCAAACGCGGCAGGCTGGCCTCTGCGCCACGGCGGAGCAACTGTCGGTGCAGGTCCCCACAGGCGTGCAGGGCAACGCCGTGGACGCTCTCCGGCAGGGCAAGGTCCGGGGCCATCACATCCCGGCATTGCACCGACACCGAATCACCAAAATGCGCCGCCAGCCGGTTGCCGTCGCGCACCAGTTCGGCATTCCATTCATAACCCTGGACCGGCTCCGGACAGTCAGCCGCCAGAGTCCGCGACAGATGGCCCTTGCCACAGCACCAGTCCAGTATCGGCTGACTCAGTGGCCGAACCGCAGCCGCAAAGGCCCCGGACTGGAGTCGTTTCCGGCCCGGCATGTCAACGGCTTTAACTTCTGACAACGTGGCGCTCTGCACCGCCGCTGGCGAGGGCGACAAGACCGGCAGGGCTATCAGCCGCGCGTAGGATTTCAGTGACGGCAGATGCTCAGATGCCAGGCTTGCCAGCCTCTCCGTGTCATCATTCAGGCCCTCGCACTGACCGTCACTGAGCCCGGCCACCATTCGAGCCAGGCCCGGGTATTGCCGGGTCCATTCGGGCGCCGGCTCCATGAACGGCGCCGGCTGCCAGAGCGACCGATGCTGCAGCAACCAGTCGTTGAGCTCTCGCCAGCGGAGGTAAAAAGAGTCGGCGGGATCGTACATGTAGCTACTCGCTGAATCGCCCGGGACGGAAGGCATCGAGACAAACCGAAGGCGTTTCGCCATCAATCACCTGGGCGATCACATCGGCACTGCCGGCGGACAACGTCCACCCGAAGGTGCCGTGGCCGGTATTGAGAAACAGGTTGTCCCTCGGCCCCCGACCGATGATGGCGGGACCATCCGGTGTCATTGGACGAAATCCGGTCCAGGTTTCCGCGGCGTCCAGATCGGCACAGCCGGGGAACCGGGACATCACGGACTTCCGGATGGTCGCCAGTCGGGCCTCCGGGATATCGCGGTTGAAATCCGCCAGTTCCACAAATCCGGTGGCCCGAAGCCGATTACCGAGGCGGGTGGACACCACCTTGTAATTATCATCGTGGATGGTTGAAGCCGGAGCGCGGTCGGGATTGCTCAAGGGCGCGGTCAGGCTGTAGCCCTTGACCGGATAGATTGGCAGTTTCAGACCAAGGGGACGGACCAGGAAATCGGACCAGCAGCCGGCACTGATGACGAAGGCGTCGGCCTCAACACGCTCCCGCTCCCCATCCTGGCTCGTGAGCTCAATGGCCTGCACCGCGTGGTCATCGGCCACCAGGCGTTCCGCCTCAACCTGATACCGGAACCTCACGCCGTTGGCCTCACAGGCCCGGGCCAGGGCCTGTGAAAACTGGTGACAATCTCCGGTGCCATCGGTGTCATAACTCAGGGCGCCGTATAGGGGGCCGCCGCCCACCATGCCCGGTTCCGCTTCCCGGACCTGGTCCGGCGTCATCAGCCGGGAGGGAATACCCAGTTCCTTGAGCAGCTGATGAGTGCCTCGATAGCCCGCCAGCGCTTCCGGAGTACTGGCCAGATGCAGCAGGCCCTGGTGGCCGCCATCAAAGGCCAGGTCGAGTTGGTTTTCCAGGGCCAGGAACCGTTCCCGGCTGTGGATACCGAGGCGCAGCATGGCGCGCCGGTTCAATCCGAACAGACCGGGGGACCAGGCGTAGCGCAGGGTGGCGAACATGAACCGGACGGCCTCGACAGAAGGTGGCAGCCGCATTTTCAGCGGGCCATCCTGTTTCAGTAACCAGGGCAGAGCCTTGAACACCATTGCCGGATCCGACCACGGATAGACGACGCCGTAGGAACGTTGTGCGGCGTTACCCTTGCTGGTCTCGTTACCAGCCACATCGTGCCGTTCCAGTACGGTTACCTCATGGCCCCGGCGGTTCAGTTCGTAGGCCGTGGTTACCCCCACAACACCGCCACCCACTACAACTATGCGCATCTGCGCCTCCCTGTGTTGGTCTACTTAACGCCCTTGCTGGCCAGCAATCGACGGTACTCCTTCAGTACCGACTCGTCTTCCTTCGGGTAGTCCGGAGCCAGGCTCTGCAACTGCTCCGCCAGGATCGCCGCAACTATCGCCCGGGCCTGGGGTTTCCGATCACCTGGCACCACAAACCAGGGAGCCTCCCGGGAATGGGTCTGGGCCAAGGCTTCTTCGGCAAACTGCCCATACTGATCGCGTTTTTCCCAGCCATCAATATCGGATTTGTCGAATTTCCAGCGCTTGCGGGGTTTGTCCAGCCGTTTCAGCAAGCGACGGCGATGCTCGTCTTCCGAGAGATTCAGCCAGACCTTGACCACGGTTGTGCCCTCCTCCACCAGGTTCCGCTCAAAGTCCCGGATTGCGCGATAGCGGTTGCCCCAGTTGTAACTTTCGGGGTCATGAACCGGCCAGATCCGCTCGCTGATCACCGCCTCGTGGTGGCTGCGATTGAACGCGACCATCTCGCCGAAACCCGGCAGGAACGACACCACACGCCAGAGGAAATCATGGCGGGTTTCCGCCCCCTGGGGACGACTGAACGACCAGGCATGAAATCCAGCGGGATCGGCATAGGTCGCCAGGGTCCGAATCAGGCTATCCTTGCCACTGGTGTCCGGCCCGTGAAGCACCACCAGCAGTGCCCTACTCCGGTTGGCCCACAGCCGGCGCTGATATTCCCCGATCTCCTCAAGGCTGGACTCCAGGGCCGGCAGGGGATCGTCATCCTCCAGCAGCGAGGGGTAATCGCGGAACCGGGGCTTGCCGGGGTCATAAATCCAGGTCTTTGCAAATGCTGAAACGTGCATTCCGGAAACTCCCTATCGCTGTAATGTGCGTCAACAATCGTACAAGCTGGTAAACTGTGGTCGACCAAATTTTCAGGATAGCAGTCACAGCCCGACTGCGATGGAGCTGAACGCCCGGCAATGAGCAAAAAACGTCGCGAAATTCCCGTTTTCGATCATCCGATTATCGAAACCCACTGCCATCTGGACTACCTCAAGGATCGCCCGCTCGAGGAGACCCTGGATCAGAGTCAGCGGGTCAACATCGAGAAGGTGATCACCATTGCAGTGTCCCCGGACAACCTGGCCCGCGTCCGGGAACTGAGCCAGGCCGCACCGTGGGTTTATGGCACCCAGGGCATACACCCCCATGAGGCCGAAAGCTATTCCGATGCGGCCGAAGCGGAAATCCGTGCCCACGCCAGCGACGACAAGATCGTCGCCGTCGGCGAGATCGGGCTTGATTATTTCTACGACAATGCCGATCGGGACGTGCAACGGGAGGTATTCCGCCGCCAGCTCCAGATCGCCTGCGACCATGGCCAGCCTGTGGTCATCCACAGCCGTGAGGCCGACGACGACACCATCGACATTCTCCGGGACTTCGAGGAGACCCTCACCCGCCGAGGTGTGATCCACAGTTTCACCTCCGGCCCCGGACTCGCCCGCTACGCACTCGACCAGGGCTGGTGCCTGGGCTTTAACGGTATTACCACTTTTAACAAGGCAGAGAACGTGCGGGACATTGTGCGCATGTCGCCGATCGAGCAGATCCTGCTGGAGACCGATGCCCCCTTCCTGACGCCAGTGCCTTATCGGGGCCGCGAAAATGCCCCGTTCTACCTGCCCTTCGTGGCAGAAAAGATTGCCGAGGTGAAGGAACTGGCGCTGGAGGAAGTGTTAAGCAAGACCTACCAGAACAGTTTACGGACGTTTTTCCCGGCTCAATGATCAAGCGCGTTCCCATTTCGGCACTGAAGGTCGGCATGTACATCACCGACCTCAACAATGACTGGATTCCTCACAACAGCCAGCGTAAGCGCGGTGTCATCAAAAAAGAGGAAACCATCGAGAAAATCCGCCGGATGGGCGTGGCGTTTGTCTACATTGACGCCTCGAAGGGACTGGACACCCAGGATTCCGAAACCGCCACCGAGGTTGATCGGCGCAATGAAAGCGCACTTCAGAGTGCCGGTGAGCAGACACCCGGGCTTCGGGCGCAGGTGCCGATGGCAGAAGAGCTGGTCATCGCCCAGAAAATACACAGCCAGGCCCAGGGGCTCGTTGGCGACTTCATGAACAACGTGAAGATCGGTGGCGCCATCGATATTGCCCCCATTCACCAGTTGGCCGACGAGTTACAGAATTCGGTTTTGCGCAACGCCAACGCGCTGAGCTGCCTCGGGCGCATCCGGGAAAAGGACAACTACCTGTTGGAGCACTCGGTCAACCTGAGTGTTCTGATGTCACTGTTCGGCAACTACAGGGCGCTGCCGGGAGACGTTCTGCACCAGACCATTGTTGGCGCCCTGCTGCATGACCTTGGCAAGATCCTGACGCCCGACGAGATCCTGAACAAACCAGGCCGGCTGTCCGCTGAAGAGTTCGAGGTGATGAAACTGCACGCCCGCCATTCCCGGGACATTCTGTCCACCACCGAGGGCATTGGCGAACTGGCGGTCATCACCGCCGCACAACACCACGAACGCCTCGACGGTAGCGGCTACCCCGAGGGCCTGAGGGGCGACGAAATTTCCGTTTATGGCCGCATGGTTGCCATCACCGATGTCTACGATGCCATTACCGCCGACCGGGTCTACCACAAGGGCATGACACCAACCCAGGGGCTGAAGAAACTGCTGGAGTGGAGCGGCGATCACCTGGACCCGGATCTGGTCAAGCAATTCATCCGCTGCATTGGCCTGTACCCGGTTGGGGCCATGGTATTGCTGGAAAGCGGCCGACTGGGCGTGGTGGTGGAGGCCAATGAGCAGGATCAGCGCCTGCCCGTGGTCCGGGTTATGTACCACACCCGGTTCCGCATGCCGATCACGGTGGACACCGTGGACCTGGCCAAGCCAGGAGCCCAGGACCGCATTCTACGATCGGTGGACCCCGAGGACTACCGGATCGACGTTCGAAAATTTATGGTCTGAATGTCCGGTTACGCAGACCCTCTGCTAGGCTTCAAGTACCCCCCCTGACCGGACGCCGACATTCCGATGACTGACTCCATTTTCCAGATACTAGGTGGCGTGGCGCTGTTTCTGCTGGCTATGGAAATGATGACCGACGGTTTGAAGCATGCTGCCGGGCACCAGTTGCGCCACATGCTCGCGGACTGGACGAAAACCCCGCTGAAGGGATTTGGCACCGGGTTCTTGATCACGGGTATTGTGCAGTCCTCCAGCGCCGTCACCATTGCCACCATCGGCTTCGTCAACGCCGGACTACTGAGTCTCGGCCAGTCGCTTGGCGTGATTTTCGGCGCCAATGTCGGCACCACAATGACCGGGTGGCTGGTCAGCCTGGTGGGATTTGGCGTCAAGATTGAAGCGTTTGCCATGCCCATGCTCGCCATCGGCATGATGCTGAGACTGATCAGTTCCGGGCACCGGGGTAAAGCCGTGGGCGAGACGCTGGCCGGCTTTGCCCTGTTCTTCCTAGCGCTGGCGTTGCTTAAGGATTCCCTGGGAGTATTTACGGAAGGCGTTGACGGGGAGGGCATGCTGGGCCAGAACTACAGCCTGCCTATGTTTCTACTGTTCGGCTTTATGGCTACCTTGCTCACCCAATCCTCGAGCGCGGCCCTGGCCATCATTCTCAGCGCTGCCTCCAGCAACCTCCTGTCCATTGAGAGTGCGGCTGTCGCCGTCATCGGCACCAATCTGGGAACAACGTCTACCGCAGCCATTGCGGTTCTCAATGCGACGGCCAATGCCAGGCGGTTGGCGCTTGCGCACGTCACGTTCAATCTGGTGGCCGGAGCCATCGCCTTGGTCATCCTGCCGCTTCTGATCTGGCTGGCAACCGCACTGGCCCAATGGATTGAACTCGATGCCAGCCCGGCCGTTTCCCTGGCGCTGTTTCACACCCTGTTCAACGTCCTCGGCGCTGCCGTCATGTTGCCATTGGCACCCCGATTTTCCCGCTACCTGAGCCGCCTGTTCCGTAGCAAGGAAGAAGACAATGCGGAACCGCGCTACCTGGACGACACGCTGGTGACGACGCCGGAACTTGCCGTCGGGGCCGTGGATCAGGAAATGATACGCTTGATCAGTCTTACCCGCGGGATCCTGAGGGTCTGTGTCGACCGAGAAGACTTGAAGCCAGGCCAGATACAGCCGAAGTCCGAATCGGCCCTCAGCCTTAACGCCGCGATCACCGATTATATCTCCCGACTGCGTGCCGAAAAAATGCATCCCACCACGGTCGATGCCCTCACGCGAAGCATCCTGACCTGTCGCTATCTTGCCGAGGCCACCGACCTGGCACCAGCACTGTTACAGCTTCGAAAAGCCAGGCAACAACAAGAGCTTGCTCCCCTCAGGACCGTGTTGGAGCGTTATCTGGATGTGCTTCGTACGCTGATTGCCTCGGAGGACACGTCTCCCGGAACTTTTGACGATGCGGAGCAGACTTATCATCAATTGAAATCCTCCCTGCTCGAAATGGTCGTCAAGCGGGACGTGCCAACCAGCTCCGGAGACCGGTTACTGGACGATCTCAGCTCGGTGCGCCGGCTGTCCGACCAGTGGAACAAATCCCTGCAATGGAAGCCGGGAACTGACGCGCTCATCGAAGACGATCAGGCACTGTCGAGAAAGAACCGGCAATAACGGTTTTTGCCCTGCTGTTTGGCTCGATACATGGCCTGGTCAGCCTGGCGCAGGAGTTGGTCGCCATCCAGATCGGTCAACTGCGGGAACAGCGTGTAACCAATACTGGCGGATACCTCAACCGCATAATTCGACACCCAGACCGGGGCCGAAACCGATCGCAGCAACCGTGACAGCAACCCCTCCAGATCGTCCTCATCGGGCACATTAACCACCACAGCGGAGAACTCATCCCCCCCGAGACGGGCCAGCGTGTCCTCCTCCCTCAGGGCCAGACGCATCCGATTGGCAACCTGCACCAGCAACGTGTCGCCGGCTTCATGGCCAAAGGCGTCATTGACGGGCTTGAACTCATCCAGATCAATGTACACCACCGCGATTTTGTACTCCTGACGCCGAGCCTGGGCCATGGCCTGTTGCAGGCGATCAGCAAACAGAACGCGGTTGGGCAAGCCGGTGAGGGCATCGTAGTGCGCCAGGGTGAGCAGCTTCTGCTCCTGCTCTTTCAAACGGGTCACGTCACTGAAGATGCCGACAAAATGAGTGATATCTCCATTATCGTCCCGAACAGAGCTGATTGTTACCGCCAGGGCCATAGGTTCACCATCGCCCCGGGTGGCGGTGAATTCGCCGTGCCAGAACCCCTGGCTCCGGGCACTCTGAAACACGCTGCTGCCCTCATCGACGGGCAGGGGCGGCTGCCGTCCAATGATGCAGCTGCGCGGGCTTCGGGTGATCGAAACGTAGGCGTCATTCACGTCGACGACCGTACCGTGACGATCGGTGATGAATATGGCCTCCCGGGCATAGTCAAACACACTGGCGGCGAGTCGCTGTTTCTGCTCCGCCTGCTTGCGCCCGGTGATGTCGTACAGTGAGCACAACAGAAAAGGAATGGACTCGCTGGAGTCGTAGGCCGGTGCGATCGTCATATCGACCCAGACACTGGCGCCGTCGGCCCGTCGGAACACCCACTCGCCGTGGTTCACTTCCCCACCGCTGACCCGGTCGATAAGGGCTGTCATCTTCTGGCGGGACAGCTGGCCATCCGGCTGCAGCTCCGGAGAGAAGGCGGCGATATCCTTGCCCATCAGGGATTTTCCGGAAGCATAGCCGAACAAATCCACCGCTGACCGGTTGGTATCCACGAACACGCCGCCCTGAATGATCATCATGGGCTGGGGCCAGCTCATGATGAGCCGGCGCAAGCGTCCTTGCGCCACTGACAACTGGCGCGTCCGCTTTGCGAGCCACAACGTGCTGGTGACCAACAGCATCACCAGGACCAGTACCGTGAACACCCAAATCCGGTACTGATGAAGGGCATCAATCCAGGTGACTTCGGGCACCTTGTTGTAAGGTGCAATCCGCAGCTTGCGGGCCAGGTATTCCACCGACTGGTAATCCGCCGGCGGTGAGAAACCCGCAATCCCCGAAGCGCGGGCCACCGGGGTGTCAGCTTCCAGGGCAAACAAAGCGGAGGCCGCCCGACGGATAACACGGCTATCGACATGGGGGAGCGCAACCAACGGCCATTCCGGATACAGGCGTGTGGACACCCGGAACGGAAACCCCGTGAGACCCTGTTCGTTCACTACCCGAAACTGGTCCATCAGACCGGGCTGGCTCAGGTTCAGTTGCTCCAAAAGACCGGAACGAACAAAGCCGACATCGGCATCCCCGGTCAGTACGGCGCGAATCACCCGATCGTGACTGCCAACCAGTTTGATACGGTTGCTGCGGCGAACATCCAGTCCCGCCTCCATCAGTTCCAATACCTGAGCCTGGTACCCACCCAGAAAGTGTTCTCCGGGAGCAGCAATGCTTTTGCCACGGAGATCCTGGAGGCCATTGATATCCGTGCGCCCGGCACTGGTAATGATGACGCCGCCCAGGCTGGTCGTCGACGTTCCCTGCCAGGTCCGCACCATCGTGGCGAGCACCCCGGTCAGACTGCGTTCACTTCGAATCACCAGAAAGTGGCTGGGGTTGGTCGCGATGAAATCCAGCCGGTTGGACGCCAGGGCACGATCCATCTCGCTCTGGTTGAGCAACTGCAACTCGACGGGGTTACCGATCGCCTCCGAGAGATACTCGGCCAAGGGTTCGTACCTTTCGACCAAAATGGCCTCGGGTCGGGAGGCGAACACACCGAAAGTCAGCGTCGGCCCAGCCGCCCACGCCGCGGCCGGCAGCAGAACCCAAAGCGATACGACGAGGCGTAGAGTCCTCAAATGACACTCCGCGGCAGAAACGATGGGTCACAGAGCCGGCGGGAATCGGGCATCTGGCCGATCATGCCCTCGGTCGTCATGATATGCGCCAGGTTGCGTGCCATGAGTTCGACCCGACCGGTCGACGCGAGGTACCGCTGATTCGAGGCCAGATCGGGCAACATGACCGTCGCCAGGGCCTTCCGGATTGCAGCCGGCGATGTTTTGTGGCGACTCGCCACGCGGTAAACCGAATCATGCAGGTTGCGAACCAGATGCTGCAGCCCCGTAAAGTGAGCGGTCAGAAGGTCCCGGACCGCCTGGGGATCAGTCTCGGCGACCTGGCGGGTCACGACCAGCACGTCAAAAATGGTTTCAGGCAGGTCACCGCTGTCAAACAACCGGACGCCGCCCTGACTTTCGAGAACCGAAGAAACCGGCTCATAGGAGACCGAGGCGTCCACATCCCCGCGGTTCCAGGCGTCGACATGCTCATTCACCGGAAGATTCACTTGAACGATATCGTCACGACTCAGCCCCGCCTTCTCCAGAACCTTGATCAGCAGGATGCCGGACACGCCCGACAACTCGACGGCGACCCTGCGCCCCCGGAGCTCAGACAATTCTACAATGTCAGGCTTTACCATCAGCACATCAGCGCCGGCAGAGACATCCGTTACCCCGACAATAACCAGATCACCGCCCTGGTCCCTCACCCTCAGCATTTCGTCCAGGGTAAGGGCAGCACCCTCAAGCTCTCCGGCGAGCAGGCCGGCCATGGAATCCCCCGCTGCTTCCCCCTTGACCAATAGGACCGACTCGGGAAGCCAGCCGAACTCCTCGGCAAGATACAGGGATTCATAACCAATCCAGGGGTGGATTCCCAATCTCAGCGGTTGCGACCGCCCACACCCTGCAACACCGGTCGCCGCCATGGCAGCGGCAACAGAGAGTCCCAGAAAGTGGCGTCGGTGCATTGCTCAGTCCAGAGAGGAGAGGTTAACTTTTCTCAATCTTACTGTGTGCACTGTACCGGTAAAACCCTTACCTGCCCCGAAACACGCCAATTCAGCCCAACGACAGGAAAACCCCCATCATGACCGGTGACAGGAACGACAACAGAAAGCCCGAGGCAATGGCCACCGGAACACACGCCAGACCACCGCTGCTGCGTATCACCGGGAGGGTAAAATCCATCGCCGTGGCCCCGCCATAGCCGATCGCCATGGCAGGGCGAGTCGCGATCAGCAGCGGAATAATCGCCAGCGCGATGATTTCCCGCAGGACGTCATTGAGGAACGCAACGCCGCCCCAGGCCGGGCCCAGCGCCTCGCCGATCACAATGCCGGACAGCGAGTACCAGCCAAACCCTGAGGCCAGTGCCAGCACATCGTGCCAGGGCAAAGCGAGAACGGGGATCAGCAGAGCACCCGCCGCCAGAGAACTGAGTGTCAGGGCCACGGCAATCCCGAGACCCTGTCGATTCATCAGCAGCTTGCGCAGCGATAGCCCGGCATTGCGAAGCTGCAGTCCGATCAGGAACAACAACAGCATGAGCGACCAGGTGGCAACGTCTTCAACCAGAGGTACCGGCGGCAGCAGGAAATAGCCGGCGAGCAGGCCTAACAGGACCGCCAGCAACGGCTTGAGTCCAGCCATGAACAGTCGACGGTATCCCGGACTCTCGCCGCACTGGCCCTGTTCCGTCGCCATCGGCTGCAAGCGATGCAACAGCCAGAGCCCGGCCATGTTGGCCATGAACAGAACCACCACCAGCAACAGAACCTGGACCGCCATCCCCCCCAACTGGCTGGCCAGGCCCTCCATCTGCCCCAGCCCAAGGCCCAACAGACCGAGGATGAAATAGACAAGGATCTCGACCAAGTAGTGAATGACCGTCATTGCCCGACGGTTCTCCAATGGCAGGGCGAATCCCAGAAACAGGGGGGCGAGAATCAGCAAAGCACTGGTCAGCATGGTGTCCTCAGGCAGGATATGGGAAAGCGTCAATCAGACGAGGGGTTCGAACTGGTCGGGATCCAGCATGGGCCGGTCTGCACCAGTGCCTTGATCAAGTCGCAGGGTACGGGCCAGCCGTTGGGCGGTCACCGACCACACCACATAATCAGACGGGCGCGGTTCATAGCCGTTTCCCATCAGGGCGCCGGCGGTACTGCGCAGAACCGATTCTGCGCGGGCCAGGGTGGCCCAGGGGCCCTGGCAGTGCTGGCGTTGAGGCTGCCCCTGATCGGGGCCGGTAAGGGCCACCAGTGCCCAGGTACGCTCACCCACCGGCTTGATGAAGAGTTCCAGACGATGTTCCCGACGAACCATCACCAATGCCTTCAGGGGACCGCGACCATGAAAATAGTGCAGATTCATTTCAGACCCGCAGGGTGATCAGTGCAGCACATGGCCGGACCGATCCTGAACCAGCACCCAGGGCGCAATCACCACCGCCCAGAGTTCGGCATTGCTGTCGTACCAGGCCTGCGCCAGATCCGCCGGGATATCACCAACCTTGCCGTCCGTCATCCACTGCTGGAACCGGGCTTTGTTATCGGCTGCCAACTCGGTCGCGACATCCAGCAAATCCAATTCGGGGGCGACCCGAACGACTTGGCCGCGAGCAAAATAGGTTTGCAGATCGTGCCAGTGAATGCGGGAGGTTTCCAGGTTCAGCTTTGCTTTCAGCTCATCACTGGAGGGTTCAGACGACATGACGGGGCCTCAACAATGCCAGATGGTTCGTTCCCAACAGGGTAACCGAATCGCCGGCTGCGACACCAGTGCAAGCCGCCAGATTGCGTCATTCCGGACGTGCACTGGGGTCGAGGCTGGCCCAGATCTCGCGAATCCTGTCCGACAGCGCCATGGGGTCAAAGGGTTTGGGAATAACGGCCGCCGCGCCTTGGCCGAGATATCCGCTGACTTCATCCGGCTGCACCTTGGCAGTCATGAAGATCGCGGGCACCCGGGAAAAGCCAGGCAGCTGGCGAATCGCGCCCAGGGTAGAGGGACCGTCCATGCCCGGCATCATCACATCCAACACAATCAGCTGCGGCTGGAACGCTTCAATCGTTGCCAGGGCATTGTGGCCGGAAGCGCAGGTTTTCAGGGTAAATCCACCCACCGCTTCCAGGGCAAGTTCGGCCACCGCACGGATGTCCTCCTCGTCTTCGACCAACATGATTCGCTCAAGCTCGACACCCGTTTCCGCCATCTTAACTCCCATCGTTGCCTTGCCCCTTTTCCTGACCAGCTGCCTGCCAGTCTTCCAGTCCGAGCTGTCGCAACAGTCTGCTGCGTTCCGCCTCGGGCGTCGTATCATTGACCATCAACGCCGCCGCCCGCATGATCAGGCGGTCCTGGGTGACGTTTTCACGGGACACATAGTGAACCGCACCAATCAATTGCCTGAGCTCCAGTGGCAGACGCCACTGCACCTTCAGCCGGTTGCCGTAGGGCTGGGCCCAGTCCCGAATCGCCTGTTCTGTCTGCTTGTCGCCCAGGGTGCCACCCTGCTTCAGGTACTGATCCACCACTTTCAGCACGGCAAGTTCGCCCATACGGCTCAGCAAACCGGCGGTCTGGAACTGCGCGGACTTTTTCCCCAAGGCCAGCGCCATCCTCTGTGCCTCAAGGCCCACAGCCTCAGCCCGTTGCTGAAAGTCCACGGCCAGGTCGGTCAATAACCCCGAAGAGAACGCCGCACTGACGTCCAGCGATAACGCCAGCGCCTGATTCAGCGCCATGGGCACACCCATCGACGAAATCGCGTCGCGCAGATTTACCAGCGGGGTGCCGGTTCTACGGAACGAGGACCGGTTGGCGACGTCCAGTAACCGGCTACACAGCGAGGCGTCATTCTGCCACCGCTCCGCCAGTTGAGCAGCCGCCAGGCCCTCAGCACGGGCCATAAGATCAATCACACTGGCGGCATCGGTTTTCGCCGGGAGCTGAATAACCGAATCGAGGCCGCCTGAGAGCATCTCATCCAGGGAGGTAACGTCGGAGGTACCCTCGGGCAGGGCCTTGCCGACCATCGCCAGCAGGCGCTCGTGCAACATCTCGACCTTGAACGGTTTGCTGATATAGCCGTTTATCCGGTAATGCGCCGCCTTGAGAATGGACTCCCGATCGGCACGCCCGGTAATCATCACAATGGCCACGTCCCGGTCCGTGGCCCGGACCTGACGGACGATTTCCAGACCCGAACCGTCCGGAAGATTCCAGTCGACAACCAACAGCCCCGGCTTTTTTTGCTGCCAGAGCGCTATGGCTTCCTGAAAACCGGCAGCCTTGGAGACGGTCATGGCCGGGTGCAGTCCCGCAACCACGGTTTCCAGCAGGTCGGCCATCAGATCGTCATCTTCTACAATCAGGGCATCCATCACTCAGCTGACCGTCCCTGCCGGTTCCGGTTCGTCACCACTGACCATAACCCCATTGCGCCCGCTCTGCTTGCGCCGGTACAGAGCCTGATCCGCCGCCTCAAGGGCATCGTCACCGGTCGGAGAATTCTGGAGTGGCGCTACCCCCACGCTCAGGGTGACGGTGAATTCCTGGCCATTAGCAGTGAAAATAATCCCGGCCATGTGATCGCACACGGATTGCAGGACCTGGCGGGCATTCTCGACGGAGCAATCGGGCAGCGCTACGACAAACTCCTCCCCGCCATAGCGGCCGATGACGTCGGACTTTCGGAGCCGATGTCGCAACAGGTTCGCCAGCCCCTTGATGACCAAATCACCGGTTCTGTGGCCGTAGCGATCATTGACCTGCTTGAAATGATCAAGGTCGAGCATGGCGACCACGGACTGCTGACCCAGGCGCTGACAACGGGCATGCTCTTTCTGGATTTCAAATTTGGCGACCGAATGCTTGAGCAGCCCGGTCAGACTGTCCCTTGAGGCCAGCTTGCCCAGTTGCCGGGCGCGGTAACACCTGACTTTCACAGCACGCAGCAGGAAGGCGTCTGACACCGGCTTGGTCAGAAAATCATCCCCCCCTTTGGCGAGGGCGGCGACCTGGAATTCCCGGTCTTCCTCCGATGACAGGAAGATGATGGGCAAGCCCAGCCATTCCGGATCAAAACGCAGCATTCGGGCAAGGTTGGGGCCCGTAAAGGTCCCCATCTGCACATCCATCAGCACGATGTCCGGCCTGAACTCTGACAGGACGCTCAGAATCTCCGCCGGTTTGTTCACTCGCCGGACTTCCATTCCGCCCTCTTCCAGCACCAATCCGTAGTGCTCCAGCAGCTCGGGATCATCGTCCACGATCATCACCCGGCCGGAACCACCTTCATCGCGCTCCGTAATAAGCCGTTCCATGTAGTCCGCAAGCACCGGGATGTCCACCGGCTCGCACACGAACCCATCAACGCCGCGCTCAGCGAGCCGGTACCGCTGGCTGAAAGAATCCCCGGCACCCACGCAGATGATCGGAGGCTTGTCAGCAACTGAACCGAGTTGCCGGCTCTCCCGGATCACCAGATCGTCCCTGACCACCATCACCGAAACGCCGGCCAACCCGTTCACCACGGCACTCTCGACTGAAGGAAAAATGTTGGCCAGAAACCCGTGAAACTCCAGACCACAGGCAAGATCCCGGGCAGCATCCTGATCCGGATCCACGATCAGCACCACCGACTCTTCCGAGCGCTCGGCCGACGCCCGCGGCGAGGCGTCGTCACCGGTCAGGGGCGCGCCCTGCTCCAAAGACAGCAGACTTTCCAGCTGAGCCACCCGGTCCACGAACGCCTGGTTGACGACGTCCCGTCCCTGCTCAGCCGCTATGGCCGAGCCCGATGAATCGTCATCCATGTCGGCCAGCGGCTTCAGCATGATCTCCAACGACCGCGCTTCCTCACCCAGAGCACTGAAGCCAAACGTGCCTGCCGACCCCGCCAGCCGGTGGAGAGAGTGGTAGACGGACGCGATGTCGCTGGCGCTGAAATCACCTGCCCGGAACCGGTCCGCCGCTGCCCGCAAGAGACCAATGTCCGTCGTTGCTTTTTCCTTGAACCGCAGCTTGAGAAGTTCCAGCTTCCGTGCAACTTCAGAATTTTTCTCTTCAGGCATGGTTGTTCAGTGTAATCTGCTCCAGAATTCGTGTGTGCCAGATTCAAAGACATCAAAGCAATATTTTCGGCAAAGTACCAGTAAGGAAGTCGGTTTGCGTTCATTTTCACTGGGCACGCGCCTTGCCCTGATCATTCTGGTCGGAACCATCGCGACGGTCGGGTCGGTGCTCTTGATTGCCTACGGTGCCCTGGTCGACGATTTCGAGACCATTCTGACCGAACGACAGCTGTACGAAACCCGCCGGATTTCCGCGGAAGTTGACCAGCGGCTGCAGTTAAAGCTCGATGTTCTGTCGGAATCCGCCAGCATGCTCAGCGATGGCGACCGGCTTCACAACCAGAACGAGATCGCCGAACAGCTCGAGCGCCAGAGACTGCTGCAATCCCTTTTCCCGGACGGCATTCTGGTGTTCGATGAAAAGGCAACGGCCATCGCCCAGACTCTGTTTGTGCCCGGGCGCATCGGCACCAACTATGCTGACCGGCAACACTTCAAGGAGGCCATCGAAACCCGGCAACCGGTGATCAGCCGGCCCATTATCGGTCGGACCACCGGCGTCCCGCTGATTTCCTTCATCGCGCCCATCGAAACGGATGACGGCGACCTGCTGGGATTCCTTGGCGGCACCATTAATCTCGGTGAAACCAGCATCCTCCCCGCAGCCATGCTGAGGGAAATTGCCAACGACGATGCCACGTTCAAGGTCATTGATTCCGACAACTTCCTGTACATCGAGGGCGGACCGGAACCGGAGAGCGACATCCAGTCTCTGCCGGACCCCGGCACAGACCCGCTGATTGACGCGGCACTGTCCGGTATCCGGTTTGGCCAGACCCAGGGGCCGGCTGGTCAGGACCTGATTTATGCCACCAGCCACCTCCAGAAGCTCGGCTGGCAGTTTATACGTGCCGTACCCTACGAATGGGCCACAGCACCGGCGAAGGAATCGTTCGCCCGCTTTTTCGGGATCAGTCTTGGCATTGCCGTCCTGATTTCGCTGATCAGCTACTGGCTCAGCCGGTCGGCGACCAACCGCCTTGACCGCATGACCCAAAAGATCGAGAACATGGTGAAACACCCCTCCGAGGCGGCAAGACTGGCCCCCGCCGGCCCGGGTGAAGTCCGCAACCTGGCCCTGGCGTTCAACCGCCTGATGGACGAGCGCGATGCCATCAGCCAGATGAAGGAACAGTTTGTTTCCAATGTCAGCCACGAACTGCGCACACCCCTGACCTCCATCAACGGCGCGCTGAGACTGATTCAGTCCGGGGCGACGGGCGAGCTGCCGGAGAAGGCTCAGCAGATGAACACACTGGCGCTTCGCAACGGCGAGCGGCTGCAGCTTCTGATTTCGGACTTGCTGGATTTCAGCAAACTGTCTGCGGGCCAGATGTCGGTCACGCTGGCCCGGGAACCGCTACAACCGATCATCGAAGCGGCGGTCTCCGGCAATCAGGCCATGGCCAGCGATCACGACATCACGCTGACAGCCACGTGTGATCCCGAGCGCGCCGTGGTCGCGGACCCCCACCGTTTGCGCCAGATACTCGACAACTTTGTCAGCAATGCCATTAAATTCTCACCAGCCCGGGGAACGGTGGAGATCCGGGTTGAGGACGGAGACGCCGGGTCGCTTAGGATCACCGTTCAGGACAGCGGTGAGGGCGTGCCGGAAACATTTGTGGAGCGCCTGTTCGAGCGCTTTTCGCAGGCTGAGGCCGGCACCACCAGATCGACAGCCGGCACCGGGCTCGGGTTGGCCATCTGCCGTGAGCTCAGCATTCTGATGCAGGGCCGAATCGGTTACTACTACGAACAGGGTGCCAATTTCTGGATTGAGCTCCCCACCGCCGAACAAGAGAACTGAACACACCATGAAAGCGCCGGAATTCACCGCACATGAACAGGAGCGCCAGGCCGCGCTTGACCGGTCCGGGCTATTGGACTCCAGCCCCGAG
The DNA here is from genome assembly GCF_019392195.1 of Marinobacter sp. F4206. Lineage (NCBI taxonomy): Bacteria > Pseudomonadati > Pseudomonadota > Gammaproteobacteria > Pseudomonadales > Marinobacteraceae > Marinobacter > Marinobacter liaoningensis. Next base: position 1,410,398 of record NZ_JAHXKI010000002.1, read on the forward strand.
GAACGATTCGACCGTTTCACCCGCATAGCCTGCAAGATGTTCGATGTGCCAATTGCGCTGGTCAGTCTGGTCGACCGGAACCGGCAATGGTTCAAGTCCTGTCAGGGCCTGACGACGCCGGAAACCCCCAGGGACATCTCCTTCTGTGGCCACGCCATCCTGCATTCGGACGTTTTCGTCATTGAGGACACACTCCATGACAGCCGCTTCAATGACAATCCGCTGGTTACCGAAGCGCCCTTTATCCGATTCTACGCCGGTGCCCCGCTGCACAGCGCCGACGGTTTCAGACTGGGCACGCTGTGCCTGATTGACCGCAAACCACGCCGGTTCAGTGAGGATGATCAGACCCTGTTACGGGAACTGGCCGATTGTGTAGAGCGTGAGATCAACCTGCAGGCCGCCTCAGACTTTTACCAGGATCTCCGGCAGAGCGAGCGGCGGGCCCGGGCGGTGATTGATGGGACCCGGGTCGGAACCTGGGAATGGAATGTCCAGACCGGAGAAACCGTCTTTAATGAGCGCTGGGCCCAGATTTGCGGCTATCGCCTCGAAGAGCTGGAGCCGGTCAGTATCCAGACCTGGCTCAACCTGGCGCATCCCGAGGATTTGCCGGAATCCGAGCGCCTGCTCAACGCCCATTTTGCCGGCGAACTTGACGAATATGACTATCGCTGTCGCATGCGGCACAAGAATGGGCATTGGGTCTGGGTTCACGACCGGGGCCGGGTATTCGAGTGGACCGGGGATGGCGCCCCCCTGAGGATGTACGGCACCCATGCCGATATCACCGCCGAGATGGCCAACCTCGAAAAAATGCAGCAGCAGAATACGGCGCTGAGCATCCTGAACGATCTGGCCCTGGACCCGGAAACAGACGATGACGTCCGCATCCGCAAGGCCCTGAGCCTGGGCGCCGACTACCTGAACATGCCCCTGGCCATTGTCAGCGAGATCACCAGCAGCGTATACACCATCCGGTGGTTCGATGCACCGGCCGACGCCGGACTCGAGGCCGGACTGAGCTTTTCCCTCGCCGACACCTACTGCTCGATCATGGTGGAACAGGATGACAGCCTCTCCATTGACCACATGGCACGCTCTCCCTACCGGGACCTTCCCTGCTACGAGCTTTTTGGCCTCGAAAGCTACGTCGCCGCGCCGATCTACCTTCATGACCGGCTGTTCGGCACGCTTAACTTTTCCTCGCCCACGCCACGGGAGCATGGCTTCTCTGAGACCGAAGTCACCTTTGTCACCCTGCTGGCGCGCTGGGTCGCCGGCGTCCTCGAGCGACGTATCAGCGTGCAGACCCTGACCAAACTGGTCGAGCAGACGCCGGGCATGCTGTACCAGTACCGGTTATGGCCGGACGGCTCGTCGGCCTTTCCGTTTTCCGGTCCGGGCATCCGGGAAATCTACGGCGTCGAGAGCGGGGATGTTGCCGACGATGCGTCGGCGGTATTCAGTCGCATCCATCCGGACGATCTTGACGCAGTGGGCGCAAGCATCAACGAGTCGGCCCAGCGGCTTTCCGTGTGGCAACAGCAATACCGTACACACCGGGGCGATGGCGATTGGCGCTGGGTCGAGGGGCGGGCCACACCGGAACTGCTGGCCGACAAGAGCATCATGTGGCACGGCTACATCGCCGATATCGACGACAAAAAACGGATCCAGCTGGCCCTGCAGGAAAGCGAGGAAGAACTGCGACGCCTGTTCGAGCTGTCACCCATTGGTATCGCCCTGAATGACTATCGTCAAACCCGTTTTCTGGATGTAAACCAGGCACTGCTGAAGCCAACGGGATACAGCCGGGACGAGTTCATGGCACTGGACTTCAAAAACCTGCTCTCCGGCGGGTTCGTCGGCATGCGGGATCGCGCGTTATCGCAACTCCAGGAGACGGGGCGCTTCGGCCCATTCGAACAGAACATCCTGCGCAAGGACGGCTCCAGCTATCCGGCGGTTATCCAGGGTCTGCGGATCACCAACTCCTCCGGCCGCACGCTGGTCTGGTCGCTGATTGAGGATATTTCCGAGCGCAAGAAGGTGGAACGGATGAAAAACGAGTTCATTTCCACCGTCAGCCACGAGCTACGCACCCCCCTGACCTCCATCGCCGGGTCGCTCGGCCTCATTGCCGGCGGTGCCCTGGGCCCGCTGCCCGAGCAGGTGAAGCGAATGATCTCCATTGCCGCCCGGAACAGCGACCAGTTAAAGCAACTCATTGACGACCTGCTGGACATGGAGAAGCTGGTTTCCGGCCGCATGAAGATTCGGCTGCAATGGCAAACTCTCAGCCCTGCGATTCAGGACTGCATTGACCGTATGCACACCTATGCGGTTGACCGGCAGGTTTCGGTCCGCTTCGAGGACCACTATGCGGACCAGGAGCTTCAGGTGGATCGCCAACGCCTTGAGCAGGCGCTGGCCAACCTGTTGTCCAACGCCATCAAGTTTTCCCCCGAACAGAGCGAGGTGGTCGTTGAAACCCGATTGAAAGAAGGGCAGTTCCGCATCCAGGTCTCCGACCGGGGGCCCGGCGTACCCGACAGTTTCCGCAGCCGGATATTCCAGAAGTTTGCCCAGGCCGACAGCTCCGACACCCGGGGACGGGGCGGCACCGGTCTTGGGCTGGCCATCACCCGGGAAATCATGACCCAGATGGGCGGCGGAGTTGGTTTCGAATCGGTGGAGGGCCGGGGCGCGAGCTTCTGGCTCGACATTCCGCTCCGCTAGCGGCCATTGAGCACAAAACCATGAAAACAAGAAATCAGGACAAACTGTTTCATTGGCTGATCTGGGCGGCCCGGATTGGCATTCTGCTGCTGATGATCGCCGTGGCCCTGTCTCTGGATTCCGCCGGCACCGCCCGACATCAAACCGACGTCAGGCACCAGTGGCAGGAGCGACTCGACGAGCTCAGCCTGCGGCTCCAGAGCACCATCCTGCAGAATATTCAGACCGTCTGGGGTCTGGCAGCGAATGTCGCCGTGCAACCCGACATTGATGAGCAGCGCTTCCGGGAACTGGCCTCGGTCATCTTCAGGCTGGCACCGGAGCTCCGGAATATCGGACTGGCCCCCGACTTTGTTATTCGCCATATCTACCCCCTCGAAGGAAACGAATCTGCCCTGGGGCTGGATCTGACGGCCAAGAGTCTCTCACCCGAGCAAATCCGGCGGATGCTGGTAAATCGGCAGGTGGTTTACAGCGGGCCGATCGACCTCGTGCAGGGCGGCCAGGGGCTCGCCGGACGGATCCCCATATTCGAGAGCCAGACCGGGGAATTCTGGGGCGTGACGTCCGTCATCCTGGACCTGGACCGCCTCTACCATACCGCGGGCCTGGTCCCGTTTGCAGACGACATGACGTTCGGACTGTCCACGTCAGAGGATCCCGCTGACCGTGCCGCAATGTTCCTGGGGACCGAGCCAGCCACGTGGCACAACCCCGTCACAACCAGCCTGAATATGCCAGGCACCCGATGGACCCTCTTTGCCGAGCCTGACACCGGCTGGCCAAACCATCCGGAATCCCCCCTGCTGGTAAGGGGTCTGCTGACCCTGATGGTACTGTTGGTGACCTCCGGTACGTTCTGGCTTACCAGCCTGATGCTGAAAGACCGGAAAATGCAACGCCGGTTCAAGGGCCTGTTTGAGCTCGCACCCATTGGCATAGGGCTATACAGTGCTCACCGGGGAGAGCTGCTGCAGGCCAACCGCGCCTTCGAACGCAGTTTTGGCAAGGCGGCGCAGTCGTTGGACTATTTCGACAATGCTTTCGATCAGGACGGCAAGCTCCGGACCGCCGGACCGGGCATTCGGGACACCCTGAAGAAAAATTTCCGGTTCAGTGGCCTCGAAGGTTATTTCCCGAATCCGGAGCAGCAGATGGTGCCGGTGATGCTCCAGGGCCTTCAGCTCGATAGCCACGACAGCGAATCCGTGATCTGGCTCATCACCGAAGACATTTCCGAACAGAAAAAAGTGGATCGCCTGAAAAGCGAGTTCATCTCGACGGTCAGCCATGAGTTGCGAACCCCGCTTACCTCGATATCCGGCTCGCTGGGGCTACTGGCCAATAACGCCGCGGGCGAGCTGCCTGAGAGCGCGTCCCGGCTGGCACAGATTGCCTACCGCAACAGCCGGCAACTAACCATGCTGATCAACGACTTACTGGACATCGAGAAACTCGCGGCGGGCAAGATGCCCTTCAAGCTCGGAGATCACACTTTGCCCGAACTCGTTCGCGAATGCGTTGAGAACATCGAACCCTTCGCCCGGGAACGCCAGGTCCAAATTCACACTGGCGAACTTGCCGGGGCGACGGTCCGGGTGGACCGGCAACGGTTCGATCAGGCCGCCACCAATTTGCTGTCCAACGCCATCAAGTTCTCGCCCGAGGGCGCCAGCGTGGAGGTCTTTACCGAGCAGCAAGGTGACCGGATACGTCTGTGCGTCAGGGATTACGGAGAAGGCGTGCCCCAGGGATTCCGGGAACAGATCTTCCAGAAATTCTCCCAGGCTGACGGCTCCGACCGCAGGGCAAAGGGCGGCACTGGCCTGGGACTCGCCATTACGCGGGAGCTGATGGCCAACATGAATGGCAAGGTTGACTATCGGTCGACACCCGGAGAGGGCGCCTTGTTCTGGCTTGAACTGCCGGCGGCCTCCCTGGTGATGAGAGACCAGGCGGACTGAGGCCCGGCGAGCCGTCCCGCCGGGCCACGTAAGGTCACGCGCTGTTAAGCAGATTTGAGCATTTCCCGCACCACGTAGTGCAGGATGCCTCCGTGCTGGAAATAGACCGCCTCATTGGCCGTATCAATGCGTGACTTCAGGTCACAGGTTTCGGTAGAGCCGTCCTTGTAGGTCACCGTCATTGTCAGGGTCTGACCCGGCTTAATGTCACCCGACAGACCTTCAATGCTGATGGTTTCCTCACCCGTGAGCTTCAGGCTCTTACGGTCCGTGCCTTCCGGGAATTGCAGCGGCATTACGCCCATACCAATGAGGTTGGACCGGTGAATCCGCTCATAGGATTCCGCCACCACTGCCCGGACACCCAGCAAGCGGGTTCCCTTGGCCGCCCAGTCGCGACTGGACCCGGTGCCGTACTCCTTGCCGGCGATGACCACCAGCGGGGTGCCCTCTTCCTGGTACTTCATGGCCGCATCGTAGATGGGCATCTGCTCGCCCGAAGGCACATGCCGGGTGAAGCCTCCCTCTACGCCGTCGAGCATTTCATTGCGGATGCGGACATTGGCAAAGGTGCCACGCATCATGACTTCGTGGTTGCCCCGGCGTGAGCCGTAGGAGTTGAAGTCTTTCGGATCGACACCCTGCGCCTGCAGGTACTTGCCGGCCGGTGTATCCGGCTTGAAGGAGCCGGCGGGCGAAATGTGATCGGTCGTCACCGAATCGCCCATCAGCGCCAGGATGTTGGCGTCCCGGATGTCCTCGATGGCTTCCGGGTCTTCACCCATGCCTTCAAAGAACGGTGGATGCTGGATGTAGGTGGACTTGTCGGACCACTCGTACACCTTGCTCTCGGGCACCTTGAGGGCCTTCCAGGTGGCGTCGCCATCGAACACTTCGGCGTATTCCTTGCGGAACATGTCGGTTTTCACCTTCTCGACCGCCTCCGCGATTTCCTGCTGGCTCGGCCACAGGTCCTTCAGGTAAACCGGGTTACCGTCCTTGTCGGCGCCAAGAGGATCTTTCTCCATATCCAGACGGACGTTACCGGCCAGCGCGTAGGCTACGACCAGGGGCGGCGATGCCAACCAGTTGGTTTTCACCTGGGGATGCACCCGACCCTCGAAGTTGCGGTTACCTGAGAGCACCGATGCCACGGTCAGATCGCCATCGTTGATCGCTTTCTCAACGGCATCGGGCAGCGGACCCGAGTTACCAATGCAGGTGGTGCAACCATAGCCGACCAGATTGAAGCCCAGTTCATCGAGATCGTCCTGGAATCCGCCCACCCGCAGGTAGTCGGTCACCACCTTGGAGCCCGGCGCCAGGGACGTCTTCACCCAGGGCTTGGTTTTCAGGCCCTTCTGGACCGCTTTCTGGGCGATCAGGCCAGCAGCCATCATCACACTCGGGTTCGACGTGTTGGTGCAGGAGGTAATCGCCGCAATCACCACGGCGCCAGGGTGCAGGCGGAAGGATTCTCCGTTCATCTCGACATCTTGGCTGGCGTGGTGTTCATAGCTGTCTTCCACGCCCACGGCGGTTTGTCCGCCCTCCGATTCCAGTTTGTCCTCCCGGGTATCCGCCGGCCCTTCGGCGGTTTCCATCAGCAACTCGAACGACGCCTTCATGTTCTTCAGGGCCACCCGGTCCTGGGGACGCTTCGGACCTGCCAGGCTGGCCTCGACTTCGCCCATGTCCAGTTCCAGGGTGTCGGTATAGATCGGCTCATGGCCCGGCTCCCGCCAGAGGCCTTGGGCCTTGGCATAGGCCTCCACCAGCTCGAGCTGATCGTCCTCGCGGCCGGTCAGGCGCATGTACTTGATGGTCTGCTCATCGACCGGGAAGAAGCCGCAGGTCGCCCCGTACTCGGGGGCCATATTGGCAATGGTGGCCCGATCCGCCACCGGCATGTCCTTGAGACCGTCGCCGTAGAATTCCACGAACTTGCCCACGACCCCTTTCTTGCGCAGCATTTCCGTCACCGTCAGCACCAGATCGGTGGCGGTAATGCCTTCCCGAAGCTTGCCGGTAACCTTGAAGCCGACCACTTCGGGAATCAGCATGGACACCGGCTGGCCCAGCATCGCGGCTTCGGCCTCGATACCACCAACGCCCCAGCCCAGAATACCCAGACCATTGATCATGGTGGTATGGGAATCCGTGCCAACCAGGGTGTCCGGGTACGCAAAGGTCTTGCCGTCCTGGTCTTTCGACCACACGGTCTTGCCCAGGTACTCGAGGTTGACCTGGTGACAGATCCCCGTGCCCGGCGGCACCACCCGGAAGTTGTCAAAGGCCTGTTGGCCCCAGCGCAGGAACTCGTAACGCTCCTCGTTGCGCTCCATCTCGATCGCGACGTTGTCCTTGAACGACGACGGATCGCCGAAATGGTCCACCATCACCGAGTGGTCGATCACCAGGTCCACCGGGGACAGCGGATTGATCAACGCCGGATCCTTGCCCGCCGCCTTCACGGCCTCGCGCATGGCCGCCAGGTCCACGACGCCGGGCACGCCGGTGAAGTCCTGCATCAGGACCCGTGCTGGTCGAAACTGAATCTCGGTATCGGAACGACGGTCCTTCAGCCATTGCACCATAGCGTCGATGTGGCTGCGATCGACCGTGATGTCGTCCTCGTTGCGGAGCAGGTTCTCCATCAGAACCTTGAGCGAAAAGGGCAGCCGGTTGAGATCACCGAGGGTGTCTGCCGCCTTTGGCAAGCTGTAATAATGGTAGGTCTTGCCACCCGCATCCAGGCTGGACAAGGTATTCAGGCTGTCTTTACTGGGACTGTCGTTCGACATGTGGTGCCTCCTTTTCGTCGTTATCCGAACATTCGGGAAGGCCGTTCGAGCATGGCGCGCCGCGAAAACCGGCGACACTGGGCCATGCGCGAGCCCTTGCATCAGTGTGCGCGCGACATTGGATCAAACACAATACGGGACAGACTGGTGTAAGAACTCGGCGATGTGAAGTCATCTATAACTATTGCACCGATTGGCCAGAGTTCAACCGCGCCCGGTGAATGTTCGGAATTCGCCGGATGAATGTCCGACCAAGATCATACGCCCCGGTAATCGCGAACAAGACCATCCACATCACCGATGATCTGCTCCAGATGCCGGGCCATCGTCCGGGTACGTTCCGCTTCCTGAACCACCTCGGCGTTCTGGTCAGCCACACGCTGAACACCGTCATTGATTTCCGACGAAGCAGTCGCCTGTTCTTCCGCGGCGGCTGCAATTTGATGGTTCATATCGCTGACGGTGGCAATGGCCATTTCAATCTGGCGAATGGCATCCCCGGTGCTGCGAACCGCTCTGCTGGTTTCGCCAGAACGGGTCTGGCCTATTTCGATGGCGGCAAAGGTCGCTTGGGAAACGGCGGTCAGGTCATCAATGGTACTGCCAATTTCACGGGTAAAATCCTGCGTTCTCCGCGACAGATTCCGGACTTCCTCCGCGACGACCGCGAACCCGCGGCCATGCTCGCCCGCCCTCGCCGCCTCAATCGCCGCGTTGAGCGCGAGCAGATTGGTCTGGTCCGAGATTTCGTTGATGGACGCGACGAACGAACCGATCGATTTCACCTTGTCCACCAGCTCCGTCACCATCTGCGACGAGTCACCCAGGGCGCTATTAGTGGCTTCCGTCAGCTGCACCGCATGCTGGACATTTTTCCGCCCCTCCGCGGCTGCGTCCGACGCGTTGCTGGCCGACTCTGACGCCGCCTGGGCATTCTGTGCCACTTCATGGACAGTCGCCGTCATCTGGTTGATGGCGGTTGCCGCCTGGTCTGTCTGCCGATGCTGCTCCTCGACAACGCGGCTGGTCTGGTCACTGACGCTGGTCAGCTCGTCGGCGCTCTCCCGCAGTCGTCCCGACAGCTTCCCAACGTCACCAATCAAGCCCGCGAACTGATCCATCATGCCATTGAACGAACGGGCGGTCAGGGCGTCACCGGTTCCGTCCAGACGGCCACTGAGATCCTTGTTCGCTCCGAATTCACGGACAACGTCGATGATCTGAAACGCCTGCCTGCGCTCCATGGCCATCCGGAGCGCAAAAAACACCAGAATCCCGGCTTCAAACACCACAAACCCGGCATGCAGGAATGCCATGCCATAGGTCGCTTCGTGATTGAACAACATGATGGGCATGGTCCCCACTGTCAGCCCGGACTGCTGCAAAGCCGTCAACACCAAGTGATGGACAGCAATAACGCCGGCGCCCGCTACCACCGGTAGCCAGTCGCGATAGATGATGATCAGGGCGAGGGCCGCAAAGATATGGAAATGCATTTCCACCCGCCCCATCTGGGATTGAATCATGATTGCCGACCAGGCCATCAGGCAGGCGGCAAAGAACACAGAGCAGGCACGCTGGCCTCGCAGTAGGAAATACCCGCCAGTAACGACCAATCCCAGCAACAGAGATGCCAGCAGAGCGAACCCACCGGTCTCAAATTCCAGCGGGATCAGGAACGCCACAACGGGTATATGGGCAAGCAGAATAAAAAGCAGGTAGCGGTCGTTACGCAGCGCTTCCTGGTGAGCGTGATTAAGGGATTCAGCCATCGTACAAGACCTCAAACTCAAAACGGCAGGTACCGTGAATCCGTTCAACACCAGCAACGTTTGTTTTTAGAATAATCGACTGTGACTCTTATACGGTCGCCAAATGCGTCAGATCAGCTGTTGATGTAACCAAGAGTATCCATTCGCACCTGACCCCGGGAAAACGGCTGTCACATCTGCCGTTCACCATACAGCTGGGCGTACAGACCTTCGCGCCGGATCAGCTCATCGTGGTGTCCTTCCTCTATAATCCGGCCGTCCTCAAACACGCAGGCGCGGTCGGCCTGTTTCACGGCACTCAGGCGGTGGGCGATGATCAGCGTGGTACGCTGACGCAGGAAGGCTTCCAGGTCACGGTGCAACTGGAACTCGGTTTCGGCATCCAGCGCCGAGGTGGCTTCGTCCAGGATTACCACGGACGGGTCGGAGAGGATCATCCGGGCAATCGCCAGACGCTGCCGCTGGCCGCCGGACAGACGGACGCCCTGGCGGCCGATCATGGTGTCCAGCTGTCTGGGCATGACGGCCACTGTGTGATCCAGCTGGGCAATGCGCAGGGCATCCCAGAGTTCGGATTCGGGCTTGTCGCGCCCCAGGGTGAGGTTCTGGCGCACAGTGTCATTGAACAGTGCCGGGTGCTGCAACACCGTGGCAACGTGTTCCCGCAGGCAGGGCAACCCAATGCGCTCAACCGGCACGTCGTCGATCAAGACATCGCCGTGCTGGGGCGTGTACATCCCGAGGATCACCTGCACCAGTGTCGATTTGCCGCCGCCACTGGCGCCCACCACGGCCACTTTCTCGCCCGGTTTCAGATCCAGGTTGATGCCCCTCAGCACCGGTTCATCGTCGTAGCTGAAGTACACATCCCTCAGGGTCAGGCCCACCGTATGGCGGCCCCGGAACGGGTTTTCCAGGGCCGGGTAGCGGGGTTCTTCTTTCAGCTCCAGCAGTCGATTGATCCGACCCAGGGCCGCATTGGCGGCAAACCAGGCGTACTGCATGTTCAGCATCTCCTGCACTGGCGTCAGCATGAACCAGAGATAACCAAAGATGGCGAACATCATGCCGATGCTCAGATCACTGAACAACACGGTCACCATGGCCGCGCCCCGAAACACGTCGACCCCGAACTGGAACAGGGCAAAGCTGGCCCGGGAGGCGGCATCGCTGCGCCACTCGAACTGGATGGCGTGGTCCCGCACCGTGCGCGCCCGATCAATCAGCTGGCGCAGGTAGTGTTTTTCCCGGTTCGCCGCCCGGAGCTGGTGAATGGCATCCAGGGTCTCGGTAAGGTCACCCTGAAATTCCTCGTACGCGGCGTTCTCCCGACGCTTGAGTTCCTTGACCCGCTTACCGATCAGGATGGTGGCAAAGATCACCAGCGGGTTGAACAGCAGGATCAGCAAGGCCAGCTGCCAGTGCACCCACAGCAGCACCAGCGCCGTGCCGGTCACGGTCAGACTTGCCACCAGGAACCGGCTGATGGTGGTACCCAGAAACTGGTCCATGGTGTCGAGGTCAGTAATGAAGTGACTGCTGATCCCGCCCGAGCCACGGGTTTCGTATTCGGACATGGCAACCCGCTGCAACCGGCCCAGCAGACGGCACCGGATCCGGAATACCACGTCCTTGGAGACCTTGGAGAATTCCCGGGACTGAAGGACATTGAAGGAGAGCGCCGCCAGCCTCAGCGCGAACGCAGCCAGCACCATCAGACCGATGTAGACCACGGGCTGCTGCCAGGCCTCCGGCAGCAGCCGGTTCATCACCGGCAACACCGGACCTGCCTCTTCCAGCAGCACCTCATCCACCAGCACCGGCAGCAGCAGGGGCACCGGCACGCTCATCACCGTCGCCATGATCGCCAGCAGGTTCGCCTTGACCAGGCGCGGTTTGTGCTTGAGTGCCAGCGCAAACACATCGCGCCAGTGGTACAGGTTCTGCGTGCTGTCGGGTTTGCTGGTCTGGCTGGTACGCGGTTGCTGGTCCAAGAATCCTCCGGTTTGACTGCCTGCCCTGACCCATACGTCCGGGGCCTGACAATAGTCTACCTGTTAACCGGTTTGCTGCGATTGCCGATGACATCTGTCATGATTGGCGCTCGATTTTTTCTGACGGACCAGTACGAAGGCCAGCCGTGAAACACGATTGCGATTACCACCCGGGAGCCCCGGCCAAATGGCACTGCGGAGAGTGCCAGATGCATTACTGCAGCCGCTGTATGCCGGATGCCGATACCCGGCAACGGCGGGCCCTGTGCCCCCAGTGCAGCAAGGCCATGCGGTACCTGGGTGCCGCGACCGAAGTGGTGCCGTTCTGGAACCGGGTCGGCGCGTTTTTCCGGTACCCCTTCCACAGCGATCCTTTGATCGTCATCGCCATTTGCACCCTGGTACCGGTGGTGGCCCCGGCCAATCTGATTGGCATCCTGATCTGGCTGGTGCTGGCCCTCGCCCTGTTCAAATACACCTATGCGGTGATCAACCATACCGCCGAAGGGCATCTGAAACCGCCGCCGGTTTCCACCGCATTCACCGGTAGCGGCTTCGACATTGTCATCCTGCAATTGCTGGTCTTTGTGCTCATGGGCGGTCTGGTGGCGGCAGCCGGCATGCTGGGCGGCCCGCTGTTGATGATGCTGGCCCTGGCCTTCGTGGTGCTGGCCCTGCCGGCGAGCATCATGGTGCTGGCCATGGAACGCTCGGTGGGTGCGGCCGTCAACCCGATGAACCTGGCGCTGCTTATTTCCCGGATCGGGAGCCCCTACTTTCTCCTTTACGGCTACCTGATCCTGCTGACCCTGGCCTCGGGCGCTGCCCAGGATTTTGCCGTCAGCCATTTCCCGTTCTGGGTGTCGCAACCTCTGGCCGGTTTCCTGAACAGTACCTTTACCCTGATCCTGTTCCACATGCTCGGTTACCTGTTGTTCCAGTACCAGGAAGAGCTCGGCTTCGCATCAGACCTCCAGGACGGCCCCGAGGGACAGGACAACCACGAACGTGACCGCAGCGCCCGCTTCGACGCCGACATCGACATGAACCTGAAGGACGGCAACTACGACCGGGTTCAGTCCATGCTGAAAGAGGCACTCAAGCGTGACCGCGATAACGCCCTTCGCATTGGCCAGCTTTACCAGTTGCTGACCGCGTGCAACGACGTCACCGAGCTCTATCGCTACCATCCCAGAATCCTCGGCTGGCTGGCCGACCGCAACGACGGCGATGGCATGGCGGCAATGCTGGCGTCCCTGTACGCCGCCGAGCCCCAGTTCCGCCTGGATGATCCGGAGCTGGCCGTGCGCTGTGCCCGCGCCCTCTACCATCGCGGCCAGTTCAAGCCAGCGCTGAAGCTGCTGCAGGATTTCCACAAACGCTTCCCGGACAGCGACCAGCTTGCGCCGGCCTACCTGCTGGTGGCGCAAGCACTCGCGAATGGGATGAATCAGTGGGAAAAAGCGACGGCCTTCCTGACCTTCATCCAGAAACGCTGCATGAACCACCCGCTGCACGAGCAGATTGCCACCTACCTGGAACAGGCCGAGAAGCGCGAGCCCCTGAAAGGACCGAAGGCGACCTTCGCAGTTCACGATTAGGGCAAGTGGACGAGGCTTCCCAAAACCGTGCGGAGCCATGGATGGCGGAGCCGAGCATACATGGACGTATTCACAGCGTGTTTTGGGAAGCCTCGTCCACTTGCCCTGCCCGCTAGGCTTGAAGCAACTGCCGGTAATGCCGGGCCTTGGGCTCCATCTGGCGTTTCTCGAATTCTTCCACCAACAGCCGGCAAGCCTCTGTGGTCAGCAATTCTTCACCGGTGCCGCGCAGGCGTTCGAACGCCTTCTCGGCGGCCTTCAGGTCCTGCTGCTTGAGGCTGGTGAACAACACCCGGTTGTGGTCTTCGGCACTCAGGGGCTGATGGCTTTCCCCCTTGCCCAGATATTCCTGCCAGACCTCAATCATCTGTTCCGGCTGCCGGCGGACCATCGCGTCGTTCATCAGTTCGCGGGTGCGGTCCCGGTATTCCGGCAAGTCCGGCCGCAGTTTGGCCAGCCGGTAGAGATGCTCCAGCAGTATCGGGCGATCCGGGTAATGGTCACGTAGCGCCTCGAACTGCCGGCGCGCCAGTTCAAACTCCATTCGCCCGAGGCTGGCCATTGCCTGGGCATAACCGTTGGTGAAGCGGGCATCGAGCTCTTCATCCTCGGGTTCGAAAAACTCTTCCCGCACCTGTAACCAGCTGCGCCCCAGCATCCAGACCAGACCCGCGCCGGCAATCAGCCCCCCGGCGTGGGCCATGTAGGCGATGCCGGTTGCACCGGCAAACCAGTAATCGTAGATTTCCTTGCCCAGCCAGACCGGCAGCATGGCCAGGGCCGGCGCCCGAAAATAGTTGAAGTAGACCCCGAGAAAGTAGAAGAACCGAATTTGCTGCAGGCCGTAAATGGCCACGTACATCCCCATCAACCCGGAGATCGAACCGGACGCGCCCACCAGGGGCACCGGGCTGCCAGTGGAAAAGGCGGTGAAGACCAGACCGGACAGGGCACCACACAGCAGATAGGCGATCAGGAATCGCGACGGCCCAAGGGCTTTTTCAACGGTGAATCCAAGCAGGAACAGGAACACCAGGTTACCGATGATGTGGCCCCAGCCACCGTGCAGGAACTGGTAGGTGATCAGGGTGTACAGGGACAGTTCCGCCGGCACCAGCCCGAGCTGAAACGAACTCAGTTCCTGGATAAACTTTTCTTCGATCGGCGCCCGCTGCTCGTTCCAGCGGGCCCGATCCCCAGCGGCCCAGATAACCGATTGATTGTTCTGCAAGTACTGGTAGAACTCTCGATCCATGAGCAGGTTCACCGCCAACCAGAACTGCTCATTGTCGGCCCGCAATTCCTGAAACTGCTGGAGTTCGTAGACCCGATCCTGGGCGCCCTCGAAACGGATCTGGCGCTGGAGGTAATCCTCATACGCCGGCGCCTCAAGTGTCTGGAGATCGGATTCGAGATACTGGGATACGGCCTGTTCGAGCTTCTGGCTATCGCCCCCCTGGTAAAACAGAAAAACCAGCAGGCACGCCAGCATCAGTCCAAGGGTGACCCAGGGCGGGCGTTTCCAGTTAACGGCGTTCTCGGCGGGAATAATCAGCATGGGCGGTCACAATTCATCACAATCTGTCCCTGAAAACCTGTTTTTTACCACAGTAAGGCCTTCTTTTCGCGTTCAAATGGTATCCGGCGTCAAGGCAAAGCCGATGCAAGCCCGGAAATGTGCCCGGTTCCATGGTTTCTGACTCCCCCTGTCATCGAAGGGTCACAGAAATGCCATTTAATCAGGCCATCAGGGAGCGGACCTGCCTTATCGACCATTCGCCAATTGCCGTTATTTCCGCTCCAGCCAATAGTGAACGGGAATAACAAGAAAAACCGGATACTGGAATCAAGGATACTGCCAATGACCGTACTCGTTTTGGACAACCCGGATCTGATTGCCAAGGCCGCCATGGCGTCCGGATTCGCCGCTGCCGCCCTGACCACCGAGACCAAACGCCCTCACCGGCTGAAATTCCATTATGGTTTCAACAAGCATGCGCTGGACGCGGCCGATGAAGCCATGCTGCAACAGCACGCTGTCTATCTCAGGCAGCACCCCACTGTCCGGATTCAGATTCACGGTCACTCCGACAATTTTGGCGGTGAGGATTACAACCAGTTCCTGTCCCGACTCAGGGCCAACGCCGTCGCCCGCCTGCTGATCCAGGAGGGGGTGACGGAGACCCAGATTGTGCTTACCGGGTGGGGGTCCAGCCGGCCACTGGCCACGCCGGAGGATCACGCCGCAAACCGTCGGGTCGAGCTGGAATACCTGACCCAGGAATTGGCTCAGGCCATGCAGGGCTGATCCTGATCACTCCGCCACCATAAAAAAGGGGCCCCACATGGGCCCCCTTTTCGTAACAGTCGGCATCACCCGGCGTACACCTGCCAGACATTCCACAGCAGCAGAATGGCGGTCACGAGGATCGCCAACCAGGTCAGGACTATGCCGAGCATACGGGCCCAATGGGTTCCGCCTCGGCCATTAATCATGCCCCATGCGTGCAGGATGCGACCGACCACCAGCATCATACCGGACCAGTAGATCAGACCTGAGGGGACGCCATTAAGCTCGGCCACAGCCAACATCAGCAACCCGATAGGAGCGTATTCCACCAGGTTCGCATGGGCCCGGACCGCCGCCTCGAAGTCCCGGTCATCGGTGATGCCCATTCCCTTCTTGTACTTGAGGCGGAACCTGACCACCTGCCCGGACAATACCAGCAAAAGAATGCCAATGACGGCGGCAAACACTCCAGTCACAGGTACGATCATGTTCAGCCCTTCTTGATCGCGCTGACGATGGCAAGCAACAGAACTGCACCCACGGTCGCCGTTACCAGTTCACCCACCGCGCCCTGAGCCATCAGGCCGAGCAGGCGAAAGACAAAACCGCCGATGAACGAGCCGACAATACCGATACCGATATTGGCCAGCACACCAAAGCCACGGCCTTTCATAATCAGACCGGCCAGCCAGCCGGCGACACCACCGATGATCAGAAACAAAATCAGATTCATTGCTTACCCCTCCCTGAAGGTCATCCAACATCGTGTTCAGACCCGCCAAGACTGCCCTGTTTCCGGAGGTGCTTCAAGAACTTCCCTCGGAACTGCGGGCGCTTCTACAACTCGGCGATGGCCTCGGCCATCAGGCTGTAGCAACGGACCATCAGGTCGGGGATGTCCTCGGTGGTCATGCCTGCGGTTTCTATTGGCGGCAAGATGCGGACAGGAACCGGTTCCCGTCGACCACTCCAGCCCAGGGTCTTGTCCTCGTACTGGCGGGCACACACCATGGTAATCGGGGCGCCGGAGGCTACGGCGGCATGGAAGGCACCTTTCTTGAATTTCTGCAGGCCACGACCCTGGCTGCGGGTGCCCTCAGGGAACACCCAGAGACTCTTCCGCTCACGGGTGATGGCTTCACTGGTGGCCCGCATGACTGCGATGGCCTTATGGGACCGGGCACGATTGAGAATCACGTTGCCACCAAGCCAGAACACCTGGCCAAAGAAGGGAATCCAGACCAGGGATGATTTTCCGACCGTCACGGTCCTCGGGGGTAACAGGTCACCGACCACAAACAGGTCATCGTTGTGCTGATGATTGGCAATCACCACCGTCGGGCGATCGGTGGGCATATTCTCGCGGCCCTCGAGAGGGCGTTTCATGCCCAGCAGGGCACGCCCCACCCGGGCAACCGCAAGGGCCAGCAGGCGATTGTTGTCCGGATTGAACGGCCGGGCAAGGTAAAATACCAGCGCAAACAGGCAGATAACCGGCACGCTCGCCCAAGCCAGCAATTTTCTCAATGCACCCATGTAATACAACTCTGTTGCCGAATTTTGGCGCACAAGTGTACGCCAACCTCAGGTTCCGGCAACAGTATCAATTTGTTCCATGTCATTGCCGGGCCCGCCTGCGCGGGCCTCCACCACGTAACGCAGGGGCCCACCGGCATCCATGCTGTCAAACGGGTAGCAGGTGACCAGCAACAGGGTATCTTCCGCCAGCCGGTGGGTATCTATCCGTTCAGAGCGGCTGTCGACAATGCGCGTTGCCAGCACACGGTAGGTCCGCCAACCACCATCCCGACTCTGCAGCCGCAGTTCACTGCCCGTCTCCAGAAACTTTAGCTCGTCAAAATGGGTATCGCGATGTCCGGCGATGACCAACGGACCCCGGCCGTTCTCGCTGCCCAGAACCTGTCCCGGCCCAAACGCCAGACTCTCGCCGTGCCCACCTGCCAGCACAATCATCGATTGCTCCAGGTCGGGCACGGTCAGCCGGGCCACCGGCCAGGTGTCGGCCCAGGGCCAGGGCCGGGTATCGGTTTGTCTGGCCTGGCTTTCGGCCCAGGCCAGCTCCAGCAGTTCCTGGGCAACCACTGCTTTCAGCGGGATCCAGAGCCCGAACACCAGCAGCGTGGCCGATGAGGTCACCAACAGCAGAAAGAGACGGCTCATACCAGTTTCCTCCGTTGCAGCAGACCCATGGCTGCGGCAAACATCAGGCCCATCAGTCCCAGGGCGGTCAACAGCGGAGCCAAGGTCGCGGTCTGCGGGTAGCGCAACATTCCGGCCTGACTGCCCGCCGGCAGAAGGGTCGGAAGATGCTCTGTGCCCTGGCGTGCATCCACCGGTCGGCCCGGTGTGTCGTCCACGGCCACAAAGCTGGTGTAGGGCGACATCAGACCGTGCTCCACGGCAAGGTGGGTCACGCGGGCTTTGTCCGGCTCTGTGCCCTCCAGCCGCGCTGCATCAAGCAGGCTGTCAATTTTCTCCCGTGCCCAGTGACGGGACAGTCCTGTACCCGTGGCCGCCTGTTGAAGGTCCAGCGAGCGCTCCCAGGTCCGGCCACCCGGCAGCTTGCCGGATACCTTCAGGACACCCGCCGGCCCGCTGCCCCGCACCACCTGGATCAGGGGCTCACCCTGGAACAGGTCCCCCGGCCGGGCCGGAAAACTCTCTATTTTTTCGGCCTGGGAGGGCCACTGGACCTGGACATCGGTCAGTACCGGCGCCTCCATGGCGGTAAACAGTGTTTCCAGGGGGCCGCCGACATCTGCCGGATCCTGGATCGCGGTGTACAAGCCGCGCCCCCAGCGGGCCGCCTCCCGCATGAAATGCAGGTTCGGCGCCGATCCAATACCCACCGTAAACAAGCGCTGGTGCCCCAGTTGCTGTCGAATCTGCGCAAACAGGGCCGCCTCGTTGCCGACCGCACCGTCGGTGATGAACACCACCTGATGCACCCGTTCCGCAGCGTCCTCAC
The DNA here is from genome assembly GCF_019392195.1 of Marinobacter sp. F4206. NCBI lineage: Bacteria > Pseudomonadati > Pseudomonadota > Gammaproteobacteria > Pseudomonadales > Marinobacteraceae > Marinobacter > Marinobacter liaoningensis. The sequence continues at coordinate 1,428,554 of NZ_JAHXKI010000002.1, forward strand.
CCTCGCCGCCCGGTGTATCCAGCGCCAGTTCCAGTGCCGGAGCCATTTCGGTGCCGCCGCCCGCGTTCAGACCGGCGACATAACGGCGGGCGCGGGCCAGGTTGTTCCCGTTCGCCGGTTCCGGCTGCATGAACAGGGTATGAGTCTGGTTGTTGAACTGGATGATGTTGAACCGGTCCTCCGGTTTCAGGGTATCCAGTCCCCTCTGAAGCGCAGAGCGGGCCTGGCGGATTGACTCTCCGGCCATGGACCCGGACGTATCGATCACGAACACCAGTTCCCGGGGCAACCTATTGGCCTTGTCACTGCCCGGCACAATCATGGTCAGCAGGTAGTCCTCGTCCTGCCAGCGCTGGTGAAACACGGCCGCCGTGGGCTCCTTCCCTGTCAGCGGCCGCCAGCGCACCACGAAATCCCGGTTCATCAAAAGCCGCCCGTGCTCCGGCTGCACTTCCACGGTCTGTCCGTCGAGCCGGGTTTCCAGCCGGTGCGTGGGGCTGACCACCCGGGCCAGCGGCAGTCCCGCGTCAATTGTCATCCGGACCGATGCCCGATGACTGCCGGCGTCAACGTCGCTGGCGCGCACGGTAAACGGGCTGATGGCATCAGCATCCGGCACCTGGGTCGAGGGCATGGCCCAACCGCCCTGCCATTGCCCTGAGGACTCCGCCAGCGACTGTCCCGGCATGTACCGGGGTGTGAGTGTGGTCGGCAGGCGCAGTTCAAACTCACCGGCCCGATACGCCACCGGCTGCTGGTACCGAAGTTCCACCTCGATGGTTTCACCGGGCGGAATATTGGCCACACGCGCGGTGAACAGATTGGGGCGCTGCTGCTCAACGTTCGCGGCATGGCGACCGGCAGCCTTGGCGTTCTCATAGGTTTTACGGGCTTCGGCCTTGGGCTGCACCTTGCCAACGATGGTGCGCTCCCCGACCTTCATGGTCAGGCCGTAAACGCTGGCTTTCTCCGGCAGGGGAAACACGAATACGCCTTCGCGCCAGTCGTCACTGGTGTTCTGGAATCGCCGTGACAGACGGCTGTCGGCGATCAGGCCACTGACCTGGATATCAAAGTCACTATCCAGAACGATGGCCGGCTCCTGCCAGCGTCCCGCCGCATCCACGAAATGCAGCAGGCCCGCATATTCCGACTCTGACTGGCTGGCCTCGGCGTACAGCGGATGCACGAACAGCATCAGCAAAACCGCCAGCCAGAGGCTGACGCCTTCGGCCCAGCGCCGGGCCCGGTGGTATTGGCGGTCTGTAAGCCTGGGTGTTAGTTTGAGCAGTCCGGTAGAGAGCATCATGTCGGGGTCCTTGTTGCTGCATGATTGGTCGATGTGTCGTCATTTCAGCAACCCCATGAGTGCCTGAGGTGGCAAAACCGGGCATTCCGGCCGCAAAAAATGATCAATTGTGGCAACCCCCGGCGCCAGCCTTGCTCTTGCGGCGCTCCGTGTTTAAATAGAGGCTCACTGGTTACCCGAACTGTCTTTACCATGAAGAAACACATTGTTCTGATCGAAGACGAACCTGCCATTCGCGACAATTACCGAGTCGCCTTCGAGCGCCGGGGCTACCGGGTGTCCGCCTTTGGTGACCGGCCGGCTGCCTGGCAGGTGTTGCGGCAGGAACTGCCGGATCTCGCCATCATCGATGTCGGACTGGGTGACGAGCCGGAAGGCGGGTTCGCCCTGTGTCAGGACTTGCGGGGCTTGTCCCAGACCCTGCCCATCATCTTTCTGACGGCCCGGGACAGTGACATCGATTCGGTACACGGGTTACGACTGGGCGCCGACGATTACGTCACCAAGGACATGAGCATGGAACACCTGCTGGCCCGGGTAACCGCCCTGCTGCGCCGCGCCGAGGCATGGGCGGAGGCCCTGCAAAAGCCCGACGAGGTGCTGGAACGCGGGCGGCTCGCCCTCAATGTGGACCGGATGACCGTGGCCTGGGATGGCCGCCCCCTCGATCTGACCGTCACGGAGTTCTGGATGCTGCATTCACTGGTGCAGCACCCGGGGCATGTCCGCAGCCGCGATCAGTTGATGGAGGCGGCCAGTACGGTGCTCGACGACAACACCGTGACTTCCCACATCAAACGTATCCGCCGCAAGTTCACCCAACTGGACGGCAAGTTCGACGGCATCCAGACTGCCTATGGCATGGGCTACCGCTGGAATGCCCATGAGGCCTGACCGGTGACTCTGAAACGTCAGCTCCTGGTTGCCAGCCTGCTCATGCTGCTGATTCCCTGGGCGGGCCTGCAGTTTGTGCTGGAGCTGGACGATGCCCTGCGCCAACAGGCCCGGGAGCAGCTGCGGATGCAGGCCAAACGGCTGGCCGGCACCGCGGGCGACGCACTGATCGGTCAGACCCCGGTCACCTCCGGCCAGCCGGCGATCTATGTCGAGCCACTGGACCGATCCCTGAACCTTGACGGATACCCGGACGACTGGCCCGGGTACGAAGAGGGAGAACAGGCCCAACCGTGGCAGGGCACGGATGCCATGAAAGACTCGGGACAACCCGGGCTACAGTGGCAAGCCGCTTCCGACGGCCGTCATCTTTACCTGCTGATTCGCATCTCCAACCGAAAACCCACGCTGTATGATCCCGGTAATGCCGACGCCCCCCATGATCGCGTGAGGCTCTGGCTGCAGCCGCCGGACGACACCGTGGGTGTGGCCGCCGAGGACCGGTCCTGGCTGATCAGGGCAACGGCACCGGGCACCTTTTACGCTGTGACCGGAGCCGACAACGACACCCCGGACTACCGCGTGACCGGCAGCTGGCAGTCCACCCGCTCGGGCTGGCAGCTGGAACTCCAGATGCCCGAGCCACCGGCCGGCAGCCGACTTGGTTTTGCTGCCCGGTGGTCGAACGATAACCCGCCAGCCGGTGTCAGCACCCCGGTTAAGCCGATGCCCGTGCTTGTCCGCCCTGACCACGGCCTGGAACGGCAACTGGAACCACGCCTGAATCCGGGTCAGAGTGTCCGGGTCATAGAACCCGGCGGCTGGGTGATCGCACGACAGCAACTGACGCCGGGTCAGGCCCGGCCGGAATTCGACCAGTTGAGCCCACTTCAGGTTACCGAGCAGATCAGCCTGAATGCCCTGCGGGCGCTGATCCGGTTTTACCAGCCGGAGCCGGCGGAAGCGGTCAACGGCGGCAGTCAACTGGCGCCCGATACCGTGCCACCGGAAGGACTGGTCCAGCATGATGACGGCAGCATCTGGCTTCTGACCACCGAACCGGTGTTTGGCGGTCGCACCCTGATCCTTGAACAATCCCTGGACCAGCTATTGACGCTTTCGGGCTCCACCCTGGGTTCGGTGATTGCCCGCAGCACCCTGATCATCGTGGGCCTGACCCTGGTTCTGCTGGGCTACGCCAGCTGGCTGTCCTGGCGCATCACCCGGTTGCAGCGGGCGGTCAGTGCCAGTGTCGACGAAGACGGCCGGATTACCGGATCCCTGCCACCCTCCGGCTCCGACGATGAACTCGGACAGCTGCAACGCCACTTCAGCCAGATGGTAGACCGCCTGCATGGCTACAACCGCTACCTGGAAAGCTTTTCCCGACGCCTGTCCCACGAACTGAAAACGCCGGTCGCGGTGGTTCGTTCGTCACTGGAAAACCTGAGCCACAGCGAATCGGAAAGCGAGCGCCAGCAATACCTGGAACGGGCCTCGGCCGCGACCGACCGACTGCGTCAGATCCTCAATGGCATGAGCGAGGCGGCCCGTCTGGAACAAAGCTTTGACCACGCCGACAAGGAACACTTCGAACTCGCCGAGGTGGCGTCCCAGGCAAGCGCCGCCTACCAGTCGCTGGACCCACACCACCAGATCCGGTACGTCGGCCCCGAGCACGGTTGCGCCATGACCGGCTCCCCGGAACTCATGGTCCAGCTGCTCGACAAGCTGGTGGACAACGCCCGGGACTTCACCCCCGAGGGTGGGCTGATCCAGGTGGAACTCGAAGGCCACCCCGATGGCCTCTGGCTGTCGGTGTTCAACGAGGGGTCGGCACTGCCGGGCGACTCCGGAACCGATATTTTTGGCCCCTTTGTGTCCCTGCGTGAAGGGCAGGAGGAAGGCCATCTGGGCCAGGGGCTTCTGATTGCCCGACTCATCGCCGACTTCCATGGTGGACGAGTGGAAGCGGCCAATGGGGTCCAAGGTGGAATTGACGGCGTCCGATTCCGCGTTATCATCCCGACAGCCAATTCTTGACCACAGGACCTTGCCGTGAGCGCACGACTGGACTGCCTCGATATTCACCCGTTGCGGGATGACCTCTACAACGAACTGCACTCACGTCCGTTCCAGGTCCTGCCGACTCCGGCCCGGGTTACCCAGATGGCGGTCCTGACCACTCCCGAGCAACGCCGACTCCAGTTTTTGCACCTTCAGCAACTGCACCGCCAGCTGGGCTATCCGGTGCCCGAGCAGGAAGTCGGATGCTTCGAGCAGACCTTCGGCAACCTCCGGATTCGCCGGGAAATGCACATGGAGTTCGCCACCTACACCTTCACCAACCTGGCCACCGGTGACGACACACCGTTTTCCGAAACCGGTATCTCGCTGCTTCCGGAGGGCTGGCTGGAGCAACTGACGGGCACCGTGGTCGCGGCGTTTCACCTTGAAATCCGGCCGGCCACCGAAGATGCCCAGGGGGACCTGGCGTACGTGCGCAAACACTTCGAGGGAATGCGGTTGGTTGGCAGCAGCCCGCAGGAAGGCGCGGCACGGGTCTGGGGCACCTTCAAGCTGCACAGTGACGGGTTCGGACGCTTCATGGTGATGAACCACCACATGTCGGACAGCCAGCTCGGCCGACTGACCCAGCGGCTGATGGAAATCGAGACCTACCGCCTGATGTCGCTACTGGCCCTGCCGGTGGCGCGGGAAATCACGCCTGCGCTGAATGATATGGACCAGAAGATGGCGATCATCACCCAGTCGCTCGCCGATAACCAGGATGTGGACGAACAGCAACTGTTGGCGCAACTGACCAACATCGCCTCCCGCATTGAAGCCTTCCGGGCCCATTCCACCTTTCGCTTCTCGGCCACGCGGGCCTACCACCGGCTGGTGCTGACCCGGCTGGAAGAATTACGGGAAGACGAGCTCTCGGGCCACCTGACCATCACCGAATTCATGACCCGCCGTCTGACTCCGGCGGTCAAGACCTGCGAAGCGGTGAGCGAACGCCTGGAGGACCTGTCAAGGCGCGTCGACCGGGCTTCCGACATGATGCGCACCCGGGTTGAGCTGGCCATCCAGAGCCAGAACCAGCAACTGCTCAGCTCCATGGACCGCCGTTCAAAAATCCAGCTGATGATGCAGCACACGGTGGAAGGGTTTTCCGTGGTGGCCATTTCCTACTATCTGGTGGGGCTGCTCAAGCTGGGACTCGAATCCATGTACGATGCCGGTTTCGACTTCAACAAGTCGCTGGTGCTTGGCATTGCCATCCCCGTCACCCTGCTGCTGGTGTTCTTCGGTGTGCGCACCATCCACAACCGGTTCATCAAGCTCGCCAAACGGCAGTAGCCTAGCGCGGATCCGAGAGATTTTCTCCGGCGTACTGTCGATAGAACTGCTGCGCCGTCCGGCCATTGCGCACACCTTTGCCGGTAGCAAACCGGATCGCCTGCCGGTGCAGGGCTTCCCGGTCGGCCACCTCCGGGAACAGGGCGTCCACCGCCTGCAGATAGACATCCTGCGAGAACGGGTAGAACGACAGCTGGAGGCCGAAGCGGTCGGCCAGGGAGACCTGCTCCTCGACGGCCTCGGCCGGATGCAGCTCCCCGTCCCGGATCTCACTCTTGAGGTTGTCGGACATGAATTCCGGCATCAGGTGCCGGCGGTTGGAGGTCGCGTACACCCGGACATTCTCCGGCGGCAGTTCCAGTGAGCCTTCCAGCACGCTTTTCAACGCCTTGTAACCGGACTCCCCCACATCGAACGACAGGTCATCGCAGAAGATCACAAAGCGGAAGCTGAGGTCACAGATGTCGTCGACGATCTCCGGCAGATTCACCAGATCGTCCTTGTCCACTTCAATCATCCGTAGCCCACGATCGCTGTAGCGGTTCAGCAAGGCCTTGATCAGGGACGATTTCCCCGTTCCCCTCGAGCCCCAGAGCAGCACATTGTTGGAGGGTTGCCCCGCCAGAAAGCGCTCGGTGTTCCGGGCCAGCGCCTGTTGCTGCCGGTCAATGCCTGTCAGGTCCTGCCACTGCACCGGATCAAGCCGGCGAATGGCCCGCAAACCGGAACGGTGGCGACGCCAGAGGGCGGCGGAGGTGGTTCTCCAATCAACGGTGTCGGTCACTGACATAACCCTTCTGTCCTATTCCGTCCGGTGGCCGGCTATGAAACACTGGCCGTCGGATTCGTTCAGTAAAATGGAGACTTTACCTTAAATGGCCGTAAAATCCGTCGCCCTGGTGGCACACGACAACAAGAAAAAGGAACTGGTGGACTGGGTGGCCGAGAACCGCACCCGCTTTTCCTCGCTGGCCCTGTACGCAACCGGTACAACCGGCCGCCTGCTCGGTGAGCACCTGCAGCGGGATGACATCCAGTGCCTGCTGAGCGGCGCCCTGGGCGGCGACCAGCAGATTGGCGCCAAGATCGCCGAAGGCGAAATCGACCTGCTGGTGTTCTTCTGGGACCCGCTCGAACCCCAACCCCACGACCCGGACATCAAGGCACTGTTGCGGATTGCCGCCCTCTGGAACATCCCGGTGGCCTGCAACCGTGCCACCGCCGAATTCATTCTGACCTCGGCCTACATGACCGACGACCAGCACCATCCGAAAAAGCCTGACTTCTCGGATTACACCGGCCGGAACGTGAGCCCCTGATTCGCCAGGGACTGACATCTTGAATTCCGCCACCCCGGGCTCCATCTGAACCAGAAGGCCCTTCAGGAGAACGCCCATGACCGATGTCCGTCAGATCACATGCCCTCACTGCCTCAGAACCAACCGTGTGCCCGTTGCCCGTCTTGCGGACAACCCCAACTGCGGCGCCTGCAAACGGCCGTTGCTGGCCGGCGACATCGCCACGCTGAACGACGCCACCCTGACAAAAGTCGTGGCGCAATCCGATCTGCCGGTACTGGTGGACTTCTGGGCCAGCTGGTGTGGCCCGTGCAAAACCATGGCACCGGAATTTCAGCAAGCCGCCAGGCAATGGGCCGGAAAGGTTGCGTTTGCCAAGGTAAATACCGAGGAAGCACCGCAGGCCTCCGGTCAGTTCGGCATTCGAAGCATTCCAACCCTGATACTCTTCCGCGGCGGGAAAGAAGTGGCTCGGAAAAGCGGTGCCATGCCGGCATCCCAGCTGTCAGCCTGGCTGAACCAGACCATGAGCTAGCGCGGAAGCCCGTTGGGCAAAGCCGGTCGCAGCGTCTACACTGAAGTCCTATCAGGGACTGACTACTACCGGCAACGCAATGAGCGACTGGTTTGCCCCCCGTTCAAACAATTATCTCACCTGGCTGGGGCTTACCTTTCTTGCCGTCTTGGGTCTGTGCGTTTCAAATGCCACCCACGGCGCCGAAGAATCAACCCCCAGTGACACCGTTTCCATCGGCATCGTCGCCGACAACAAGCCCTATTCCTTTTTTGAAGGCCGAACCACGTCCGGGTTTTCGGCAGATGTCCTGAAAGAGATTGAGGCCAACAGCGGCATTCAATTCGAATTCCGGGCCGGCAACTGGCCCGAACTCTATGAAGCCTTTCTCGCCGGTCAGCTGGACGCCATCGATTCGATCTCATACCGGGAAGACCAGACGGACCGGATCCTGTTTACCGAGCCCTACCACATACGCCAGACCTATCTGATGCAGGATAGCGGCCGGCCGATAGGAGACATCAAATCTCTGGCTGATCTGGAAGACCTTAGGGTCGGTGTCGTGGAGGACGTCTATTACCGTGATCTGCTGGTTGGAAGCGGAATTGATGTCAGGACTTATGACTCAATTCCGAGCCTGGTCCGAGCCCTGGCGTTTGGTTGGGTGGATGTGATTGTCGGGCCGCGTCTCAGCATGAAGTATCAGGCCAATATTGCGGGCCTGTACTTTCTGAGCATTGTCGGCGCCGCGCCGCTTGGCCCCCAATCCCAGGAAGACCTGCGTATCGGCGTGAGAAAAGACAATCCCGAGCTGTTCCGGCGCATACAGCTTGGCCTCGGGGCGATCCCGGAGTCCAGGAAAGCGGAATTGCTGCAACGTTGGCGGGAGTTTGGCGGCACCAGCATCAGCGAGAGCCTGAAATTCAAGCTGAGTGACAGCGAACAGCTGTTCATCTCACAGCTGGGCCCGGTGCGGGTCGGTTTAATGGGGGACTATGCGCCCTTCAGTTTCAAGGCAGGCGGCAAGCTGCAGGGGCTGTCCGTGGATGTACTGAATCGCCTGTCAGACCTCACCGGGCTGCAGGTCATTCCTGTAAGCGGCACTTGGTCCGAGCTTTTCCCCATGCTCCAGGATGGCACTATTGATGTTCTTGGAAACATGTCCCTGACGGAAAAACGCCAGGCTTTTACACAGTTTACGGCCCCCTATTACATAATTCCCAATGTTGCATTTACCCGTGATGGTGGGCTCGACTTCAAGGGGTTGAACAGCCTCTCAGGCTACACCGTCGGTATTACCTCTGACATCTACTATCAGGACGAGGTGCTCCGGATAGTGGGGGCCAACACCAAGGTTTTTGATTCCCAGGAAGCCATGTTCCAGGCTCTCGAACATGACCGAGTGGATGTCGTACTCGCCGCTTTGCCAAATGGGAATTTCTGGGTTCAGGAGCTGCGTATTCCCGGTGTCCGGATTGCCGGGGAACTGGTGTTTGAGGATCATCCCGGAGAGGACCTTCGCTTCGGTGTCCGGGCTTCACTGGCGCCACTGGCAGATATTCTCAATCAGGCGCTGGCCGCCATAAGTCCCATGGAAATGAGGACCATCGAGGATCGATGGCTGGGCGCGTCCAAGGCTACAGAATCCCGGGGCATGGCCGAGCTCCGGCTCTCACCCGAAGAGCAGGCGTGGCTCGATCAACGCAACCGATCCGTTTCCTACTGCATTGATAACGACTGGATGCCCCTCGAAGGGCTGGATTCATCCGGCAATCATGTGGGCCTGTCAGCGGAAGCCTTTCGTCTGTTCAGTGAGAGCAGCAACATACGCTTTGAACTGGTAAAGACGGACTCCTGGCCGGAAAGTCTCGAAGCTGTCGAGGAACGGCGCTGCGATATGCTGGCGCTGGCCATGAAGACCCCGGATCGAACCCGCTTCCTGAATTTCACCACACCCTATCTGCAAGTCCCGAACATCATTCTCGGCCGCATCGAAGCACCCTTCATCGAGAACGTGGGCGACCTGCGCGACAAACGGGTGGGCCTGGTTAAGGGGTATGCGTTCGCGGAACTCCTGCAGTACCGTTACCCGGGTCTCAAACTGGTTGAAGTTGAGAATGAGACGGAAGGCATGAAGCTGTTGCAGGACAATGAACTGGCGGGTTACGTCACCACCCTTGCCACCGCCAGCTACCACATGCAGGAGCTCGGTTTAGCTGACGTCAAGGTGATCGGCCGCATCCCGGCCGACTGGTCACTGTCTGTGGCCACCCGGAGCGACCAGCCCACTTTGCTCGGGATCATGCAGAAACTGGTCGACAGCCTGACTCCCGAGGAGCGTAGCAGCCTCGAAAGCTACTGGCGCGATATCAAGATCGAGCAGTCCGTGGATTACCGGTTGGTATGGCAGCTGGTGGGTATCGCAGTTATCGGTGCCGCACTCATGTTCTACTGGAACCGCAAACTCAATCGACTCAACCGCCAATTGGCGAGCGCCAATGACGCCCTGGCCCGCCTCAGTGTAACCGACGATCTTACCCAGCTGGGCAACCGCAGCTACTTTGACCGGGAGTTCCGAAAAAGCTTCCAGTGGTGCCAGCGCAACCGTGACGGCTTTGCGGTGGCCATGGTCGATGCCGACCTGTTCAAGTCAATCAACGACACCTATGGCCATGAAGCCGGCGACCACTGCCTGAAGACCCTGGCGGATACCATGAGACGGCATTTCCGGCGGGAAACGGACCGGCTGTCACGGTTTGGCGGAGAGGAGTTTGTCATTTTCACCACCTACCAGGATCGCAAGGAAATCATCGAACGGCTGGACCGCTTCAGAAACGCCATCGCCGACTGCTCGACGGTCTTCGGCGGTCAGGAAATTAACCTGACCGTCAGCATCGGGCTTGCCACCGGCATACCGGAACCGAGTGATTCGCCGGCATCGTTTCTCCGGCTTGCCGATCAGGCACTCTATTGCGCCAAACAGAATGGCCGGAACCGTCTGGAGGTTCGGGCCATTAAAGAGTGAGTGGTGCTAGACTTCCCTAAAAACGACAAGGAGCACACCATGGCACGCATCTATGAAGACAACTCCCTATCCATTGGTAACACCCCGCTGGTTCAACTGAACCGGGTGAGTGACGGGGCAACCATCTGGGCCAAGATCGAGGGCCGCAACCCGGCCTACTCCGTGAAATGCCGCATTGGCTCGGCGATGATCTGGGATGCGGAAAAACGGGGCACGCTCAAACCCGGCATGACCATTGTGGAGCCGACCAGCGGCAACACCGGTATTGCGCTGGCGTTCGTGGCAGCAGCCCGCGGCTACAAGCTGATCCTCACCATGCCCTCCTCCATGAGTCTGGAGCGGCGCAAGGTACTGAAGGCACTGGGCGCAGAGCTGGTCCTGACCGAGCCACCCAAAGGCATGCCCGGCGCTATCTCGAAGGCCGAGGAGATTTATTCCTCCGATCCGGACAACTACTTCCTGCCCCAGCAGTTCCAGAATCCGGCCAACCCGCGCATTCATGAAGACACCACAGGGCCGGAAATCTGGCACGACACCGATGGCGAGATCGACATCTTCGTTTCCGGCGTTGGCACCGGCGGCACCCTCACCGGTGTATCCCGCTACATCAAGGAAACTCGGGGCAAGAAAATCACCACCGTGGCCGTTGAGCCTGCCGACTCCCCCATCATCACCCAGACCCTGAACGACGAAGAGCCGACTCCCGCCCCTCACAAAATCCAGGGCATCGGAGCCGGTTTCGTGCCCAAGAACCTGGATCTGGAACTGGTGGACCAGGTGGAAACCGTCACCAACGAAGAAGCCATGGACATGGCCCATCGGCTGATGCAGGAAGAAGGCATCCTGTGCGGTATATCCTGTGGTGCTGCGGTGGTCGCGGCAGTGCGAGTCAGCAAGCAGCCGGAACACAAGGGCAAGAATATTGTCGTGGTACTGCCGGATTCGGCGGAGCGATACCTGTCGTCGGCACTGTTTGCCGACCGTTTCGGGGATCTGGAGAACAAGCAGTAAGGAAGGGCTGAACGGGGACGCCGCCAGTGGCCGCGTCCCCGGTTTGTCCCCACACCGATACTTTACGGTCGTGTCCTTCCCCGTCCATCAGTGACGAGAAGACTCGTCCGCCAGCCCCATGCAGTTCGCGTAGAACGTTGTGGTGGCAGGCCAGTCAGAAAAGATGCCAATCACCCCCACGTCCCGCGCCAGCACGTCAATCACTTTGAGCACGTCACCATCGTTGTTGATGGCGTCCGTGACGCTTTGGTAGTACCAGCCACCGCCGTTAGCCAAGGGACCACTGCGCTCGACCGTCCAGGCAATCAGGTCCAGACCGGCCCTACGGGCGTTCTCGGCGTATTCGGATGGCACGATTTCCTCATGACCGTTCAGGGCCAGCATCTTCCAGAGCGCAGGTGCCAGAATGTTCACACCCTGGGCTTTCAGGCTTTCCATATAGGCGAGGGATGTATTCTCTCTGTTGGGTGCGGCCTGGTCCAGAAAGACTGCCTGCTCGCCGTAGCGCGGGGTTTCGTTCACCCAGAACAGCACGTCCTCCAGGTTGAAGGATTGCGGCCAGACATCATCGGGCGACACCCCGGCCTCGCGGTAGTCATTGATCATCTGGCGGGCATAGTCCTGCTGGCTGTACTCGCCTTCATAAGGCATCTCGACCACGGGTGATTTCAGCTCCGGGGTGAATTTCACGCCGAGGGCCTGGAACAGCTCGATGCTCTCGCGATGGGTCATCAGGGTGCCTCGAGCGGTGTAAAGATCCGTCCGCCAGTCTGCGGTGCCGCCCACGTATTCTTCCGGCGTGGTTGCCATGGGGTTGGAGGCATCCATCTTGCCCTTCAGGGATTTGAACTCGGCGAGGGTGATGTCGCTGGTCCGGCACTCCGCCTGGGCCGGGGTGCCGGTTGCCGGGTCTGCGGGCACGAAGGGCTGTGTGCACTTGGCATTCAGTTCAGGAATGGTAACGATGTCGGTGGTGGTGTGCAGGTCATTCTGGGCATGGCGGCACACCAGCTCCCGGTCCTTGGTGAAGGCGACATCACACTCAACAATGCCGGCACCCATTTTGGCTGCGGCTACATAGGATTCGAGGGTGTGCTCGGGAAACTGCAGCGGCGCGCCCCGGTGGCCGATCGAGAAACCGGTTCGCTTCAGGTGCTTGGTGCCGCAGGCCTGCAGGCGTTCTTTCAGCGGGCCTTCATCCATGTCTTCAACCAGCCAGAATGGACGCGGCCCGATCTCAATGGTGTCATGGCCGTTGGCACCGTGCTTCAACACACTGTGCCAGTCAACCTGCCCCGGCGGCATCCAGTACTGGGCACCCTGGGCATTTGCCGCTGCGTGCGCTAAAGCCAGGGGAAGTGAGCAAAGTGCGATGCCCAACAATGTGCGTAAACTCATAACCAGCTCCTTGTGAAATGAATAATACTGCCGATTCAGTGTTCACAGGGAGGGTTACGTAGGCGTGACCGTTATTTGACCACTTGATGGGCCTTTTGTGTCAGCTGGCGGCGTCTGCCTCGTACTCCCGAATCATCGTGTACAACTGATCCTTCAGGCTCAGGCGCTGCTTCTTCTGGTTTTCGAGGTATTCATCAGAGGTGTTTTCTGCACCCGATTCGATCCGGTGAATCTCATGGTCCAGTTCGTGGTACTCATCAAACAGCCGGGCAAAGTGGCCATTGTTGGCTTTGAGCAGGTGAATGGCTTCTTTCGACTCAGGCAGTTCGTGCAACAGATCGTGTTTTTCCAAGGACATCGGGCATTCTCCGTGACGGGGTTAAGGACTAATCCCGATCAGTCTAGAGTGCCGCGTGCCGGGGCTTCTTGATCCCGGTCAACGGGCGGTTCCGGATCGCCCGATAACGCGGCAATCGCATGGCCAAGGCCAGCGGCGGCCAGGCTCACGCTTCGGTAGCTCAATCGTGAAATACCATGGTGCGAAACCCGCACCAGCCTGCTCCAGGGACGGGTAACAGGCACGCGTTCGAGGATGCCGAAGGTTTCGTCTGCGATCGCAAGATGAACCCGCTCGAGCTTTATCGCACTGTGGCGGGCGCCGTGCGTAAGCAGGTCCCCCATTCCCAACCACCAGCGCCGCTGGTGTTTATCGAACTGAATACTCATACCAACCACTCCTGCAGTTGCGTTGCCACATCCGGGTGATGGGCCAGGCGAATGTGGTCAATACCCGGAAACGTGGCCATGCCCGCCAGCTGCCATCCCGACTGTTCCCGACCCTGCGCACTGGCCTCATGCACCAGGGCATCACCAAACCAGGCATTCACGGGGTGTGTCCTGGATCGGGACAACAAACCGCAGACCACATAATGCCGGGCTCCGGGGAGCAACGGCGCTTCGCCAGTGTCCTGTTCCAGAATGTCGCCCCGGGAAAGGTTGCGAATGCCCGAGCTGCGCAAATCAATCACCTCGCCAATCACCTTCAGGTAATCACGGGGCATGTCATTGAGCATCCCCGCCACCGAACGCGCGCCCCGGGCCAACCACGAGCCATCGTGAGGCGAGCCAATGTACACACAATCGCTGAGAGCATTCAGCCACTGGTGGCCCGCCGTTTTACCCGACTCGCAAGCGCTGCGAATCACCAGACCACCCATGCTGTGCCCAAGCAGAATAATGCGGGTTACGGGCACGGGCCAGGATGCAACAACCCGCTCCAACAACTCGGACAGATCATCGCCATTGCGATAAATGGGCCGACCGGTGTTGTAACGCAGAACCAGATCGGTAACCCCACCACGAATGCCGGCAGAGAGCGAGGCGCCGTAGCTGCCACCGAACGCATCCGGCAGGCGCCAGACCGTGTCCAGCTCCATCAGGCCATGTATGGATATGCACAAGGTACCGGAGGGCTCGTCGATATCAGGCCGGGCGGGATCCAGCTCGGTGCCGCGGTGCAGCAATGCCAGAGTGACCGCCAGCGGATTCCTCCGCGACTCCAGCCAGTCACCAAGAAAGCCACTCGCGATAGCAGACGTGTGGCGCTGCCATCGGGGCATGGGAGCAGACGACATGGGCAGAATCCTTCTGTGCAATTTATCCCCAGTCTACACCCATTATCGCCAATAGAATTGACCCCCATGGCTTGGCGGCTGCGTCGTTTCAGCGGCTGCAGGTTTGCTGCACCTTCTCCCGGAAACGCTCCCGAATCTGGCTATTCTCGGCATCATTGACGAACACCCGCTCGCCCTGGTCGTTCAGACTGTAGAACCCGGAGACACTCTTCATGTATTTGAGGCGGGCACGAAGCTTCTGACACACCTCGGCCTGCTTCGCAGCCCGCTGTTCCGCCTCGGCACGCACCGCTTGCTGCTTACTCCGCTCCTGCTGCTTCTGATCGAGAAAACTCTCAATTTTCTCCTGCCGCTCACGGGTGGTGGCATCAGGCTGAGCTGGCGCCGCCTCTATCTGGACCTGTTTGGAAGTGACTTCGGAAGGGGGGCGATCGCCGAAATGGGTGCGGCCTTCGGCGTCTACCCATTGGTAGACACCCGCAAACGAAAACGTAGAGAAAAGAGCCGAAAACACAAAAAACATCCTTATAAACACAATAATTTCTTTCCCTGAAAGCCTAATGAAATCTCAACCTTAGTAATTCTCGAGAAGGTTTCAACTACCTACGTAGATTTAAACAGAGCCCCACTGGCGGAATTAAGCCACAGAATATAGTTCCATCCAAAGGATGCCTAAACGTTGAAGCATAGAGTTCTTACTGGCTGCGGATGGCGACACCATAATTTGGTTGGAAATTGACAGCACAATGCGACCGTTAGGCAACTCTGGTCGCAAAGCGAACATTCAGTCGGATAGACCAATACTTTCCCTTTGCGAAATACAGCCTCTTTTTAGGAATGTCCGCCGCAACGGGGTAGAACCCGGCAGGTGTGCCGCCAGTTTTATAGACCCTTTCAAACTCACCTTTTGCTCGCAATTAATGGTGAATACATTCAACCATACGGCTATCAGACTTAGAAATTTCGCAGCCATCGCGAGCAACATAATAGCTATTCCAAGCTCTTTGTTTCTTTGCATATTCTTAGGATTTTTTCTCGCAGCCTCGATGTAATTGCAGCGATCGAGGACCAACAACCCTTCTCCTCTGTATATTTTTTGATCTATCCTTGTTTTTGTGTATCCAAGCGCTGGGCCTAGCAAGCGCCCACGCGGGTGTGCGGAGCACTCAGAGATTCTGATTTTTCGAATCATAAAAGGGACGGTTCGATGAAAATTGGTAATACGTGCTCCAAGCGTTCTCGAAGTGAAATTGTTACACCCTGTTTTAGTATGGCGGCCCTAGCCCCAAGTTCGGCGATTTCACGAAGTGACGCCGCAAGCGAACCGGCCGAAATCAAAAACGCCCTCCTCCCCACTGCTTACCATTCAGGCCGGCATTCAGTACCAGTCCAAAGAAATCAGCACAGACCTGAACACCGGGCTGTTCGAAGCCCTGTATACGCAGCCTTTCCTGAGGCCTTGCAAAGTCACGAATTGCTCTTTGGGCGTGAATCTATCATCACATGACTAGTTGGGAGAGAAAGGAAATGAGCAACATTCTAGAAGGTATAAAAGTTATCGAAGTGGCCTCTATGGCTGCTGCACCCAATGCGACGGTAATCCTCGCCGATCTAGGCGCGGAGGTTATCAAGATAGAGCCTCTCGGTGGTGATCCTTGGCGCTATGGACACTTAACACCTGGACTACCGCCGAGCAAGATCCCATGGACGACCTACATCCAGAATCGGACCAAAAAGTCGATCGCCATGAACCTCAAGAAGCCGGAGGCTCAGGAAGCACTGTACAAATTGGCGGCGACGGCCGACGTCTTTCTGACGAACTCGCCTCATCCGGTTCAGGTCGCTCTCAAACACACATATGAAGACATCAAGGCAGTCAAGCCAGACATCGTCTATGCCTCGATCAATGGCTTCGGCAAAGCCGGACCCGATAAGGACGCGCCGGGTTTCGACATGACCGCATGGTACGCCCGAACCGGCATCATGGAGGAAATGCGGGCCAAGGACGGTGACCCGGTCGCTTTGCCCGTCGGAATCGGTGACCTGGGCACGTCGGCAACGCTCGCCGGTGCTGTCCTGGCAGGGCTTTACCACCGAGAACACACTGGCAAGGGCTCCGAGGTTTTTACCTCGCTAATGCACAACGGCCTGTGGGCAAACGCCTGCATGACACAGGCGGCACTCGTCGGCACGCCGCCGATGCCCAAGTTCCATATGGATGAGTGGCCGAACCCGGTCGCCGGTGGCCGGTTCAGAACCAAAGACGGTCGCTACATCATCATCGTTGAACTTAATCCGAACAACATCGAAAACCTTCGAGATGCCTTCGGCGCCGATCACCTGAAGGGGGATGAGCGCTTCGCGACACCGCAGTTGCGCCTCAAAAATGCCAAGGCGCTGTTCGACGAAATGCAGAAGATCGTCGTAACCCATGACCTGGAGGTGGTCAGAAAGCGCCTGAGCGATTTCGGCGTGAACTACAGCGTGGCGCAAACCACCGCGGAAAACACGCGCGACGAACACATGATTGCAAACGGCTGTTTCCCGGAGGTCGAGGGCTCGGAAGGGGTTCGTACCGTCGACAGTCCGATACATATCTTTAGTGATGGGTATGAAAGGGTTAAACCGCAAAACCCGCCGGGTGTCGGTGAGCATACGATGTCTGAATTGACGGCGCTGGGATATAGCGAAGAAGACGTCAACGCACTGGCGGCAGCAGGGGCAATAGGCTTGCCTCGTTAGTGCATGTCGTGTAGTAGCGTTCACATTCACTATGGAGAAATCAACATGAGCGGTGAGCATAAATATTTCGAGGACTTTGAGATTGGCGAGTCCTTCGTGACCGGCGGTCGGACCATCACTGAAACGGACATTGTGATGCACGCCATGCACTCCGGCGATTGGCAACCCCATCACACCAATGAAGAATTCGCCAAAGAGCAATCCTTCAAGACCCGGCTCGCCCATGGAAACATGACCTTCTGCATCAGTACAGGTTTGATCTTTCAGTCCTCATCGGAAAACCCGAACATCATGGCGTATGGCTACAATAAAATCCGTTACCCTGCCCCGGTCTTTCCGGGCGACACGATCAAGGTCGAAGTGGAAATCACCGACAAGCAGGATCATCCGAAGGTCAAAACCCATGGGCTGATGACCCAAACAGAGACAACGACCAATCAACGGGGAGAAACCGTCGCTTTCGTCGAGCACGTTCTCTTTGTGACCAAGAGGACTCCGTCAGCCTGATTGGAGGTATTCCGCAGAGGAAGATGTTGATCGTTGCTGCTGTCATTTGGCCTCGATCAAATTATTTGGGAACGGGGCGCCTGCAAACAAGGTGCCCTGACGATCAGCAACGCAAGGTCGTCAGAAAGGAGCTCGAAATGACGGAGGCCAAAGAATACAAAGAAGTTGCGAAATTTTTTGAAGACTTCGAGATTGGGGAAAGCAGGGTTACGGCCGGCAGGACGATTACCGAAGCCGATTTTATTATGCATGCCATGCATTCTGGTGACTGGATGCCCCACCACACAGACGCGGAGTGGTGCAAAACCCAGCCTTTCAAAGAGCCGATCATCCATGGCAATGCGACCTTCAGCATCAGCACCGGGTTGTGTATTCAGGGCGAGCCGCTGAACCCACACGGGATGTCATATGGGTATGACAAAATCCGCTATCCGAGACCAGTCTTCGCGGGCGACACAATCAAAGTCACGGTTACGGTAATAGATAAAAGGGACCACCCCGAGCAGTCCAGTCATGGGCTGATCACGGAAGAAAAAATTACGACGAATCAGAATGATGAAGTCGTCTGTGTAGCCCATCACGTGATCTACGTCGAAAAACGAAATCCCTGACAAGGAAGCCCTTTTTGACTGCTAAACGGAAGTGACGTCGATGAGCACAAACGGAAATCGCCATTCAAAACTTGGGGCATTCTATGGCATGGATGTCCCCTCACTGCTTGAGCAGTGGGCCGAGCGCCAGCCAGATAAAACCTTTGTGGTCTGGGCCCCCTTCGATGGTCCCGAGCGCCGCTGGAGCTATGCCGAGATGGCGCACGAGGCCAAACGTCTTGCCGCGGGTTTAAAAGCGCGCGGGATTGGCCCGGACGATTTTGTTTTGATGCACCTGGACAACTCGCCCGATTTTCTTGGCACCTGGTTTGCCTGCGCCTATTTGGGTGCAGTTCCTGTGACCACAAACACTCGCTCTGTAGCCGAAAATGTAAGATATTTTGCCGAGGTGATGCAGCCCAAGTGCGCCATCACTGACCCCACCTATGCAGCGCTTGTCCGTGAAGCCTGCGGTGACAGCACGCCATTGATTGTCTCTGGCCAGCTTACAGACGAGCAAACACAAACGCTGAATGCCGAGCCTGTATCGACAGTGTTGTCCGACACCGAGATTCCCAGGCTTCCAGTAGATTGCCTTCGTAATTTCGCGGTTCAGTTTACTTCTGGTACCACCTCGCGGCCAAAGCCAACGGTCTGGACCCAGGCCAATGCGCTCTGGGGCGGCAAGTCCATGGCCATGAATCTGCGGCTGCGTCGCGACGACATAACACTTGTTTATATGCCATTGTTCCACGCCAACGCTCAGATGAGCCTGCTTTCGGCTTTCTGGTCCGGCGGTACGATTGTGGTGCACCCGAGATTTTCCGCGTCGCGATTCTGGGACACCTGCGCTAAATATGATGTCACCTGGGTCTCGATGATCCCTTTTAGCTTCAAAGCCCTCAAAGGTCGGCCCGTGCCGAAGCACAAGGTGAGAATCATGATTGGCCTGGAGCGACTGCCAGAGGCTGAGCGGGAATTTGGAGTGCAAACGCTGGCGCTCTGGGGCATGACCGAGACCACCACTGCCTGCATTGTCACCGACCCGGATCAACCGGGCCCTGCCGGCACCATGGGGCGACCATCGCCACTGTACGAGATTGAAGTGCTCAGGGACGATGGTGAGCTAGCTGGGCCGGGCGAACAGGGTCTGTTGTACATTCGCGGCGAACGCGGCGTCTCACTGTTTAAAGAGTACTACCAAAATCCCGAGAAGACGGAAGAAGCATTCAATGAAAGCGGCGCCCTCGATACTGGCGATATAGTGCGCATCGACGAAAACGGCTGGATGTTCTTCGTAAACCGCGATAAAGACATGCTCCGCGTCGGTGGGGAAAATGTCGCGGCTCTGGAAATTGAAACCGCGATCAACGAAATCGGACTGGCTCTGGAGTGTGCGGTCGTGGCCCGGAAGCACGCCATGCTTGGGGAGGTCCCGGCCGCATTTATTCGCCTGAACGATGCCAATAAGTCATTGACCGAGGCTCAGGTTAGCGAACGGGTTATTCAATACTGCCGCAACGCACTGGCCGATTTTAAAGTGCCAAGATCCGTACATATTGTCGAAGACTTCCCACGCTCAACGCTTGATCGCATTGCCAAAAATAAATTGCGCGAACAGTTACCGACTATCGAGGCGGATAAACCAGCAACTGAATAGGCTCGCCAGTTTTTGCGGAGGAAAAGCCGGATGAGCGAATATCAGTTCGTAACCACAGAACGCAAAGACAACGTGGGCGTCGTTACCTTCAATCGCCCTGAAGCATTGAACGCATTGAATGAGCAGGTCGCCAAAGATGTGACCGACGCATTGATGGCGTTTGATGCCGACGAAAGCGTTGCCTGCATGGTTCTCTCCGGTGGCGATAAAGCTTTTTGCGCGGGCGCTGATCTTAAGTGGATTGCGTCCAAAGATTTTGAAAGTGCCTATCGTACCGATCTCGCTGCTTATATGGATCAAGTGGCCGAATTGCGCAAGCCGGTCATTGCCGCTGTGCGCGGTTTCGCCTTCGGCGGCGGCACGGAGATCTCCCTGATGTGCGACATGATCATTGCGGATACCACTGCCCAGCTCGGTCTGCCGGAAGTGACTCCTGGGTCATTCCAGGCGCTGGAGGGCCCGCCCGACTGACGCGTGCCGTCGGCAAGTCAAAGGCCATGTACTACGTCTTGACCAGCCAGAACTTTGACGCCGAAGAAGCCGAACGAATCGGCGTTGTCACCAAAGTGGTGGCGGAGGGAGAGCAATTGGAAGAGGCTCTGAAAATTGCGGGTGCCATTGCCAAAAACCCGCAGCTGGCGGTGATGGCCGGTAAAGAGGCGGTCAATCAGCAGGCCGAAACGCCACTGATTCCCCGGTTTAAAGCTGGAGCGCCGATTATTTCACGGTCTGTTCAGTACTCCAGATCAGAAGGAAGGTAGGGTAGCGTTTGCTGAAAAGCGCCAACCCAGATTCAGGAAATACTGATCGCGCGGCAGATTAAAGCATGACTCAAGTAAGGAAAGGAGAACGTCATGGACAAAGTTATCGTTGAAAAATCAGGTGGCATCGTTCACGTCAGGATCAACCGACCGGACGTCATGAATGCTTGCGATGGCGAGACGTACAACGCGATCGCCGATGCATGGGACGATCTTGAAAACGACCCCGATCTCAGGGTAGGAATCGTTAGCGGCGAGGGCCGCGCCTTTTGTGTCGGAACCGATATCAAATGGGTCAAATCGCCGGATGCCGAGGGTTTCGTGGATCGCCTTTACCCCCGCATGTTGACCTTGACGAAGCCAGTCATTGCCGCCATCCAGGGTCACTGCAATGGCGGTGGCCTGGAGCAGGTGTTAGCCGCTGATATTCGGGTTTGTACTGAAGATGCCCATTTTGGCTCCGGTGAAGTCCGGCTTGGCTGGATTCCCGGCGGCTACGGCACCCAACGACTGCCTCGCGTGATTCCTTTGGGGCCAGCGCTCGAGATGCTCTACACCGGCGGCCGCATCAATGCTAGCGACGCCTACCGCCTAGGGCTGGTCAATCATGTGGTTCCTGCGGATCAGTTGATGTCGAAATGCGAACAGATTGCCACAGAAATCATCAAGAGCGCTCCGCTGGCCGTGCAGAAGATGAAGGAAGTTGTCATGCAGGGCCTGGATATGCCGCTGACCCAGGCGGTCAGACTCGAGAAAGAGTACTTCGACTGGCTAATGCGGACCGAGGATTCGAAAGAAGGCGCCCTCGCGTTTGCTGAGAAGCGGGCGCCAAAGTGGAAAGCGAAGTAGTCATCGAAGCCCAAACCGGCTACTCGAATGTCTCCGCATATTATCCGCCTTGAGTACACAGGGGATAAGGCACAACCGGAAGCGCTTGGGAAATCCGTGCCCCTGGATCAGCAGAGAAGAAATAGCTGGTGCTACTCACCAGCCCAGCTATCTGTTCGAGTCTTGTTTGCTCGCTGCGCGGCTGATCCGGAGCGGTACAAAGCGGTAAGTCCAGGTATTACGCATCAGTGTCCAGCTTCGAAGAAAGCGGTCAGCTTGAGGTGTCCATCGCTGCGGCCGATACGTTCACAATGCTGTATCGCCACACGGAAGAAATGGCGATGCCTGAAGGGGGCAGCTTCACCTACAGGATGTTCCTGATGGTGAAGGCCAATGGCGAGCTTTTCTGGGTGGACAACAATTCCACGATTCGGGATGCCGGTGACTACCGTGGTGGTCCGAGCGAGACGGTGTATACCTGGTCAGACGACGATACTCGACGAGGTGTCATTGAGCCGATGGTGTACAGCAACGTTTACACCAAAGACCCGGAACAAATCAGCGTCAATGAGGTATACGGTGAACTGTTCTTCGGTACCGTTGTCCTGGAAAGCGTGAGCGATCCGGCGCTGAATCTCTCTACAACCTGGGGCAACTATCCACTATGTGATCTTACTTCGTATACCTGCACTAACGATGAGGTTATCGCGTTGGTGGACGATCCCGCTGAAAATAACGAAAGCGATCTGCATGTTTATGCGCCCTATCGCACGGCGGGTGATCTCCAGTTGATCTGGGATTACAAGCCAGGTAACAACAACTTTGAGTTCCTGCTTTTGCGCTCTACGTCCAAGGCCCTGATTCTCTCAGTGCAGGATGAGTTCAATGCACGAGATGATGGCACACAGGGAACCAACTGATCGATAGGGATAAGACCGGTCGATAAAATGTACCGAACCGCTTGCTTTTGGAAGTAAGCGGTTCTTCAACAAGAAAACTAAGCCCCATGCTGGTTGCACGGGACTCTCATTGATCGACTGGAATTAGCCAGTCTCAGCCCTTTCCCGCCCACGTTCCAGGTCATACAGACGCTTGATTATCCCCTGATCCTTGTTGGCGTCCTTCTGAGTGCTATGCTCTGCGTGACAAAAACTATTAGTTCTACTCATCACCTTCAGCTGGAATGCAATTAGGGTTCTACCCCGTTAATGCGGACATTCCTAAAAAGAGGCACACTGTGCCAAAGGAGTGCTCATGTCCAGACGCAGAAAATATAGCCCAGAGTTCAAGCGCGAAGCTATCGCTTTAACCCGTCAACCCGGTGTGAGTTGTCGCCAGATAGCCTTGGAAATCGGTATCAATCCCAACCTGTTGTCTCGTTGGCGCAGAGAAGCGGATGAGGAGACAGACAAAGCCTTTAAGGGCTCTGGTTCTCCCCGAGACGAGGAGGTTGCCCGCCTCAAACGAGAGTTGGCCCGTGTGAAGAAGGAGCGTGATTTTTTTGCGCGAAGCGGCAGTGTTCTTTGCAAAGGAGTCGTCCTGAGGTATCAGGCGATTCAACGTTGTCGCAATAACTTCCCGATACGTCTTATGTGCCGATGCCTGAAGGTGTCGGCCAGCGGTTATTACGCTTGGGTATCTCGCCCTCAGTCGGCCAGGGCAAATGCCAACCAGCACTTGCTGTCACGCATCAGAGAGATTCACGACGACAGCGGTGGCATGATCGGCTCACCCCGCATGCACGAGGCCTGGTTGCCGAGGGCGCTTCAACCAGTCTGAACCGTATTGCGCGATTGATGGCCAAATACGGTATTCAGGGTTGGCCACGGAAGAAACGCGGACGCTTGGGGCGTCAATCTTATAGGCCACCGGGTATCCGGAATCAACTGGAGCGGAATTTCTCCGCCCTAGAGCCGGACACCAAATGGGTGACGGATATTACGGAGATACCCACGCAGGAAGGAAAGCTCTTTCTCTGCGTGGTTCTAGACCTGTTCAGCAAGCTGATAGTTGGTTGGTCCATGCATCATCGACAGGATCGGCATATGGTGATCAGAGGGGTTGAGATGGCCGTTTGGCAACGCCAAGGGAAAGTTCCGGTGATTTTACACTCTGATCGAGGCAGCCAATTCACCAGTGGTGACTACCAGCGATATCTCGGCAGCAACCGCCTGGTAAGCAGCATGAGCGCGGTCGGTCAGTGTGGCGATAATGCTGCATGCGAGAGATTCTTCGGAATGCTCAAACAGGAGCGAGTTCACCACCGGCGTTACCGCACTCAGAACGAAGCACGAGCTGACGTATTTGATTACATCGAGCGGTTCCATAATCCTAGGATGCGACGTAGAGTTGCCGCCCAGGACAAGAAGTTGTCAGCCGTTTTAAAACCGTCCGTGTAAAAGGGGTAGAACCCTTAAATGCCGAGAACGGTTAAGCTTCAGGGGTGGTAAAAGTCATCTCGGATCAACCGTACGGAAGCGAGTAAGGCCTTGTGACCAGAATCATTGTGATCAACATCGACGATGCCAAGGACAGATGGGAGCATATCTCGCGACAGCTCAGTGAAATGGGTCTCGTCGCTGAACGATTTGCTGCAATTAATGGAAGAAAGCAAAATCACCCGCTTTTCGAGCGCTATGACGATAGTCTGAGAAAGAAGAGAAAGGGTGATTCATTGAGCCTTGGACAGCTGGGATGCTTTGCAAGCCACTTCCTTGTCTGGAAGCGTTGCATGGAGCTTGATGAGCCCGTCATTGTGTTAGAGGACGATGTTACCGTAGTCGTCGAAAGACTGGACGAGTTTCTGGAAGTGGCGGGCAAACTTGACGATCGCATTGAGTGCGTTCGCCTATTCAACAACAAGACAAAGCACCATAAGGTTATCCCCTATGCTGTCTTTGGCGACTTGGCCATCGTCAAATATACCAAGGGCCCGATGAGCGCTATGGGTTATTATTTGACGCCAAAAGGGGCTCACAAGCTCATCTCAAACGCCGACAAATGGTTTCTCGCCGTTGACATGTATATGGACCGTTTCTGGGTAAATGATGTGGAATGCTTCGGTACCGTACCCGCCTGTGTAAAGCACGATTATATTTTCGACTCCATGATTGGCTACGAGGCCAAACCGACAAGATCCTTTTCAACGAGGGCGAGAAGGGAACTGTTTTCGTTCACTGAAAACACTCGTCGTTTTCTTCATAACCTGAAATTCCGGACCCATCATTCGGGCCTATCCCACCCTGTTCGCAATGAAAGAACCGTTTGATGGCGGAAAACAAACAGAAAATCCCAAAAAAACTTCATTTCGTCTGGGTCGGTGACGACAGGCTTCGACCTGACGCCTACATCGAAACCTGGCGACGGATGCACGAAGGCTTTGACGTAAAGGTTTGGGGTAACAATGATCTTCGTGATATTCCCTGGAAGACAAAGCATCTAATGGAGCATGTCCTGAAGGTCGGAGGGCAATATGCTGCGATAGCCGACCTCATGAGATGGGAAATTCTTCTGAATGAGGGCGGCATAGCCCTTGATGCTGATTCGGTATGCTTGAAAACGTTACCGATCTGGTTATTGGAGTGTGACCTTTTTGCAGCCTGGGAAAATGAATATAGCCGACCGGGGCTTGTCGCAAACGGGTACGTCGGATGTGCCCCGCAACACCCAGTTATTCAGGGTATTGTTCAGGATCTATCAGAACTTGAGCACTGGCCAAGAAGATTCTCTTTCTCAAGAATGGGGTGGCATTACTCGCCCGCGTGGAAATTAACAGGGCCCGGCGTATTTACAGAGGCCTTGATGTCGTCCCCTGACAAGACTGCAACGATTTTACCAAGCCATTTCTTTATCCCCATTCATTACTCAGGGATAAAATACAAGGGCAGTGGACCTGTCTTTGCCTGCGAGTTCTTCTCCAGCACGCCTCAATCCTCTGAAATGACAGACCTTTCCTTATCCGCTGACGAATTAACTGCATTAGCCAAAGGCTTTCTTAATGAATGATTTTATCCAGAGAAGGCTGGAGGAGCTTGTCAGCGCAGCCATCTTGTTGTTTTTCGCATGCTCGATACTCTTACCTTGGGCAGAAATTGGTCGTTTCTTTTTCTTTGGGTTGTCGCTCCCTTTGGCATTTTATTATGTCTACAAACGAAAGCTTCCCAGGGAGTTTTTGTCTTTTCCGATGCTGGCAATGATGGTCCTGGTTGGTTATCTGGTGGTTAACTCTTTCCTGTTAAGTGATGTTAGCGGCAATCAGGATTTTCGTCGGCTTCGTTGGGGAGTAGAGATCGCTCTCTTCGTACTCGCATTCACAATAGCTTGCCATTACTGGATCAACAATCCCTGTACGATGGGACGAAGTTTTGCCCTTATCTCGGGGCTAGCCGCGTTATTACCGGTTGCGGCCTATATCGTGACCGGGGATTTTTCTCAAAGGATCACCGGCGCGGGCTTCCTCGGTCACCCTATTCGGGGTGCCTCGACTCTATTGGTGCTGTGGGCACTTGGAGCAATTGGTTTCTTGCTGGCAAAAAGTCGAGTGGACCTAATCGACTGGGTTCTTCTGGTTATTTCGGGCGCCCTGGTTTTTTTATTCGTTGTGCTCTCACAAAGCCGAGGCCCGATTGGCTCCGCCGTTCTGCTGTTTGGGCTGCTCCTGTTCAGTGTTTCCGTAAAAACCGCGAATAGAAAGAGCCTTTTTCTCTGGGGGAGCGGTCTATTAGTGGGGCTTGCTGCCTCGGTATGGTTGTCTGGCGCTTATGAATCGATTGTGGAGAAGGTCAGTGATCGAGGGCTGTCTTATCGACTGGAGATTTGGACGGCGGTCATTCAGCACGCTTCTTCATTCTGGACATTTGGCGTGGGTCAGGCCACAGACTTCATTGACACACTTCCCGGAAAGGATCTCGCGACAGGTGTCGGCCTGACGTTTGATCACACTCATAACATCTTCCTTCAGGCACTACTGGTCGGCGGGATCCCCGCACTCGCGTTGATTGTGGTGATCATAGGATCTTTGATGCTCAGGCTCGCATTGATGAAACATGAATCACTGGAGGTCCGCGTGGGGGTGTTTGCGCTGTTGCTGTTGGTCGTTTCTATTAACGTAACGGATACCATCCGTTTCCTATCTTCGCCGAAGCCTGACTGGGTTCTCTTTTGGGCACCATTGGCATTTTGTGCGGTGTACACAGGCGCCGCACGAAAAACGGCATCAAGATCAAAGAGTGTGAGGCAGGGGTCAAACTTGTAAATTTAGGGCAAATACATTCGGGCATCTGACACTTGGGCTTGTGGTGCATGTCATGGCTAGGGGCATATTGAAACATCTGCTGGAAATGCGGAGCCACTTCGATGCGAAGAGACGTGCGCCTGATGCTCCCTGTTGGCTGGCAACACGCCCTTCACGACTGCCCCTAAAAATATGATGCCAATCGCATCTAGCACAATGCCCCGACATTGAAGAGTCTCCAAAGCCCGAGCTTTCAGACGCATGTTGTAGAAACGCCGAACAAAAATGCAGCACCACGTCACCTTCACCCCTCCGATATTCGCCACCCGCTAGATACCAGTTGTACTCTTGGTGCGGACGGTAGCTAACTCCCGCTTTAGTGAGGGATACCAAAGCACACGCCAGCGTCTCGACAGGACTGTTCAGACTCTGGAAAGACAGCCAACCAGTCCTGTGCTGTGCTGGCAACAGGTGGAGCGTGAGCGAAAACGAAGTGAGGCTGAATCAGCCCCACTCACAAGTACGGTGGTTTATTCGCTGCCGCGCGCTCGGCCTGCCACTGCTCCAACGTCTGAGCGGCTTTCTCTCCTTCCAGCGATCCTACGACTTCAAAAAAGTCACTGCGCAATTCGTCGCTCAAGACCTGATCTCTGGGTTTGCTGCGAACCACGTAAACAGTTTGAAGATTCTGGTGATCGAACGCTCGCCATTTCTGACGGTCCTTCAACAGGGTGTACTCATGCCCTTCCAAAGCCTTGATCAGGGCTTTCGTATCGGTGGTGCCGGCACGCTCAACAGCGTCCTTGTACTGGTAAACATTGCCATAAGCGGTGGCCGCGGTTGAGGTGGGCCTTATCCCGTACGCTGCCGTAAATGCCTCAACAAACTCCTGGCCACGGGGATAATCCAGTTGATAGGGAATCATCCATTCCCAGGGCGTTGTGGAAATAGCGCCCTCCAGGATGGTGGCACCCACCGCCTGGGCGATACCCAACGTGATATTGGGCAGGACAATCTGGACCTTGTCTTTCAGACCCATTTCATAGGCCACCTTGAGTGCCCGAACCAGATCGTCGCCATATAGAACGAGTACCAGTACGTCCGCGTCGCTATCTTCAGCGGCTTCCAATGCCGCCCTGAAATCCCTGATGAGCGCCCTGGGGAATGGCGTAAGCGCGTGGGGATGCCTTTGCTTGTCGGTGGTGTTGGTGAACTCTCGAAGAGACGCCTCCGAGGAATGGCCCCAGGTATAATCGGCGGTCACATAGAAATAATTGGCGTCACCAAAGTTGTCCGTCAGGTAGTGCCCCAGCGCGTTTGCCGTCATCCAGGCATTGGGGTACTCACGAAACATGTGATCGTGCCCTTCGCTACCGGTGGTAGCGTTGGCAGAGGTTGTGGTTCCGAAATACAGGCGGCCCAACTTTTTCGCCACCTTGCCCGAGGCAATGGTCACGGCGCTGGAAGCACCACCAAAGACCATGTCCACACCTTCCTCGCGGATCAGCTCTTCTGTATTGGCGGCTCCCCTTTCGGGTGACCCTGTTGTGTTGCGAATGACCAGCTCGACATCCCTGCCAAGGATTCCGCCGGCTTTGTTGATCTCATCAACCGCCAGGAATGCTGCCAGTCTTTGCTGTAAGCCAAGCGCTTTGTAACGACCGGATTCCGGGTAGTTGAATCCAAGCTTAATGGTTTCTGCCATTAGCGGAAAACTGCAAAGGCACAGGATAAACCCTGCCAGCAGGGCTGCTCTCCTTTTCATTGATACCATCCTCTTGTTTGTCTTGTATTTTTGTTGAGGCGGGACTCTATCAAGCGAGCTTTGACATCGCTGTTAGCATAAAGGTGTAGGGCGACTCCATCCCGCCCCCTTTCACCGCCTGAACACTGCGCCTGCAACGCCGAAAAAACGACCACCA
The DNA here is from genome assembly GCF_019392195.1 of Marinobacter sp. F4206. Classification (NCBI taxonomy): domain Bacteria; kingdom Pseudomonadati; phylum Pseudomonadota; class Gammaproteobacteria; order Pseudomonadales; family Marinobacteraceae; genus Marinobacter; species Marinobacter liaoningensis. Next base: position 1,457,246 of record NZ_JAHXKI010000002.1, read on the forward strand.
TCCATGCGCACCACCAACGATTCCCCAGCCCATTCAAGTGTTCCGACATTGGACGCGGACCACCGGAAAACGCCGGAGGTGAGATGACTTATTATGGATGGGACATATTCAGAAACGGGGCAGTTATATGTTACGACTGGCTGGCCAAAAGGCTCCTGCCCCCAATAAACGTAAGGTTTTTGCTGAGGTGGACCGGCCTCAATTCTGGACCACTGCGAGTGCCGTGGAGGCATTAGCTATCTGATGGATGGCGATTTCAGCAAAAACGAGCCCTAGCAAAATTCCTGATAAAAATATGCCGCATTCTTCAGCCTCATCCCTGCAAAACTGACGCATCGAGAGATATCTTATTCTCTTATCTAGAGGAATAGCCCTTTATAAGCCCCCGGTTTGACAAGGATCAATTTCCCGACGGCATGACATCGAGCTTATTCATTGAGGCGGGCAGGATTTGGGATTAAGGGTTTAGGGCAACCGTCATACAACTGCCCCTCCAAGCTCAGGATCTCCGGAGGAGGGGCATGCATTTTGAAGAGATCTATCGACGCTTAGGCGTCCATGCCCACACCATCTCGATTTCGATAGGTTCCTTGCCCTCGCTGTCGCGAATGACGACCGGGACAGACACGTCGCCCTTTTCTTCGGTGCGCATGCGCTCACGCTGCTCGTCCGTCAGATGGGCTTCAACGGTCATGTCGCCTTTGGCACGACGGGTGTATTCAGCTTTGGCGGTCTTGATAACGGGAACTTTGTCATCCGGCACATTCAGGCCAACCAGAAAGCCGGTGGCGGACTCTGCCAGCACCAGGGAGGCAACGGCATGCACACCACCAATATGGTTTTGAACACGGCGCTTGTTGGCCAGGCTGATGACGCAACGCTCGTGATCCAGTGACTCAATACGAATGCCGGTGGTACCGGTAAACGGGACGACCTTTCCAAAGAACAGGGTCAGGGCTCTGGATCGGGCGAAATCAGGCAGTCGATTGATTTTATTTACGATTCCCGACAACTTGTTGGTGCTGGCCATGAACAACTCTCCGCTTATCTAATTTTTCGGCTCGGGACAATACCCCATTCGTCGAAGGAAAGGAACGTTTGGCCAATGACGTCAGGCCACACGCTGGCTATACTCGGCCAACCCCTTCATGGATCCAACGCATACCAACAAGGAGAACACGATGAGTGACCTGAAAAGCCAGTTCGACGAAGCCGTAAACTACATCCAGACCGCCGAGGGCGATTTTCAGCCGTCCAACGAGATGAAACTGGAGTTCTACGCGCTTTACAAGCAGGCGACCGCGGGCGATGCCACGGGTAAACGCCCGGGCATGATGGATTTTGTCGGCCGCGCCAAGTACGACGCCTGGGCCAAGCTCAAAGGCACTTCCAGCGACGAGGCCATGCAGCAATACATCGACAAACTCAATGCCCTGAAGTAAGCCCCTGCCAGCGAATCCCGGTCAGTTTGACCGGGATCACCCTTCCCCTAAAAAGTTTTTGCGGCGTTCAAACGTTTGTCATAAGATGCGCCCAACATAACAAGAAGAACCCTATCGGAAGAGTTGTTCATGGATATCACCGAAGCGCTGGAACAATCCCAGCCCGGCCTTGTTGGTCGTGTAAAAGACGCCATTCGTAACCAGCACCTGAACCAGCGTGCCGAACAGAACTACCTGCACTGGATTACCCGTTTTGTGCTGTTCAACGATCTGAAAGATCCTGAAACGCTTGCGGGTGAAGAGCGCCAGTTGTTTCTTACCTACCTCAGCGATCGTATGCAGGTTTCCCGGGCACGGCTGAACCAGGCCAGCCAGGCGCTAACGTTTTTCTATGAAGATGTTCTGGGACAGGCGAGCTTGAGTGGAACTGCCGCAGCCTGAGTGCTGCAGCAGTGCGAAATGACTTAGCGCTCAGTCATATTGACGTTCAGGGCGTCATAATTGCGGTTTTCGGGCGGACGGATCACGTAGTTGTTGCTGTGCGTCTGCCCGGGAATGGACTTGGGATTGCTGAAGCGGAATTCCACCGGAATCTCGGAGCGACCCAGGTCTGTTCGGCTATCTCGTGGCTGCAGAGCCAGCGGATCCAGGTAAAAATCATCGTCGGTCGCCGGCTTGACCGGAACACCAGCCGCCGGAGCGGACAATCCACCCTCGATCACCGTATTGGCGAGTGCGTCTTCTTCGATGGAGCGCAGCGGAATGTTGTGAATCGTTGAGCGCTCTTCGTATTCGAAGGCACTGTCTTTGGCAGGGATCTCACTCTGGGCGGCAGCCAATAGTGACAATGCCGCGGCACCGACCAGAGTCACTGAGCGACCAAGTAAACGCCTGATTCTTCCCATCCCCAAATACATACCCATGACCCAAACCCTGGCTGACTCATCCATCCATGCCAAAAGCACATGACAATTTTTGATCAGTCTATCGTCAAAAAAGACGGTTTGCGCAATTAATCGACGATTCTGTGACGCTTTTCACTAACACTCGGACTGAATACGTAGCAGCATTGGACAGGTGAATAACCTAGGCAGAGCCGATTCCACTGCTCCTGTTTGCTTAAGTAATAAATCCGTCTAAACTCCGGTTTAGCAAGCAATTCTCTCGCCCAGCCATGCTCCACCAACTCGGTTCAAGGATGTTCATATTGAAAGTCCGCCAGCACCTCAGGATCTCGGCCTTCATCTGGCTGTTACTTCCCGTGGCGGCAAACGCAGCATCCAATGACGACTCGCTCTGGGACATTCCTCTTGAAGAACTCAGCGAGATACGGGTGGTCTCTATTGCATCCGGGACCGCAACTCCCCTGGACAAAGCTGCGGCCATTACCTCGGTTATCAGTGCCGAGGACATCGCTGCCATTGGGGCAACAGACTTGGACCAGGTTCTGGAAACCGTTCCCGGCTTGCACGTAAACCATTCTGACCAGGGCTTCACGCCAAAGTATATTTTCCGTGGCATTACCTCGAGTTTTAACCCCCAAGCCCTGCTGTTGATCAACGGTGTTCCTGTCACCTCTATGATGTTTGGCAACAGGGGTAATGCCTGGAGCGGCATGCCGGTCAAGGCAATCAAACGGATAGAGGTGATTCGCGGCCCCGGATCAGCGCTCTACGGTGCGGACGCCTATGCGGGAGTCATCAACATCATTACCAAGAGCGCGCAAGACATTGATGGGGTGTCGGCCGGGGCCCGTGCGGGAAGTTTTGATACTCAGGCCGCGTGGATTGAGGCCTCTACCGCATGGAACGGCACCGACATCAGTCTGGTGCTTGAACAGCAGAGTACCGATGGCTGGCGCGAAACGATCGAACGTGACGCGCAGACCAACTTCGACGAAACGTTTGGCACCTCCGCCTCTCTGGCGCCAGGCCCGGTGAACATGGCGGCAGACCACTTTGACGCTCGACTGGATTTCAGCGGGGACCGGTGGCAGTTAAGGGCCGGCCTGCAAGACCGAAGGAACCTCGCCACTGGACCGGGCCTGGCCCAGGCGCTCGACCCCCAAGGGCGGTACCAGTCCCAGCGGGTAAATATGGATTACAGCTATCACTGGCTGGAAATCATGGAAGGTCTGGATGTTGAATCGCGAATCAGCTACTACAACTTGACTCAGGAACCCGAAAACGACGTCGCACTTTACCCCCCGGGAGCGTTTGGGGGTCAGTTTCCAGACGGTTTCCTCGGCAGCCCCGGATACAAAGAGCGACAGGTGCGGCTTGATCTGAACTCTATCTACAGTAACTTCGACGACCATCGTATCTTGTCGGGCGTCGGTGCCTTGTGGGCAGACCTCTACGACGTCACCGAGCGCAAGAATTTCAACGCCGACTTCAGCCCCAAGGGCCAGGTGGAGGACGTTTCAGGCGACCCGGACCAGGTCTGGATGCCGGAAGAAGATCGAAAGAACTACTACGTGTTCGTCCAGGATGAATGGCAGTTTGCCCAGAACTGGCAGCTCGTAAGCGGGCTCCGCTATGACTACTACGCCGACTTTGGGGAAACAGTTAACCCTAGAGCAGCGCTGGTATGGGCCACGACGAACGACCTGACGACCAAACTTCTCTATGGCCGCGCCTTCCGGGCCCCCTCCTTGAATGAACAGTATGTTGATAACAACCCGGTCACCGCGGGTAATGATGACCTCAACCCTGAAACCATCGATACTCTGGAACTGGCTCTTTCCTATCAAGCCAGTTCCCGATTGTTCTATGGCGTTAATGTTTTCTACTACGAAATTGATGACCTTATCAGCGCAGAACCTGTTTCCGGGCCGGTCTCCAGCCAATATCAAAATTCGGGGAAGCGCAAAGGCCACGGGGGTGAACTGGAGGTGACGTTTCAGGCGCTCGACAATCTCAACCTGACAGCAAATTACGCCTACCAAACCGCTGAGGACCAGGAAACCAACGAGTCGGTCGGGCAGGCGCCCAATCATCAAGTCTATACCCGGGTTGAATGGCAAGTGGTGCCAACCTGGGCCCTGAACACTCAAGCCAACTGGGTCGGGGAGCAAAAACGGGCCGCCTCCGATTCAAGGGATCCGGTCGACAACTACACAACGGTCGACTTTACCGCCCGCACCAACGGTTTGTGGCGCGGCTTTGATATTGCGGTTTCGGTGAGAAATGCATTCAATGCCGACGTTCGCGACCCCAGCCCTTACTCGGACCCGAGGCCAGCAATTCCCGGCGACTTCCCCATGCCGGGACGATCCGCTTACGTCGAAGCGCAGTATCAGTTTTAAGTGCCCCAACCTCGTTTGGCGGGGCCCTCGTAGACGATATTACTGCAACGTACAGGAAAAAAACTGCCCTCGGGCCTATCGCGAGCATCCTGATAGCAAGGAGCCAGGCCTGTGACAAAAGCGGGACTTCCAAAAATCTGGTATTCCTGACAACTAATCCCCATGTCCGCGGCGAGGCCCGCATGAACCGCCGCAACGTTCATGGAGTAGCCATACTTCTCAAAAAGATAGGTATGCACATCCAGTGCAATCTGCAAATAGCGGCCGCCATCCAGTTCAAACTCTTTGGCTTTGTCCAGCATGAAGGGGATTCGCTCATCGGTCCGGGAAAGAGGACGCCCATACCCATAGATAGTGCGGCCCGCCGATTTCTCATTCTCAACAAATTCGCCGAGATCGCCGCCTGCGTCCAGGTGTGCCCCAGCCCGATAGAAAAAATCGAGCGCCCGCACTTCAGGACGACGACCATAAATAGACGCCTCTGAAATGCTCAGCCCAGCCATGAGCGACAGTGATGCGGTGGCACGTACGGTCCCTGCCAAAGCCGTTACATGATTGGGCCATATCGAAGCGTCTGGATAACTGGTGGAAACCCAGAAGGCGCTCAGTAATTTCGCGACATTTTCGCCCGGATCGCGCCCCAGGATGGCGTACAGATACAGGTGAATCCAATCGTAGTCACCCAGATCCCGATGCAGATCCTTGCCGTGAAAAACGACTCGTTCCGACAAGTAAGCCTTGCCCTTGCGGGTCAGCCAATGTTTTTCGGTTTCCAACAGTCTCTTGTGGCTCATTTCGGCGTCGCCTCCTGATCACGCCCAGCCTCGGACGCGCTCTCATCAAGCTCAATCGCAGGGCCGTAATACGGAAATTTCTTCCACCCCATGTGCTTTTGCTCCACAGCGTGCGTTGCCGCTCCCGGGAGCCTGAGCATCAGGTACAACATGCTGCCCTGATCGGCATCCATCCCCAAATCAATCAGCGCAGCCGACGCCAGGCCGCTCATCGCCAGAGGATAGCCGACGTGCTGCTCGAGGGCCTGCCGATTGGCTTTCAACCAGGCGAGCGCGCCGTTGGCAGGTGCCAGCCCGGCAAGCAGCTCCAAGGATTGCAGGATAGGCGTCGGGGTTACGTCCCCGTTCGGGTCAAAGCCCGGAGCATGCTCCATGGGTAACCAGATGTCGGCACGCTCATCATCACTCGGGTTCAGTAGCTTGGCGCACCAGGCATCAAAGTCGAAACGGCACTCCCGCCATAGCTCAATGCACACCGACACTTCCTGGGAACCACCGTACTGGCCCGCGCCGACCGCCAGGGCGGCCATTAACGCTGAACTGTGATTGGTACCGGCGACACCCGCGTTCATCGCTGCCCGAACGCTGGCTTCCCGGGGGCCTGGGTTAGCCAGCACCATTGCCAGTTTCTCAAGCAGTTGCGCTTCATTCGCGCCGGGGCGCTCTCCCTTGAACATGAGCAGTAGATACTCAAACCAACCGGCCTTCTGAACCACCTCGCCATAGACATCATATCCGCTGCAGTAGCAGGCCTTTGCGGCGAACGGATTCTCAAGTTCCGGCTCCTCGAACCAGATATTCGAATGGTACTGGTACTCTGTTGCCATTGTGCTGTCCTGTCTATTCGGTTCCGGTGAGTACTTTCATTCGAGCGCCCATGGGGGGCACCTCGTCGGCATCAATCAATACATCAAGCAGACAAGGGCCCGAGCGGTCAAAAATTGCGGTCAGGTCGAGGGCATAGAGCTCCTCCATGCTCGCAATCCTGTGTGATTTAACGCCCAATGCTTCCGCCAACTTTGCAAAATTCACAGTGGGGAGGCTATTGGCAATTGGTTCTGCGCCCCCGAGGGCCTGGCCATGACGAACCATGCCCAACGACGAATCATTAAGCACCACCATCAGCACGTTCAGACCTTCCTGTGCAGCGGTGGTCAGCTCCTGCCCGGACATCAGGTAACTGCCATCGCCCGTGATGCACAGGACCGGAGCCCCCTCCGCAGCCATGGCGACCCCGACCGACGCGCCAATCGCCCACCCCATCGGGGCAAATCCAATCCCGATGTGAAACAGGTTCTTTTCCGGAGGCAATGTCTCTGTCCGCCGCACGTTCCAGTGATGGATTCCCCACAGGAAGCTGTTACCACTGTCAAAAAGAGCGCGAGTCGTGTCCGGGCAGGCCCGGCTAAGGTAGGTGATCAAGGCTTGTGGTTTGACTGGCCCGGAGGTGGCATAACAACCCTCACGAAACCGCTCGTCAATTATCGCCGGCAGCCCGTCATTGGCGGTCAACTGAGTCGAACTCGAATTGCGGGAGTCCTGCGCAAGCTCGCCCAGAAGCTGCTCAACCACCAACCGGGGTTCACCGAGAATGGCCTCGCGAGCCATGGTCGCCCGGGTGAGGTGGTCGGGATTTCTGGCGATATGGATCAACCGCCCGGACAGGATTCCCTCGGGATCCCAGCCTGCCGTTGACACTTCGTCCAGGGCAGCGCCCACGACAATTATCCTTTCGGCATTGTGGGGTTTCAGTGCTTCCGACGCACTGCGGTGCCCGGCAAAGCCGAAGACACCTCGATACAACGGATGAAAACTGTCAATGATCCCCTTTGCCCGGGGCGTGGTTACCAACTGCCAGCCTTTGATCTCGGCAAGCCTTGTCAGCTGAGCGACGGCGGAGGCCGCATCCTCACCCAGAACAATGGTGGCTCGGCTCACGTCCTTCAGATCTCCGGCCACTTTTTGCAGGTACCCGGGGCCCGGCATAACCTCATTGGCCACAAAGGCATTCAGGCTGGTATGGATGGCATCATCTGGTAAGGCGTGGCGCATGACGTCCAGGGGAATCGAAAGATGGACGGGCCCGGGTTGATGACCCAGGGCATGACCTATGGCGTGAAGCAGCTTCGGTACTAACTGTTCAGGATGCGACACCAGTGTGTTGTAACGGGTGCAGCTGGCGAACATGTCAATCGTGTTGACGCTGGTGCAGGAAGATTCCTGCAAGGCGCCCTGACCAAAACGGTCCAGCGAGGTCTGCGCGGATATAACCAGCATTGGAATGTTGTCGGCGTAGGCTGCGGCCACACCCGTGATCAGATTGGTTGCACCCGGCCCTGCCGTGGCGCAACACACTCCAAGCCGTCCGGATTCCCGGGCGTAACCGTCGGCCATAAACGCGGCGCCGGTTTCATGGCGTGCGGTTACGGACCGAATCCCTCCCCGACGCTCACTTCGGGCCAGGGCATTGTAAAAAGGCTCAATGCTGCCACCCGGCACCCCAAAAACGCAGTCAACCCCGAGGCGCTCCAGGTATCGCAGAATTAGATCACCACACTCAAGCATTGGATACTCATTGCAGGTGGCTGATGCGGACTGTGGAAGTCGCATCCATCCGGGTTAGTGGTCCAGGGGAGCAGGTTTGGCTATCCCATATCCCTGGGCGTAATCGAGGCCGAGCTTCCGCAGACACTCTTTCACTTCGTCCGTCTCAACGAACTCGGCTATGGTTTTCAGGCCAGCCGCATGTCCGATGCGATTGCAGGCATCGACTATCCCCATATCAATCGGGTCGGCAAGCAGGTTTCGGATAAACCCGCCATCCACCTTCAAGTAGTCTATGGGCAGGGCTTTCAGATAGGAGAAGGAGCTCATTCCCGAGCCAAAATCGTCCAGTGCGAACTTGAAGCCATCACTGCGGGCCCGCTCGATGAAGCCGATCGTGTCGCTAAGGTTCGCTATGGCAGAGGTCTCGGTGATTTCAAAGCACACCCGGCGTGGCAGGATGGAATACTCCTGAACCTTATCGCGGATGTAATTGAAAAGCTCACCATCACTCAGCGACCCACCCGACAGGTTGATAAAAAAGGTGCCGCTGGTTTCCCGCCCAAGCCCCGTTCGATCCAGATAGGCAAACGCCAGTTCGATGACCCGGCGATCAATTCTCGGCATCAGGCCGAAACGTTCCGCAGCCGGAATAAAGGCACCTGGAGGAATGATCTCGTTACCCTGGCGCAGGCGAACAAGAAATTCGGTGCGGAAGCCGTCGGCGCTGGCCTCCTGAAGAGGGATCATCTCCTGGTGATACAGGAAGAAATTGTTGGTTTGCAGCGCCTCTTGCAGGCGGCTCATCCATTGCATATCCCGCTGACGCTGGCGCATGTCTTTGTCGCTGGATTCATAGACCTGGACGTTGTTGCGCCCGCGGTCCTTGGCGGCATAGCACGCCAGGTCTGCGTGACTGAGCAATTCGCCCGCGGTTTTGTACTGGCCACTCATGATGACCATGCCCACGCTCAGCGAGACAGCGAACGGCTTGTCGTCCCAGACAAACCGGTATTCCCGGACCTCCTCGCACAGTGATTCAGCAACTTTACGAGCGTCCATGGCATCACAGCCACGGAGTAGTACCCCGAACTCATCGCCCCCCAGACGAGCGAGGGTGTCGTTGGCCCGCAGTTTCTGGCTCAGAACCTTTGCCAGCTGTTTCAACAACTCATCGCCGGCCATGTGGCCACAGGTATCGTTGATAATCTTGAACTGATCAAGGTCGAGGTAGAGCAGGACGCAGTCGCGAACCGACTTCCGGGAATCGTGGAGAGCCTGCACCAGCTGACGCTCGAACTCGCGCCGGTTCACCAGGTCGGTGAGGCTGTCGTGGTAGGCCATGTGCTGAAGTGTCGATTCCGCCCTTTTCTTGGCAAGCCGAACGGTCACTTCCCGCATTTCACGGTGGATCGCCGGTATCAGCCGGGCCAGATTACCCTTCATGATGTAATCCTGCGCGCCCGCTTTCATGGCGCTTACCGCGACATCCTCGCCAATCAGGCCGGATACGATGATGACCGGCAGGTCCGCGGCAAATTGACGCGTCAGTTCGAGTACCCGGAAAGAGGTGAATCCGGGAAGACTGTGATCCGTAATGACAATGTCCCAGTCTGCATTCATGAGCGCGGTCTCCATCGCGCTCTCGCTGTCCACCATTCTGTAATACGGCTCAATGCCACCCTTTTTGAGGGCACGCAGCAGTAGAAGGGCGTCATCCTCCGAGTCTTCAACCAGCAACACCCGCAGGCGGTCATTCATATCATTCACCAGCACCACCTTTTTGGAACGATCGGGATGCCCCCATCACGGGAAGCTTGTTCACGGTTAACCAGTATCGGGCCAGCAGGCTCATTTGCTCGCTGAACTTACTGTAGTCGATCTGCTTGGTTACAAAACTGTTGGCGCCCAGCCTGTAGGCTTCACGCAGTTCCTGCGGCTCATCCGAAGAGGTAACCATAACGACCGGGAGCCAGTCGGTCGTGGGCGATGAGCGGATACGACGCAACACGTCAAGGCCGCTGACTCTTGGCAGCTTGAAGTCCAGCAACACAACACCTACGGACTCAACCTGCTCAGAGCGTTCACAGGTGTCGGTTCCAAACAGGAAATCCAGTGCTTCCTGTCCGTCTTCCAGCATGATGATGGGATTGGTCCTGCTGGCACTCCTGAGTGCGCGCATCGTGAGGATCTGATCATCCGGATTGTCCTCCACAACCAGAATTGCATAGTCATCCATTCCCATACACTCTCCATTTCCATCGGGCATTCAGAAGTGTCGCAACCCGACACCGCCTCACTTTTGCATTGAGGACGGGAACTTTACATAGAAGCAGGCCCCCCTGTCGACTGACGAGTCAGCGTACACTTCGCCGAAATGCCGTCTCACAACCCGGTCAACAGTGGCCAGACCCAGCCCGGTGCCAATGAATTGCGAGGGAGTGTGCAAACGGTTGAAAGCGACAAACAACTTCTCCACGTATTTCATGTCGAAGCCGACACCATTGTCCTGAATTGCAACGGTAATACTGTCGGGAGCTTCACAGGCCGTCACATCAATCCGGCGCTGATCGTTCTTGGACGTGTACTTCCAGGCATTTTCGAGCAGGTTCTGAAAGGCCACCCGAAGCATCCGCTCATCCCCGACGACCCGGATACCCCGCTGTATCTGCACGTGAGTGGGGAGCGAATCGGTGGTCTCCCTGAGTTCATCCACGATTTCCTCAAGCATCACGCTGAGGTCAAGCTGCTTGATCTCCATCGCCTGACGGCTTACGCGGGACAACACCAGAAGCCCGTCAATCAGCCCACCCATTCGTACCGTCGCCGTTCGGATCCTGGACAGGTAGTCTCTACCGGTTTCGTTTAGCTGGTCACCGCAGTCCTCTTCAAGCGCCTGGCCAAAACCCTCAATCGCCCGCAGCGGCTGCCGCAGATCGTGCGAGACCGAGAAACTGAATGCTTCCAGCTCTCTGTTGGCCAGACTCAGTTCAGACGTCCGGTCAGCAACGGTTCTCTCCAACTCGTCACGACTCTCCAGAATTCTCAGGTTCTGTTGCTGGATGGTTCCGATCATCTCGTTGAAGGCAATACCCAGATGCCCGAGTTCGTCTTTGCCATAGACCGGTACCCGAATCGAGTAGTCATGTTCCCGGGCAATCCGCTGGGCGGCATTGGACAGCTCGAAGATCGGCTCGGATACCAGGCGCTGCAAACGCAACGCGACCCACGCCAGCGCCATCTGAATCACTATACCGATGCTGAAGGTTACGACGATGAACGCCCGGATATGTTCACGCAATACCTCAAGCCGCGACATCAAATAGAAATGACCGACGGTGTCGCCATCCAGCGTTACCGGCTCAAGAAGGCGATAAAAGTCTCCGACAAAACCAACCTGTGGCGCCCCACCAAGGTCGGGACAACCGGCGCCCCCCGAGCTATTGAGTTCACTCACCACCTCTCCCGAGACGTTGAACACGCATACCTGCTCGATGGTTCCAATCTGGCGCAGGCTCGAAATAATGGTGTTGAGTTGCTGGTCGTCCTCGAAGAGCAGCGCAGCTGCAGATTGCTCGGTCAGAATGTCAGTTATGACGTGCAGTTCGGATTCGAGTTGCTCCTGATAGTTTTCGTTTTCCACCACCACGAGGCTGGTGCACACCAGCAGAATTCCAAGAGTACTGATCGACAGGGTGAGCAGGAGCAGCTTGGTCTTCAATGGCCAGTACTGCCAGCGCAAGCGTTCCATCATCGGATAACCCTCACAGCCAGTTCCAGCAACCTGGAATTGACATGGATGCCCGCCCTTTGGGCCGCCTGGAGGTTAATTTCGAACCGGATAACGTTGCCCTCTTTCACGTATCCGATGATCCCGCCTTCCTCCACAAAGTCGGGGATCTCACTGATCGTAAGCATCTGACGTTCGTGGGCGTACTCGGTGATGGCCGGCAAGTCCCGGGACCTGGCGCTGCCGATAAACAGGACCTGACAACCGTCACTGTCGGACAGGGAACCTGGATAAGCCAATGCCAAAGGCCGGCCCTGAGAGACCCGGCCATTGAGTTGCTGGAGCACGTCGCCAAATGGATCCTGGCCCAGCACGCAGATCCTCATTTCGGGCGCTTCGGCCAGAGGGTCAGACCAGGTTATGAATCGGGTGAAATTGTAAAGAAAGGCGGCCTTGACCTCATATTCCGAGCGCACGGACGCATTGGCGGTGCCAACCAGGGACCACAGAAGCAATGCGATAAGGAATTTCAAAAACACCTAAAGGTAACCCCCGGCTATCCATTTCATCGAACCCTTATCCTGAACGGCGTACTCCGTGTACGCCCGATAAGTTAGCCCGGAGTGTTTAGATTGATCACAATCCAAATTCGACGTATCTCAATGCCTTGCACGACACATTGGCAAGTACCATCCGAATCCCACGAAGGTTAGCACTGGTTTTCGTCGCGTCAATAAGCCGACTGCGATTATCCTCTCCTGGTTGTGACGGTTGTGGCAGTGCCCCGCTCGATTTGCGATTCTATAACATCACCGCTCCATGCTTCTCTGGTAAATCGCCCACGCTATGAAAACGAATCTGATAACCCGCGAAGGTTTCGACAAGCTTCAACAAGAGCTGGATTTTCTCTGGCGCACAGAGCGACCGGAAGTGACCAGGAAAGTGACCTGGGCTGCAAGCCTGGGTGACCGTTCGGAAAACGCCGACTACCAGTACAACAAGCGACGCCTACGCGAAATAGACCGTCGAGTCAGGCACATCAGAAAACGACTGGAAAGCGTTCGGATTGTGGATTACTCAGAACTCCAGGAGGGCCGCGTGTTTTTTGGTGCGTGGGTCAGACTGGTCGACGAAGAAACCTCACTGACCTTCCGGATCGTCGGACCCGATGAGATTTATGAACGGAAGGACTTTGTATCGATTGATGCTCCGATTGCCCGCGCCTGCCTCAAAAAAGAAACGGACGATGAGGTCCTGGTCCGGACACCGGTGGGCGAGAAAACGTGGTACGTCGACCAGATCTGGTATGAATCGGACAAGGCATAAACCAAAAAAAACCCCGTAAAAACGGGGTTAAGGCTAGCGCTGTGCTGGAGGGAGAAGCAAGCAACAAATGATTGCTTCAATAACTACAGTTTCCATTATGCACAGCCGGGGTTACTACAGAGTGGCCGGTGAATTACGTTTTTGACAGGCTTTTGTCTGCCGTGGTGATGACGAAATTAGGTTGCACACTCTAGGCGCGGTCACTACCGTTCGCGATATACTTCTACCATGATTTCCATTCACGGAGTTTTCCAATGAACACACAGAAACTGCTGAACTTTGCCCTGGAAGGCATCGACACCATTGGTTACCGCCTCGACCAGATGGGCATTACCGGCAAGGTTAATCGCCACAACATTGCGGCGTACCTGGCGGCAGAACAGAAATACCTGGAAGGTGAATGGGACAGCATCCAGGCTCGAGTCGATCGCCGCCGGTCCCAGTTCGAACACATCACCCACGCCGTGGAGACACGTGCAGACGCCCTTCTTGGTCCGGTTTTTGACCGGGTTAACCGGTTCCGCGCCCGTCAGTAAGTTCAGACGTCGCTGGTCTTGGGCGGATTGTGGGCACTTTCCTCGCCCGAGCCTGCAGGCAACTCGGCCTGGGTGGCCTTGATGCGCTTGCGGACACCGGTGAAGGCCGGCATATGAATTGACACGGTCAGCCCGGGTGACGTCTTGCCCGGGTAAGTGTCGCTCAGCACGATGTGCCCCTGGTGGATCTCGGCCACCGCACTGACCAGACTCAACCCCAGACCATTGCCGGGCAATGAACGGCTCTTGCCAACCCGATAGAAACGCTGGAAGACCTGATCCTTCTCGTCGTCCGGTATCCCGATTCCGCTATCACGAACCTCGAAAACCGCGTCTGCGCCGTCTCTTCGGACCGCCACTCCGATGACGCCATGCTCCGGCGTGTACTTGATTGCGTTGTCGATCAGGTTGCTGACCATCTGGAACAACAGGTCCCGGTCGCCCTCTATCATTACGCCCTTGTCCAGACGCTGCTGGAAGGTCTGTTCTTTGTCTTCCGACAGCGCCTCGTACAATTCGCACGCGTCAGTTACCAGCTCGTCCAGGGAGACCGGCTTCATGTCGGCCGTGTTGCCCCGGGTTTCCAGGCGGGCAATGCGCAGCAGGGCGTTAAAGGTGGCCAGCAACTGATCCGCCTCGGCCACGGCGCGACCCGCCTGTTCGCGGGCCTCATCGTTGTCCACAGACATGAGCGTGCTTTCCAGCTGATTTCTGAGCCGGGTCAGCGGTGTCCTCAAATCGTGGGCAATGCTGTCGGACACGTGCCGGATACCCTCCATCAGATACACAATGCGATCGAGCATCTGGTTCAGGTTTTCCGCCAACTGATCAAAATCGTCGTCGGTTCCGCGGGTGGGGATTCTGAGCGACAGATGGCCGTTCATGATCCGTCGCGAGGTGTTGTTGATCACTTCGATACGCCGGGTGGTACTTCGGCTCATCAGAAAGCCCCCGAGCAGCGCCAGTGCCAGGGTGATCCCCATCCCCCAGTTGATGGCGGTTTCAATGACCCGCTTCAGATTGGTGAGCTCATCGACGTCACGGCCCACCAGTAATCGCAGACCGCCCTGAACTTCGAATATTCGGGCGCGGGCCAGACGCTGGGGACCGTTCCAGCCAACCGCTTCGTCCAGCGTGAAATTGATCCAGCCGCTGTCGGAACGGGAGCCCTGGGGCCAGGATTCGATGTTGCCGGCGAGCTTCAGGAAATCGTCGGTCGTCAGGAGATAGATGGACTTGGCGTTCGGGTCCCGGGACACTCGTTCACGAATGATGGTGATGAGACCGTTTACACCCCGGCCACGGTACTGCTCCGCCAAACCGGCGATTTCCGCTTCGATAGTCTCGTCGGTCTGGGCAGTCATGAAGCCCGCTGTACGCCAGTAGATAAAGGCCAGTAATAAAAATACCGAGGTGGCAAACACCACCATGTACAGCAGAGCTAGCTGGAAAGACGAAGTTCTGAGTTGGCTAAGCAGTTTCACGCAACATGTACCCTGCACCCCGGATGGTCTGCAGTAAGGGTGTATCGAATTCCTTATCGATCTTCGCCCGCAGGCGACTGATGTGCACGTCAATCACGTTCGTCTGGGGATCGAAGTGATAGTCCCAGACTTTTTCCAGCAGCATCGTCCGGGTGACGACCTGGCCGGCATTACGCATCAGGTATTCGAGCAGACGAAACTCTCTGGGCTGGACATCAATGTTCTGTCCGGCACGCTTGACCGTACGCGCCAGTAGATCCATCTCCAGATCCGCCACGCGCAGCACCGTCTCAGTTTCGGCGGTCTGCCGGTTCCGGCGAACCAGGGATTCGATCCGGGCCAGCAGCTCGGTGAATGAAAAAGGCTTGGTGAGGTAGTCATCGCCACCGCCACGCAGGCCCTCAACCCGGTCGTCGACATCACCCAGCGCGCTCAGGATCAACACCGGCACCTGGTTACCCGTCGCCCGCACCGTTTTGATGATGGACAGACCGTCCATTCCCGGGAGCATGCGATCCACAATCATGATGTCGTAGTCTTCACTGGCTGCCATGAGCATGCCGTCTTTTCCGTCGGCGGCGTGATCGACAACGAAGTCGGACTCTCTCAGTCCTTTTACCAGATAATTTGCTACATCCTGATCGTCTTCGATTACCAGTGCTTTCACCGGCGGTCCTCCCGATAGCGGATTACATTAATTACCGACAAGGGTACGAAGAAGTCAGGGGGCCGGCCAGTTACGATCTTGTAAGAGGGTGTCGCCTATGGCGACGGTCGGGGCCCGCCAGAAAACCAGCCGAGACTGTCACCAGTCTCTCCCGAAGGCCTGTATTCCGCGCTTACCCAGCCTTCATAACCCATGCTGTCGATAGCCTCGAAAACATTCGAAAAGTTAATCTCCCCGGTTCCCGGCTCATGGCGGCCGGGGTTATCGGCGAATTGAATGTGCCCGATCCAGGGCAAGAGGCATTCCATGGACCGGATCAGATCTCCCTCCATGATCTGCATGTGGTAAAGGTCATACTGCAGCCGAACGTTATCGGCGTCTACTTCCTCGATCAAGGCCAGTACCTTGCCCGAGGTATCCAGCGCAAAGCCGGGCATATCCACCCGCGAGTTAATTGCCTCCAGACAGAGGGTGATGTCCTCGGCCGCCAGCTTCTCCGCCGCGAAGGCTACGTTGGCCACCAGTGTCTGCCACGCCACATCTTCAGTGACCAAGTCCGGTCGCAGCCCCGCCAGACAGTTCAATTGCCGGCAGCCCAGCGCCCTGGCGTACTCGATGGCCTGGTCTACACCGGCCCTGAATTCATCCATCCGATCCGGTAAACAGGCGATGCCCCGCTCACCAGCCTCCCAATTGCCCGGTGGCAGATTGAACAGAACCTGGGTCAGGTTGTTATCACCGAGGGCCCGGCTCAGCAGATCCTTGGGATAAGCGTACGGGAACAGGTATTCAACGCCGTCAAAGCCGGCGGCGCGGGCCTTGGCAAACCGTTCGGTAAAATCCACCTCGGTAAACAGCATCGACAGGTTGGCGGCAAAACGTGGCATGGTCTTACTCCTTGGGGCCGCGGCCAAGGGAGCCCAGGAGCGATCCGTTCAAATGCTCCAGCTCCAGCAGCAAACCGCTGTGGTCTACGTCACTGTGGCCGTTGGCGACCAATGACAGGTATTCGTTATGGACCTGTTGGGACAGCGGCAGCGTCAGCCCTTCCGCTCGGGCTTCGTCGAGAATCATACGCATGTCCTTGAGCTGAATACGGGCCGGCGCGCCGGGCGAGAAGTTCCGCTCCAGCATTCTCTGCCCGTGCAACTCGAGAATCCGACTCCCGGCGAAGCCGCCGAGCAACGCCTCCCGAACTGCAGCCGGATCAGCACCGCCCTTAGCCGCCAGCAACAGTGCCTCTGACACGGCCCCGATGGTGATTCCGACAATGGCCTGGTTCGCCAGCTTGGCCAGCTGACCGGATCCTACCGGCCCGATTCTTGTGCAGGTGCCCAACACCGAAAAGATTGACTCAGCGCAGGCAAGGTCATCCTCGGATCCTCCGGCCATGATGCTCAATCGGGCTTCGGCCGCCCCCAGTGTGCCTCCGGATACGGGCGCATCGACGTAGTGGGCGCCCTGCTCGGCCGCAAGTTCAGCATGGCGACGGGCGACCGAAGGCTGTACCGAGCTCATATCGATCAACAGCGCGCCGGTTCTGAGTGCGCCCAGAGTGCCCTGGCCTACCAGAACCTGCTCCACCACGTCGCTGTTCTCCAGCATGGTGATAACCACATCCGCATCGCGCACCGCCTCTGCCGGTGAAGGTGCAATTCCGGCTTCACCGGAGAATGGCTCGCATTTACTGGCCGTTCGGTTCCAGAGCGTCATCGGGAATCCCGCGTCCAACAGATTGCGCGTCATGGGCTCGCCCATCAGGCCAATCCCCAGGAAAGCAATGTGCGGTCGTTCTGAAGTCATACCCGTAAGTTCCATGCCGTGGTCTGAAGAAATATGTGTCGTCGAGTATACAAACAAAAACGCCACCAACCGGAACGGTGGTGGCGTTTTTGGGAGATCCGCTTCTCGAAGCCTTCGAGTCAGGCCACTTCGGCCATCTGGTTCCGGATCTTCTTCATGGCGTTCTTCTCAAGCTGGCGAATCCGCTCGGCAGATACCCCGTACCTGTCTGCCAGCTCGTGCAGCGTGGACTTGCTGTCCGACAGCCAGCGCTCCCGCAAGATGTCCTGACTGCGATCATCCAGGCCGCCCAGTGCTTCCATCAGACGTCCGTTGGAGTCCTCGGTCCAGTCAGCATTTTCAAGCTGGGTGGCGGGATCGCTGCGACGATCCTCGAGATAGTACGCCGGCGCCTGATAGGCGTTGTCGTCGTCATCGTCCATCGGGCCATCAAAAGCCGTATCCTGAGACGCCAGACGACCTTCCATCTCGCGGACCACACGGGGCTCGACGCCGAGATCGGCAGCCACAGCATTCAGCTCGTCGTGATTCAGCCACGCCAGCTTTTTCTTCTGACTGCGCAGATTGAAGAACAGCTTGCGCTGGGCCTTGGTGGTCGCGACCTTCACGATGCGCCAGTTACGCAGGATAAATTCATGGATCTCTGCCTTGATCCAATGCACCGCGAACGAGACCAAACGCACCCCATATTCAGGGTTGAAACGCTTCACCGCCTTCATCAGGCCAACGTTTCCTTCCTGGATAAGGTCGGCCTGGGCCAGACCGTAGCCGGAATAGCTCCTGGCGATATGAATCACGAATCGCAGGTGAGACAGAACCAGTTGACGGGCGGCCTCAACATCACCGTCGTAATGGAGCTTTTCTGCCAGCTCCCGCTCTTGATCCGCCGTGAGAACCGGAATGCGACCCGCAGCCTGAATATAAGACTCGAGATTGGCACCCGGAACCAGTCTGTCAATCAACTGTAAACTCGTACCCATGCTTTGCCCTCCGAACCTGACAGTCATTAAATATAGCAACTAAAAATTTGACTGCCAAGAACCTGAAAAGTTCCCGAATTCTTCAGTAAAACGTTTAAAATCAACTACCTGAAAAACTCACCGTGGCTTGCTCTGGCCCCCAAACTACCCCGGGCCCCTCTGCACTTTCAATACGGTTTTCCCGCAATCCGGATCATCCTCCGGCTATTTCGCCAGGCTCAATATCGTCCAGATGCCGCTTTACTGCGACCCAGGCGCCCAGCCAGCCTAGCAGCATCGCTGCAATAATCAACGCCAGGGCACCATCAAAGCTTAGTCCGTTCAGGGAAAACTCGCTGCGATAAAGCCCGGCCAACCGCTCAATCGGGCCGCTCAGCCACCAGAGCGACAGTTGCAGCAGTACCCAGGCAACAATGCCACCCCCGAGGCCGAACCAGGCACCGGTGTAGAGAAATGGCCGTCGCACGAAGGCATCGGTTCCGCCCACCAGCTTGGCCACCAGAATTTCATCACGCCGGTTTTCGATCGCCAACCGGACGGTATTGCCAATCACCAACACCACGGCAGCCGCCAACAACAGAGAGAGGGCCCAAACCGCCCGCGCCAGCAGATCGGTCATGGCGTTCAGTCGCTGCAGCCAACCCAGATCCACCTGAACCCGCTCGATGCCTTCCATTTCCTGGACAAAGCGCAGCAACCCTTCGACTCCAGCTTCGGAGCGAGCACCCTCTTCCGGTGTGATGAGCAGAGTATGGGGCAGCGGGTTGTCCTCAAGATAGTCCAGCGCATCTTCCAGGCCCGAGGACGCCCGAAATTCGCTCAGCGCATCCGCCCGATTGACCAGCTCCACCTCGGCCACCCGTCCATCGCCCCCGATTTCCTCACTCAGGGCGCGGGCATCTTCCAGGGGCACCTCCAGCTCAAGGTAGGCGGTCAGGCGGGCACTGCTCTCCCAGCCGGCACTTACACCTTCGAGAGAGGCGAGCAATAGCAACAGGGCGACGGGCAGCGCCAGCGCCACCCCCATAACGGTCCAGGTCATGAGACTGGCTACCGGCGTTCGCCAAAGACGTTCGGCGCTGTCGCGGGCGACCTTGCGATGGTGGTTCAGGTAGCTTTCCGCCTGCTGACGCCAGGGCGCACGGGAAGTGTTTGCGCCCCGGACAGCATCGGTCTTTCTGCGCGGGTCAGTGGCCACTCACACCTCCCACCAACGGGGTGCCGCCGGCAACCAGCCGACCGTGATCGAGGGTCAGGGTACGGCGACCCATCTCGTTGATCAGGGCAATATCGTGGGTGGCGATCAACACCGTGACACCGACCTGACTGAACTGCCCGAACAGGTTCATGATGTCCGCCGACAGCTCCGGGTCCAGGTTACCGGTCGGCTCATCCGCCAGCAGTACCGGCGGTTTATTGACCACCGCCCGGGCAATCCCGACCCGCTGCTGCTCACCGCCAGAGAGCTGCATGGGATTCATCTTTTCTTTGCTGAGCAATCCGACCTTGTCGAGCGCTGCCCGCACGCGGCGACCGGCATCCCGGGGTGACGCCCCCATGACTTCCAGGGGCATGGCAACGTTGTCGTACACGGTGCGGTCAAACAGCAACTGGTGGTTCTGGAATACCACACCGATATGGCGACGGATATAGGGAACCTGTCGGCGAGGCAAGCGATTCAGAAGCTGCCCACCGACAACCAGCTCGCCGGCACTGGGCCGCTCCATGACCATGATCAGCTTCAACAGGGTGCTTTTCCCGGCACCGGAGTGGCCGGTCAGGAACGCCAGCTCGCCTCGGTCGAGGTTGAAATTGACCTGACGCAGGGCCGTGTGATCACTGTCGTACCGCTTGGTGACCTGACGAAACTCAATCATGGCTGGCTACTGCTCCAGTAAAGCCGGTGTTTAGTCAAAGAGTGCATCCACGAAGGTTTCGGCATCGAAGCTACGCAGGTCATCAACCTGCTCACCGACACCGATATACCGGATGGGCAGCTGCAACTGACGGGCAATGGCGAACACGATACCGCCTTTGGCGGTGCCGTCCAGTTTCGTCAGGGTGATCCCACTCACGCCGACGGCCTGCTGAAATACCTGGGCCTGACTCAGGGCGTTCTGCCCAGTCCCGGCATCCAGCACCAGCATCACTTCATGGGGTGCCGAGTCGTCGAGCTTTTTCATCACCCGAACCACCTTCTCCAGCTCGTTCATCAGGTTGTCCTTGTTCTGCAACCGGCCGGCGGTATCGGCAATCACCACGTCAACCTCACGGGACTTTGCGGACTGGATGGCATCGAAGATCACCGACGCGCTGTCGGCACCTGTGTGCTGTGCCACGACCGGGACATCGTTGCGCTCGCCCCACACCTGCAGCTGTTCCACTGCGGCGGCACGGAAGGTATCCCCCGCCGCCAGCATCACCGACTTGCCCTCTCCCTGGAACTTCTTGGTGAGCTTGCCGATGGTGGTGGTCTTACCCACGCCGTTCACGCCCACCATCAGGATGACGTACGGCTGCTTGCCAGCATCGATCGTCAGTGGCTTGGTGACATCCTTCAGCAAACCGTGCAGCTCATCCCGCAGGGCCTGACGCAGGGCTTCCCCATCCTTGAGCTGATTGCGCTCAAGTTTGTCAGTCAGGGATTCAATGATTTCCGAGGTTGCGGTCACGCCCACGTCTGCCATCAGCAAGGTGGTCTCGATCTCCTCCAGCAGGTCTTCGTCGATCTTCTTGGTCAACGAGAACAGATCAGACATGCCACCGGTCAGGCTCGCACGGGTCTTCCCCAGGCCCTGCTTGATGCGGTCAAAGACGCTGAGCTGGGGTTCCGGTTCGGGAGCAGGCTCCGGTTTTGGTTTTGGCTCTGGTTCAGGCGCCGCCTCTGGTTCGGGTTCCGCTTTCGCAGGAGCGGACTCCACCGCGGTGCCTTCGACCTCAGGGCTTTCCTTTTCAACCGGCTCGGCCGGTGCCGGACCTTCCGCCACCTCCGGCTTGCGCTGGGGCACCGGTTTCGGACGCGGTGCTCGACTGCGGTTGGCCGCGATATCCAGCACAAATACGAGCACAAGAAGGGCCAGGAGGCCGATTGAAATCCACTCTGCCGTCATAAAGTCATACCATCAATCTGAATGGGCGGGACAAATAAAGCCGACATTCTAGCAGACTGTCCCGTTGAAGTGAGGGGCACCAGGATTATCGCGCCCGGCACCGTTTCGGCTAACATGCTGCCCGGAAACACCGAATCCGAACCACCTCTGGAGCTACTATCATGGCGCGCAGAAAACCCGCTGGCCGGGGACCGTTGAACAAGCCCGCCCGCGAAGCCGGACGCACCGGGGACGGCGTGGGTGAGCTGCGCATCATTGGTGGCGACTGGCGCAGCCGGAAACTCCGGTTTCCCGATGCCGGCGGCGTGCGGCCATCCCCCGCCCGCACCCGAGAAACCCTGTTTAACTGGCTTTCCTTCCAGCTGGCCGGTAGCGACTGCCTGGATTTGTTCGCCGGCTCCGGCGCTCTGGGACTGGAAGCCCTGTCCCGCGGTGCCGGCAGCGCCACTCTGGTTGACCACACCCCGGCTCTGGCACGAGCCCTCCGTGACAACCTCCGGTTGCTGAAATCGAAAAAAGGGACTGTGGTCTGCGCGAGCGTGGACACCTACCTTGCCCATCGCGAGCGCGCGCCCTTCGACATAGTCTTCATGGACCCGCCTTTCCGACAGGGTTGGCTCGAGCGCATCATTCCACTGCTGGATGAACAGGGTTGGCTGAAGCCGCGAGGCTGGGTGTACATCGAGCACGAAAGTGACAGGACCACACCCGCCGTCCCCGCCCACTGGCACCTTCATCGTCAGAAAACCGCAGGCCAGGTCACCTACTGCCTGTTCCAGGTTCAGCCAGACCAGGTCGAGGGCATCAGCTAAGCCACGAAGCGACCGACCGGCCACAAAAAACCCCGCCGAAGCGGGGTTTTTGATCAGGCGGCGGGCCTCAGCGAGTAGGCGCGCAGGTGCTCGGCAAACTCTTCCAGGTAACGGATGCCACTGGCCTCCGCCTCCTTGCACCATTCCATCAGCGCATTCAGTTTTTCCTGGGGCTTGAGCCCCCGCTGACGCCACAACGCCTGAAGCTCGTGACTCTTTTCATACAGCTGGCGGAGCATGGCATTGCGCTCCAACACAGACTCCAGGGTTTCTTTCTCTTTTGGGTGGATCAGCGAGACCTCCCGGGAAAGCAGCTGTTTCAGCTTGCGGTACCGTGGCCGGATTTCGTCGTCCATCAGCACTTTTTGCTGACGCAGGGCCGGCTCCATCACCCGCTTGCGATACTGTCGCATGATGTCAAACCGGTTATTGGCAATGGCCTGTACGGTTTCCACATCCACGTCCTGCTTGCCCGGCACATGGTGGGCAATCGGACGATAGCCCTTGGGCTTCGCCAGTCCAAACAATTGGAACAGACGGATATAACCCCAACCAATATCCACTTCGTACCAGCGACGGGACAGCTTGGAGGAATTGGGGTAGGTGTGGTGATTGTTGTGCAGCTCTTCTCCACCGATCAGGATACCCCAGGGAGAAATATTCCGGGCGTTGTCGGCACATTCGAAATTACGGTAACCGAACCAGTGGCCAATGCCGTTAACCACACCGGCAGCCCAGACCGGAATCCACATCATCTGAATCGCCCAGATCCAGATCCCGTGGACGCCAAACAACGCCAGATCGATGACCGCCAGCAGCATGATACCCAGCATCTTGTAGCGGCTGTAAACGTTGCGCTCGATCCAGTCCTCCGGAGTACGCTGACCATAGCGTTCCAGGGTTTCCGGGGTCGCGGCGGTTGCATACAGTTCGGCGCCTTCCAGCAATACTTTCCGGATGCCGAGAACGACCGGGCTATGCGGGTCTTCTTCGGTTTCACACTTGGCGTGATGCTTACGGTGAATGGCCGTCCACTCCTTGGTATTCTGAGCAGTGGTCAACCACAGCCAGAACCGGAAAAAGTGCTTGAGAACCGGGTGCAGATCCAGCGAGTTATGGGCCGAATGGCGATGCAGATAGAGCGTTACACTGACAATGGTGATATGGGTCATACCCAGGGCAACAAGAATCAGCTGCATCACCGACAGGTCAAGAAGACCGTTAAACCACATATAAATTCCTCAAATCAATTCAGCGGCTTGCGCCACATCGAAAGGCAAGGCGAGAGGCACTATTCGACTTTCGAAGGGGATAACAAACCATCCCCACCACTTTAGCGTACGCCTGTTCGCTGTCACAACAGCATTTGGCTCCAAATTTGTTACTAATTACACTTAATCTGTTTTTTGCCCCGCAGCCAACCAGCTGAACAACGATCGTTTTCCGCCCGGAGTAGCGCCGAGTGCCTGAATTGCCCGAAGTTGAAACCACCCGACGTGGCATTGCCCCCCACTGTGAGGGCCAGACCATTACCCGGGTTACCGTACGTAACCCCAGCTTGCGCTGGCCGGTACCCGAGGACCTGGCCCAACGGCTTGAAGGTAAGGTCATCCGAACCGTCGACCGTCGGGCAAAATACCTGTTCCTGAACCTGGATGGTGGCACTGTGATCGTGCATCTGGGCATGTCCGGAAGTCTGCGCGTCGTAACTGACCACACCGCTGCCCTGACCCACGACCACGTTGAACTGGAGCTGGGCTCCGGCGTCATTCTGCGCTTCAACGATCCTCGCCGCTTCGGGTGCTGGCTCTGGTCCGACGCTGCAGACCACCACCCCCTGATTGCAAACCTGGGGCCGGAACCGTTGTCGCCCGAGTTCAACGGCCCGCTGCTGTATCGCCTCTCCCGGGGCAAGCAAACGCCGGTGAAGTCTTTCATCATGGACAATCACGTTGTGGTGGGCGTTGGCAACATCTACGCCAACGAAGCCCTGTTCAAGGCGGGCATCCACCCCAAACGAAAAGCCGGGCGCATCAGCCTGGACCGCTACCATCGCCTGGCTGAGGCGATCCGCGAGACCCTCAGTGCCGCCATTCTCATGGGCGGCACCACGTTACGGGATTTTGTTAACAGCGATGGCAAACCCGGCTATTTTGCCCAGTCGCTGCTGGTATACGGCCGGACCGGTGAGCCCTGCGGCGAATGCCAGAGCCTTTTGAGGGAGATCCGCATGAACAACCGGTCCACCGTCTACTGCCCCCGTTGTCAGCGGTAGCAGTCCGCACAAATGCACATTTTGCAACGAAAAACCGTTTGAAAATACGTAAATATGATTCATAGTTAACAGAGAAACTATGCCCTTCGTTTACACTGGGAAGGCATATTGAGCGCTCAAACTGGCGCCACCGGAACCCAAAGGGCCGATAAGTTCAGGAGACAGTACAATGACCCTAAAGATTTCCCGCACACTGATGGCCACCCTGGCCGCCTGCCTGCTGGCATTTTCCTCCGTTGGGCATGCGCGCGCCGTGGACGAGACGCCATCAGCCCTGGCCATGACCGGTGACGCCATTTTCGCCCGCCCGGTTCTGTTTGCCACCACCATCGTTGGCAGCGCCGTATACCTGGTGTCCCTGCCATTTTCACTGCTCGGCGGCAACGCCGGAGAGGCCGGCGAAGTACTGGTTATGGGCCCGGCCAAAGCCACGTTTGTTCGCTGCCTTGGCTGCTCCCGGACTGGCCGCAAACCGGAATCGGTCGAACAGACCAGCAACTGATTCTTTTCGAATCCGTATTATCCCGGCTTGCCAAGGCCGGGCTTCTCCGGCAGCCTGAAGAAAATCCTTCAGGCTGTTTTGTTTATGGTGAACTGGTCTTCCCTCGATACAGTGTTCCTCGATATGGATGGAACCCTGCTCGATCTTCACTTCGATAATTACTTCTGGCTCGAACACCTCCCACGCCGGTACGCGGAGAAGAACGACCTGGCGACCGAGGCGGCGAAGGACCACCTGATCCCGATGATTATGGCCGAACGTGGCTCCCTGAACTGGTACTGCACCGACTATTGGAGCGACCGCCTTTCCCTCGACATTACCGGCCTCAAGGCCGAAGTCGGCGATCGAATTGGCTACCGCCCGCACGTCACCGACTTTCTTGATGCGCTGGGGACACTCGGACTGCGCTCGGTGATAGTCACCAATTGCCACCCCGACCCCCTGAATCTCAAGCTTGAGCGCACCGGGCTGGACAGCCGCGTCGATGGCATCGTCTCCAGCCACCAGTTGGGCAAGGCCAAGGAAAATCCTCAGTTCTGGCAGGATCTGCAACAACTGGCCCCTTATCAGGCCAGCACCACTCTCATGGTGGATGACAGCTTCCCGGTCCTCGAAAGCGCCCGCCGGGCCGGCATTGGCCAGTGCCTGGCGGTACTGGCCCCGGACAGCCAACAGGGTGCCCGTGACCACCATCCGGAGATCCCCGGCATTCATCACTTTGACGAACTGTTACCGGCGTTGCGTCAGCACCGGTCTGTGCCATCCGGTCAATGAGCGGGTTATAATCACAGCATACGCTCATCAGGTGAGGAGACATGACGGCATCCACCGCTGACGAACATCGTGTAAGACTCGACAAATGGCTTTGGGCAGCGCGCTTCTACAAGACCCGCAGCCTGGCCAAGGAAGCCATCGAAGGCGGCAAGGTCCACTACAACAGCCAGCGCTGCAAGCCCGGCAAGGTGGTGGAAACCGGCGCCAAAGTGACCCTGCGACTGGGCTGGCAGGAGAAGGTGGTGATCATTGATGACATCAGTGACCGTCGCCGGGGTGCGCCCGAAGCCCAAAAGCTTTACCACGAAACCGAAGACAGCGTAAAAAAACGCGAAGATCTGGCCTGGCAACGCAAAACCATGCAGGCCGCGCAGTTACCGCCGGCCCGGAGACCGTCCAAAAAAGACCGTCGCGACATCCAGCGCTTCCGTGAGCAAAACAACATCTGAACCCTTTCAGAGCGCCCCCGACCATCCCGGGACGCGGAATCGAACCCAATTAGCAGTCAGTATTTTCAGGAGACACACCATGGCATCCCGTGACCAATTTCAGCGCTTTATTTTCGAGGACAGCCAGGTCCGGGGCGCATGGGTCCAACTGGGTGAGAGCTACCGGGAGATCGGCAGCCAGGCCCCCTACCCCGAATCCATCCGGGACCTGCTTGGCGAAGCCCTGGTCGCCAGCGTACTGATGAGCAGCACGCTGAAGTTCGAGGGCACCCTGTCATTGCAGGCCCAGGGAGAAGGCCCCCTGCGAACCCTGATGGCGGAGTGCAGCCACGACCGCTACATTCGCGGGCTGGCAAGGTTCGATGAACATGCCATGAGTGAAGACGACTTCCACAACCTGCTGGGCGAAGGCCGAATGGCCATCACCATCACCCCGAACAGGGGTAACCGGTACCAGGGCGTGGTACCCCGGGAAGAAGAAACCCTCGCCGCCTGCCTTGAAGAATATTTCGAGCGCTCCGAGCAGATTTCCACCAGCCTGATACTGTTTGCCGATGAAAACAGTGCTGCCGGATTGCTGCTCCAGCGCCTGCCCGGTGCAACCGATGGTGACGACGATCTATGGGACCGGGTGAACCACCTGGCACGGACTGTGGAAGAGTCAGAACTACTGGAACTGGACAGCGAAACTGTCCTCCACCGTCTGTTTCACGAAGAAACCGTGCGCCTGTTCGAACCCGAAGCGGTGGCATTTCGTTGCAGCTGTTCAAGGGAACGGACTCTCGGTGCGCTCGAGGCGATTGGCCAGGAGGAGTGCTACAGCATCCTCGACGAACAGGGCCAGATCGACATGGATTGCCAGTTTTGTCACGCACACTATCGCTTCGATAGAAACGATATTGATCACCTTTTCACCGGTCATACGCTACACTAAAGGCTTTATTGATTCGCCCGAAAGCCAGTCAGGACGCGGCTTTCAGGGCAGTCGTTTTTCACCGGCGTCTCTGGCATAATAGCGCGCCTGAATTGACCCGATTGCTCAGATTTCCGCCAGTTAATGGGGGGGCGGCCTGAGCAGTCACGAAGACATTCCCGAGGGCGAGGTCGAAGTGAGCAACACTTATACTGATCTGAGTACAGCACGACTGGTCGAGCTGGCACTGGCACGTAACGAAGGCCAGCTGGCTGCCAACGGTTCACTGGTTGTGAAAACCGGTGAACGGACAGGCCGGTCTCCCATGGACCGCTACATCGTCGAAGAACCGAGCACGGCTGACGATATCCACTGGGGACCAATCAACCGCCCGTTCGACGCCGACAAATTCGACGCCCTCTGGGACCGCGTTGAGGCCTACATCGCCGAGAAAAACCAGTTCGTTTCTCACGTTCATGTGGGCTCAGATCCCGAGCATTACCTGCCGGTCAAGATGACCACCGAGACGGCTTGGCAGAACCTGTTCGGCCGTAACCTGTTCATCCGCCCGGACAGCTACAACCCGGCCGACAAGCAGGAGTGGCAGATCCTGAACGCCGCCAATTTTGAGTGCGACCCCGAGCGTGATGGCACCAACAGCAACGGCTGCGTAATGATCAACTTCGCCAAGCGTAAGGTCCTGCTGGCCGGTATGCATTACGCGGGCGAAATGAAGAAAGCGATGTTCTCCGTGCAGAACTTCCTGCTGCCGGAGAAAGACGTACTGCCGATGCACTGCTCGGCCAACGTTGGCGAAGACGGCCAGACCTGCCTGTTCTTCGGTCTCTCCGGCACCGGCAAGACCACCCTCTCTGCGGATCCGCACCGCTTCCTGATCGGCGATGACGAGCACGGATGGGGCCCCGGCACGGTCTTTAACATTGAAGGCGGCTGCTACGCCAAATGCATTGATCTCTCCCAGAAGAACGAACCGATCATCTGGGACGCGATCCGCTTCGGCGCCATCGTCGAGAATGTCACCATTGATCCGGAAACCCGTGAGCCGGACTACACCGACGTGTCGCTCACCGAGAATTCCCGCTGCGCATACCCGCTCGAGCACGTTGAAAAGCGCGTTATCGAGAATCGCGCCGGCGAGCCTTCGCACATTGTCTTCCTGACCTGCGACATGACCGGTGTACTGCCGCCGGTATCAATCCTGTCCAAGGAAGCAGCGGCTTACCATTTCCTGAGTGGCTATACCGCACTGGTCGGTTCCACCGAGATGGGCTCCTCATCCAAGCTGAAGTCCACCTTCTCCACCTGCTTTGGCGCTCCGTTCTTCCCGCGTCCGGCCGGCGTTTACGCCGAGCTGCTGATGAAACGCATGGACGAGTTCGGCAGCAAGGTCTTCCTGGTCAACACCGGCTGGACCGGTGGTCCCTATGGCGAAGGCAACCGATTCAGCATTCCGACCACACGGGCCATCATTGCCGCCATCCAGAATGGCGACCTGGACGATGCCGAGACCGAGCATCTGCCAACCCTGAACCTGGATGTTCCCAAGCATGTGCCAGGCGTGGATTCCGAGCTGCTGAACCCGCGTAACACGTGGGTAAGCCCGGATTACTACGACGGCAAGGCCGAGGAGTTGATCGCCCAGTTCGTCGATAACTTCAAGAAATTCGACGTCTCGGAAGCCATCGTCGAAGCTGGCCCGAAGCTCTAAGGCCTAACCCGACGTTGAAAAAAGCGCCCGGCGAAAGCCCGGCGCTTTTTTTGGTCAGGGGAAAAGTGTCTACAATCGCGGTTACACCGGGCAGTCCCCACAGATCGCTGTTTTGTGGCAAAGTACTCGCTTAAGGACTGCTTTTTATTTCTCCAAACACGGTCATGGTATGAAAGAAACGCTTCGACAGCTTTGCTCGCCAATTCTCAAGCCGCTGGAGTCGGGAGAGGTTGGCCCCAATTACAAAGCCTCCCACCGAACCATCCTCAATGTGGTTGGCGTCCTGTTTCTGACGCTCTCGACAATTTCCACAGGTGCACTCCTGTACACGGGCCAACTGGGCGCCCTTGTTCCGGTCCTGGTTTTTCTGGGAATCGGTGGACTGTCTCTGATCGTCGGGGTCCTGGGTAAGGATGCCGCGGTTTCCCGGATGTGGGGCAACCGCTGAACGGCCCGACAATAATCCTCCAGAGGAACCAGAACCCCGTCATTCTGTCCAAGCTGCAAAAAGGAAAACAAGGCCAACATTCTGAACGCACGTTTTGATGTCGTGCCCCGAAAGAGGAGGCTGGCATGAGCACTGCGCGCGTATCGGAACCCGAGCAGACAGCACGGGCCTATGAACAACGACTGGTACCGGCGCTGTTTCAGGACGTCGCGCAACGCCTGGCGGAGGTTGCCACCGTCCACACCGGCCAGGACGTCCTCGACGTGGCCTGCGGCACCGGTATTCTCGCTCGGGCGATTGCACGGCAGTACGAGGGCCTGGGCTCGGTCACCGGGCTGGATCTCAACCCCGACATGCTCGCCGTCGCTCAAAGCCGGGCACCGGGCATCGACTGGCGCCAGGGTGACGCCGAATCGCTTCCGTTCCAGAACCAGTCCTTCGATGTGGTCGTCAGCCAGTTCGGGCTGATGCTCTTCCCGTCCCCCGCCCTTGCACTGCAGGAGATGTACCGGGTTCTCCGGCCCAAGGGGCGACTGCTGGTGGCGGTATTTGACTCAATCGACCGGATACCGGCGTACCAGGCAATGTCAGCAGTCTTTGGTCGCACAGTCGATCCAGCGGTCGGTCAGGCGCTGCAGCTTCCCTTTGCCCTGGGTGACACCCGCAAGCTCACCGCACTGTTTGCCAGCGCCGGCATCAGTGCGCCCGAAATCAAAACCTTCGAAACCACTGCTCGCTTTCCCGGAGTCCGGGAGATGGCCCTGGCCGACATCAAAGGCTGGTTTCCATTTGCCGACATCCACCTGGACGATCCAGTCATTGAGGCGGTCGTTGCGCACGCTGAACCGGCGCTTGCGCCATTTTGCACGGGCACAGGGACCATTGAGTTTCAGGTTCCGGTCCACGTTCTCAGCGCCGTAAAATTCTGATCCTTAACCCCGGACACCCGGACAGGACGTTATCCAGGTGCTCAGGCGTAGAACATCAATGGCACAAACGCCACCACCAGCAGTGAGAGGCCCATGGCGATGAGCGGCATGATGATCCGTTCATGGCGCTGGTAGAAGGTGCCGGTTTCCTGCTGCGCCGCCATCACTTCCGCCTCACCCACAACCTGACGGGTGAGCAAGTGGTTCAGGGCCACCGGCGGACTCAAATACCCGAGCTCAAAGGCAACGAGCGTGACCATCCAGAAATGGATGGGATGAATGCCGCTGCTGTAGGCAATGGTGGCCACGGTCGCCGTAACCAGGATCACCGCACCGAATGCATCCATGATCATGCCGAGAATAACCAGAATGACCACCATCAGGAGCATCGCGGACCAGGCGCTGTCAAACGCCTGGGGAAAGCTCTGCATGATGTGGGAACGCTCAATGACGCCGCCGATGCTGACCGACAGACCCAGCAGCAACAGCAACGCCCCGATCTCTGCTGTGGTGTCGTTGGTGGCACCCCTAAGACTTCGCTCCAGCCCCTGATGATTGAACTCGCCGGAGGTCCTGCCCTTCGCATTCTTCAGGCTGAGGTGTTCATACACCAGGACGGCCAGCATGATCACCGGCAGCAATCGGGGCGCGGAGAATTCGTCCATGGTGACGTCCAGTGCAAAGCGGTACAGCAGGACCACCGCCGTAATCACCAGTACATAGGGGATCAGGGGCTTCAGCGCCTGGATCATCGCGGGGAACGCGGTCGACGAAGGCGCCAGATCAAACTTGCTCTGACGATTTACCGCCAGCGCTACCAGGGTAAACATGGTGGCGGTCAGGACAAACACCCAGACACCCCAGCCAAACAACTCGTCGGTGGTGACTTCCCTGTTCAGGTAAGCAATGACAACGACCAGTAGGCACGGGCGCAGGACCACGCCCAGCGACCCCGACATGGCGGTGGCCGCCAGCGCTAACTGTCGTCTGGCACCGGCCGCCCGAAGTTCACTGTAGATGACCGCTCCGGCCGCAATTACGAAGATACCGGACGCACCGGTATAGGCCGTCGGAATCGCAGCCACCAAAACAGCAACAACGGCCAGCATTTCCGGCGGCATGCGCCAGGGCCGGAACACATTGAACACCAAGGTAGCCAGCCGGGTCTGCTTGAGCATCATGCCGACCCAAACGTACAGGCCCACGTTCAGGAACATATCCGACAGCTCCATCATTTTGCCCAGATAGATGCCGATGCCGGACGCGTGGCCGATCAGGGCAAAGTAGGTACCGGAGATCAGACACATCACCGTGTAAAGCGGTACCGCCAGGAACGCCTTGTTCAGAGTGCCGCCACTCTGAAGATCCTCGGGTACCCGCAACAATCGATACAGACTGGCCAGGGTCAGACAGGAAAAACCCGTGATCCAGAAGTTGTGCAACAGCAGTTCCTCGGACGACACCGACGTCTCTGCCCCGAGGGTCGACTGGCGGAAAATGACGCTGGAGCCCAGCAGCATGGCGTTGGCGATGGTTTGCAGGGTATAGGAAACGGTGTAATCCAGGCGGGTTTCCATGGCCCGCATGGCGATATGGTGGCGGCTCAGGGTGGCGGTAACCGCACACAGCATCACCAGAATCACCAGAATGTAGCGCTGGGAGGACAACCCGAAAGCAATCAGATCGGCAACGAATAGTTCGACCGCCCGGTAGGCTCTCAGCCCCGGGGTCAGCTGGCCTTCGAGGCTTTCATAACTCGCGTACGCTTCCCGGCAGTCGGCCAACGCGCGCTCAATGGCAAGCCGAATATCCGCGGGATTCTTCGCCTCAGGCGCACCCAGAAGGGCTGCCATGGGATCGTCATCGGCGGGAGCTTCAGCGAGTTCGGCCGCGACGGCGGCATCGATATCCCGATTCGGATTGCAGGTGGGCGCCACCGGATCCATTCGCAGCTTGTAGTAACCGCTCCAGATCTGTTCGCCACCGCGCAGCATCTGGTTATGGATGTCACTGCTGGTCGAAAAAATAACAACGGCCAACAGCAACAGGCAGGCGGGCAAAGAGGAAAACCACTCCAGCCCGCTACGTTGCAAGCCTATCTTGGATAAAGCGACATTCTGGGACATGGGTTCTTACAACAAATCATCCAGGTTCATGGTATCCACCTCTGCCTTCTGGTCATCCCAGAAGGTGCCAAGCTGGCCCAACGGCGTCCGGTGACCGGTATTCTCCACCCAGAGACGGTCCGAAATGGCGACAATCATGTTGGTCGCCATGGCATCGACAAAACGCCAGTCGGCATCGGCCGGTGTTTCCTCCAGAGACTGGGCGTGGTCCCGGATTACGCTCTTCACCATGGCCTCATCACCCTTGTTGATGGCGGCAATGGCGTGGAATACGTGGGGCAGTCGAACGCCGGCGGCCTCGCCCTGCTCGTCCGCAATCGCCAGACGTTCAAAGGCATCCTCACCCTGGGGCTGGGCTCCGGGTATCATGGCCCAGACGGTAGCCCTCAACGCCATGGGCGCACCCCACCACTTGTCGTTTTCCAGACAACTGGTGGCCCGGGCCACAATCGAACCGACGTTCGCAGGGACCCCGATCGAAGAGGTTGACTGGACCTGTGCGTTCAGCGCCTGCAGGCCGGAGAGCAGGCCCGCCATGTAAATGAACTCATCCTTGTCATCATCAAAATCCGGACACTCTCCGGTGCCGGGCTCGCCATAGTAGGCGTTGTGGTGTTTCCAGCTTTTGAAGTAGCGCTCTGACGCCAGCACGTAGGCCCGCTGCTGACGAATCAGGGCATCCTCGGCTTCGTTGGCCTTCATCGCATGCATGGCTGCCAGGCCATCCAGCTCGAATTCCCGCGCCTTTTCCTCCGCACAACCACCGGCCGAGAGGTAAAGCATGACGGCCAACTGGTCCGGCTCGGACGTCACCCGGCCAAAGGACATTAGCAGGGGTGCGGTGGCTTCACTCATCGCACAGCCCATGGCCAGATCGCTGCTTTCCAGCAGGTAGGGCACGGTATGATCGCGGGAGAAGCCTTGCATGACGTCGCCGGTGGTCTTGTAGAGCATGTTATTGACCGCCCCACAGCCACTGAGCACCGCACTCGCCAACAAGGCGGTGATAAGAGTCTTTAGCCGGGGCATGGCATGGCCACGGTTCAGTGGGGGATTCGGGAAATGTGTCATAGCGACTTCACCTTCAGCTTTATTATTCTCGTGCGGTCTGCGCCCGCCCTGAGCCGCTGATCTTGCATCGGCTTGAACGTGTTACAGACTGTAACCAGAACCGCATTATGGCCGACAGCGTCCTGTTTTTATGAGACCAACGCCTCAAATGACGCCAAATGCCACAGTTAACTGAGCCTCCGGGGTTTGCACATTTCGTGGCAACCCACTATAGATGGATGCAACCGCAGGGTTACGCCCCTGTGGCCAGCACCCAGACCAAAAACAGTAATAAAAAAGGAGTACCCGATGCGCAAACCTGAACTCGCTGCTGCAATTGCCGATCGAACCGGTCTCACCCGCGAGAAGGCCTCTGAGGTCATAAACACTGTTACCGATCAGATTTCAGCGGCTGCCGCTCGAGGTGAAGATGTCACCCTGATCGGATTTGGCACGTTCAACATCCGCGCCCGGGAAGCACGAGATGGCAGAAACCCGCAAACCGGCGCCACCATCCGCATCCCCGCAAGCAAAACCGTAGGCTTCAAGGCTGGCAAAGCGCTCAAGGAACAGATTCGCTGAAACAGACAGGGCCCGCGATTGCGGGCCCTGTCACCGTCGATCGTGCCTGGTCAGGAAGCGCACTCTGAACGCGTGGCATCGACCCGGCAGCGAATGGCTTTCATCAGCTTTATCGCCCGTTCATCAAAAACCCCATCGTCCAGCAGCGACAAGCGCACCTTGCGCAGCATCTTGTCGTACTCGGCCGTATCTTCCTGCGGCAGGTTCATCCACACATCCTTGGGAATTTCCGCTTCAGCCTGGGCGATGATCTCGTACGCCTCATCAATGCGCTTGATCGATTCGTTCCGCACCATCTGCGCGGCTTCGTCAGGAAAACGGTCCCGATGAATAATGACCTGGAAGTTCATGTACCCAAGGGCATACTTAACCACGGCGCCGTTGGGCTGAACGCCCTTGTAGAGTTCCAGTGGGGTGTAGGCCACAGCCGGTGCGTAGGCCAGGTCGACGCTGCCGTTGTTGAACTTGCCGGCAAAGTTGGCTGAGTTGGAGCCGACCACGGAGGCGCCGACATGCCGAACCATACGAACGGATGCCTGGTCGTAATCCAGGGTCGCAATCCGCTTGCCCTGCAGTTTTTCCACGGAATCGATGCTGCGATCACGGGTATGGAGGTAGATGGCTCCGCCCGGGAACACACCGGCCACTTCATAGGGGCCGTCGATGAGAAACGGACGAGCCTTCGATTGGCTCAGGGTGTTATAGAGCAGGCGCATCTCTTCTTCACCGGGTACGGCGCCCATCGCCTCCAGGCTTCCGGTGAATTTGTTGAACTCCCGGGCGCGGGTACCGGTTAACAGAACCGCGTCGCATTGCCCCGCCTTGAAATCCTCGGCCGCGACCTTTTCATCGGTGTAGGCCCGGAGATTCAGTTTGATACCCTGTTTCAGGGCAACGGGTTGGAAGGTCTTGGTGATGGCGAACAACGGGCCATTGGCGCCCACCGGATCAAAAACGCAGAAACTGCGTTCCAGTGGCTCGTTCTGCGCCTGGCTCAGTGAGGGGAACAGAAGACTGGCACACAGGGTGGCAGCCATGGCCACCCGTTTCGGGAAGGTTGCTGATTTCACGGGATGACTCCTGATTTATTATTGTCGGGTCGTGATACGTCCATGTGTATCAATGGACCCGCTTTCCTTGGCCGACGTTAGGCGGTCGCCTACAAGAATACGTTGGCACAGGTGGCTGTCATCAAGGTTTTTTCAGCAACACGAGGGGATTCTGTGATGGTGTCGACAGAGGTTCCGCCACCTCTGCCGCATTTTGGCCAGCTCCGGTAATCAGTTCGCCGGCTGCTGCCAGGCCACCTTGCCCCCGGCCAGGGTCAGGCGAACAACGCCCGGTAATTCACGACCGGTTATCGGGGCATGACGCCCGACCGAAACCAGTGTGTCGGTGTCCGGCGTCCAGTGTTGCTCGGGATCGAACAGGCACAGGTCGGCAACTTCGCCCTCCGCCACCCGCGCCTGCCGGCCCAGGACCGAGGCCGGTCCGGCTGTCAGCGCACGCACCAGCTCGGACAGACTCAGCTCGTTGAGCTCGACCAGCTCGAGCCCCAGTGACAGCACACTTTCAACGGTGGAAAGGCCCGGCTCGGTGGCCGCCAGGGGAGCCTGTTTGGCGGCGGAATCGTGAGGCTGGTGCTGACTGACGATGGCATCGATTACGCCGTCACGAATACCGGCAATCAGGGCCTTGCGATCCCGTTCACTGCGCAGAGGCGGGCGCACATGAAAGCGACTGTCAAAGCCGGCCAGAGCCTCTTCGGTAAACAGCAACTGATGCATGGCGACGTCGGCGGTCACCGCGATGCCCCGGCGACGGGCCTCCGCCAGCATCTCGACACTGCGGGCGCAGGACAGCTGGCTCAGGTGCAGGCGCGCACCGGTTTCCTCCGCCAACAGAATCATCTCCATGACCGCCGTGGTTTCCGCCACTTCCGGAATCCCCAGCAGCCCGAGGCGCGAGGTCACCAGGCCGTCATGGGCGTAGCCATCGGCGGCCAGGGCCTGGTTCTCGGGGCTGAACATGACCGTCAGGCCGAAGGTTTGAGCATAGGCCATGCAACGTCGCAGGATGCGGGAATTGCGCACGCCCCTGGCTCCATTGCCGACGGCAACGCAGCCGGCGGCCGCCAGCCCGGCCATGTCGCTGAGCAGCTCGCCCTCAAGGCCACGGGTAATGGCGCCAACGGGCAGAACGTGTATCGGGGAACGGCTGGCCGCCACATCCCGGATCAAGTGAGTGACCGCGCCCGAGTCGTTGACCGGGGAGGTTTCCGGCGACGCACAGACCGTGGTAAATCCGCCATGGGCGGCGGCACGGGTTTCCGATGCAATGTTACCTTTCTGGCCATTGCCGGGCTCACGCAGATTACAGTGCAAGTCGATAAATCCAGGCGTGATAACGCAACCATCGGCATTCAGTGTTTCATCCGCCCTGGCCTGCCTGGCTGCCTCACCGAGGGCGGCGATTCTGCCATCCCGGATCAACAAGGCTGTGTTGTCCGTCTCGCCCCCGTGACCGTCGAGGATACAACCACCCTCAATCTTCAGGCTGGCCCCGCCGTTTCCGTCTGTCACGCTCATGCCTGGGCCCCCTTGCCCTGTTTCTGTTGTCGCTCGGCAACCTGGCCACCCATGGCCATGGACATCACCGCCATCCGGATGGCAATGCCGTTGGTCACCTGATTCAGGATCACCGACTGGGGCCCATCCGCCACCGCCGATTCAATTTCCACGCCGCGGTTGATCGGTCCCGGATGCATCACGATGCACTCCGGGTGGGCCAGAGCGAGTTTGTCCTGGCTCAGCCCGTACAGGCGATAAAACTCCCGCTCGCTGGGCAGCAGCGCCCCTTCCATACGCTCTTTCTGGAGGCGCAACATGATGACTACATCCAGATCCTTCATGCCCCGGGCCATGTCGTATTCGACGGTACAGCCAAGATTCTCCACATCCTTTGGCAGCAGGGTTCCCGGCGCAATAACCCGCACTTCCTCGGCACCGAGGACATTCAGGGCCCGAATCTGGGAACGGGCGACACGGGAATGCAGGACATCCCCGACAATGGCAACCTTCAATCCGTCAAAACGACCCTTGTGCTGGCGAATGGTGAGCATGTCCAGCATCGCTTGAGTCGGGTGGGCGTGACGGCCATCGCCGGCATTGATGATGGCCACACCCGGTGTCACGCTTTCGGCAATGAAGTGCGGAGCACCGCTCTGGGAATGGCGCACCACGAACATGTCGCTGGCCATGGCTTCCAGGTTCAGCAGGGTATCGGACAGCGATTCGCCCTTGGAGGTGGCGGACGTGCTGATGTCGAGATTGAGCACGTCGGCCGACAGGCGCTTGGCCGCCAGCTCAAAAGTACTCCGGGTTCGGGTACTGGATTCGAAGAACAGGTTGACCACCGTTCGCCCCCGCAACAGCGGCACCTTCTTGATGGTGCGCTCACCCACTTCGATAAAGGAATCGGCCGTATCCAGGATGTCGGTGAGCAGCTCGCGGTCGAGGCCGTCCAACGTCAGAAAATGCCGCAACTGACCGTCCCGGGTCAGCTGCAAGTGGTGCGGGGAAGGGTCGTTTGCGGTCATGGGTCGCCTGTTTGCCGTTCTGCGGTGTTTTTGGTGCTGGATCAGTGCCCGGTTTCCTGGAACTCGATGTGCAGAGGTTCAGGACCACGCAACTTGACCCGCTGATGCGATTCCAGGGTCAGGCTCCGGCCTGTCACATCGGGCTGAATGGGTAACTCCCGGGCACCGAGGTCAATAAGCGTGGCCAATATGATACTGGCTGGACGGCCATAATCGAAAATTTCATTCATCGCCGCCCTGATCGTCCGCCCGCTCATAATCACATCGTCAATCAGGATGATGTCCCGTCCCTCGGTGTCGAACGGCAGACTGGATGGTTTCACCTTCGGGTTCAATCCGATGCGGCTGAAATCGTCACGGTAGAAGGAAATGTCCAACTCACCAAATGGCTCATCGAGTCCCAGGCGTTTGCTGAGCATATCGGCAAGCCAGACCCCACCGGTGCGGATGCCAATCAGGGCCGGCGTGGTCACGCCGCGGTCATCCAGGACGCGGCGCAGCCCCGTTTCCAGTTCGTTCAGCAACTGATCCATATCAAGCAGTGCGGTCATTACTTCCTCGCTGTCTCAAGAGCCGGTATCGGTCACGCGCCGGCGGGATTGTCCTGCAGGCCAAACCAGGTTTCCAGGATCAGCACCGCGGCCCGGTCGTCGACGCCGTGGCGGCCAAAATCCCGGCTGCCTCCGGCGGCCATTACCTCGCCCTTGGCTTCAAAGCTGGTGAGTCGCTCATCCACCATTTCCACCGGCACATGGTAGCGGCCGTGCAGGCGATTGCCGAATTTTCGGGCCCGGGCACACATCTCGTTTTCGGAGTCGTCCATGTTCAGCGGCAGCCCCACTACGACCAAATCCGGGCGCCACTCCTGCAGCAGGGCTTCAAGCTGGCTCCAGTCGGGGATGCCGTCCCGGGCGGGGATCATGGCCACCGGCTGACCGGTGCCCAGCATTTCCTGGCCGGACGCCACACCAATACGCCGGGTCCCGTAATCGAAAGCCAGTACCCGTCGGTTGCCCCGTTCAGGCATGGCCAATGGACTCGCTGAGCTGGTTCAGATCCACACCAATCTTCTTGAGCACCGCCTTGTAGCGCTCTTCCCAGGGCGTTCGGAACAGAATGTCGGAAGAGGCCGGGCAGGTCAGCCAGGAGTTGCTGCCCAGCTCCTGCTCGAGCTGGCCTTCACTCCAGCCGGAGTAGCCCAGTGCTACGAGGAACTCCTCCGGCCCCTGGTTCTTGCCAATCCCGGCCAGAATGTCCCGGGATGTGGTAAGCAGCACATCATCGGTTACCTGAGCGGTATTCTGCCAGCTCGTACCCGGTGGATGCAGGACAAACCCACGCTCGGGTTCGACGGGCCCGCCACTGTAGACCGGGAGATCCAGTTCACCGCCGTGCATGTCCAGCTGTTCCAGGATCTCCCCGAGATGGATATCCAGGGGCTGGTTGATCATCAGCCCGAGAGCGCCCTCATCAGAGTGTTCGCAAAGGTAAATGACCCCACCGTGAAATCGAGGGTCCGCCAGGTAGGGCGACGCCACCAGGAAATGGTGTCGCAAGCTGTGGGGAGAGTGCTTTGATGCTGTCATCCGGATGTCAGCCCCCGCCGTTGGAAAGACCAGGTTCGTATGATTTCCAGTTCGTCCACATTTTCTCGCATCTCGTCCGGGAACGGCGCAAACGGTGCCGCCATCCGGACGATGCGTATAGCCGCATCATCCAGCACGGTACTGCCGGAGGATTGAAGAACAGCCACTTCCTTGATTGTGCCATCTTTCTTCAGGGAAACCAGCATTCGAAGCGTGCCATAGATGCCGGAACGCCGTGCTTCGGTGGGGTAATTGATGTTGCCTACCCGCGTCACCTTGCTGACCCAGTTCTGAACGTACCAGGCGTTCGTGGACTTCAGCGTGGACGCAGCCGTCACCCGCATCACCCGCGGCTTACGGGCGTAGGCCTGCTGCTGTGCGTCAAAACGCGCTTCCAGACTGGCGATTTCCAGGCTGCGCTCCATCAGGCTTTTCTTCTTGCGGACCGGCTCCGGTTTTGCCACCGGTTCAGTGCGCTCCTCGGGTTTCTGCACTTTCTGCCGGGCGCTGCTTTCCGTCTGCACCACCTGTTTTTTCTGGCGAGGTTGCGGCTTGGTTTGCGAAGGCGGTTCCGGCTGGACCTGGGCGACCTTGGGCTGACTGACGTCCGCGGGCTGCGGCGTGGTCATTTCCCGGGCCTGTTCCTCACTGCCACTGCCCTTCTGGCTGGTCTGAGCCAGGAAATCCGCCTTCTCGGGCGCTTCCTCGTCCTCGAACTGGGACAGGGTGATCTCCATGGTCTGGGCCGAGGACCGCGGCGACTCCGGGGCAAAGGTGATCCCGAGCACGATCATGGCGTGTACCGCCAGCGCCATAAAGAGGGTGAAGGAAAACCGGTCGAAGTCGCTTACCTGAACTGCCATTCCTGATCCTGGTTAAATCGTTGGCCCCTGGTCGGGGTTAAGCCCGCGTGCGCGCGTCCAGGCGCCGGGCAATGGCCTCCATCAGCATGCCGGCAATATCGATACCGAACGCGGTGTCGAGTTCCCGGATACAGGTAGGGCTGGTTACGTTGATTTCCGTAAGGTAGTCACCGATGACATCCAGGCCAACGAACATCAGGCCTTTTTCCTTGATGACCGGCGCGACCCGCGCACAGATCTCGCGATCCCGGGCGGTCAGTTCACGCCCTTCGCCCCGGCCACCCGCCGCCAGGTTGCCGCGATTCTCGCCCTGGGAGGGAATGCGTGCAAGTGAGTAGGGCACCGGCTCGCCCTCAATCAGCAGGATGCGCTTGTCACCATCCGCTATTTCCGGGATGTATTTCTGGGCCATGGCCTGGTGCTGACCATAGTTGGTGAGCGTTTCGATGATTACGCCCAGGTTGAAATCGTTTTCCTTGATCCGAAAGATCGAGTGCCCGCCCATACCATCGACGGGTTTCATGATGACATCGCCATGCCGGGCATAGAATTCCCGGAACCGGGTCGCAGACCGACTGACCAGCAACGGCGGTGTCAGGTCCTCGAACTGGGCGGCAAACAGCTTCTCGTTGCAGTCCCTCAGGGTGGCCGCCGGATTCACCACCAGGGCACCCTGCTGCTCGGCCGCCTCGAGAATGTAGGTGGCCATCAGGAACTCCCGGTCCACCGGCGGATCCTTGCGCATCAGGATTACGTCCAGCTCGCCCAGCGCCCGGTCCTGGCTCGGGCCGAAGCTGTACCAGTTCTCTGGATCATTGTGCACCGTAAGGTCCCGGGTGTGAGCCATGGCCTTGCCGCCATCCAGATACATATCCGGCAGCTCCATGTACTCGATCTCCCAGCCGCGCTTCTGCGCCGCCAGCAACATCGCCAGGGAACTGTCTTTCTTGAAATGGATATCCTCAATTGGATCCATCACGATCCCGAGTCGGACTGTCATAGTGTCTCTTGAGCTCCAAGGGGTTAAAAACACGAACCGGTCAGCAGAGTGAACCGGGTGACAAGTGTTATGCTGAGACGTCGAATGGTATTGTACCCGAGCCATGAATGCATCCGCAGAAATCCTCAGCCGATTACGTGAAGTTGCAGGCACAAGTACATTTGGTCACAAAGTAATACTTTTTATCCAGCCATTGATACTCTATAAATGAGCGGGGTTTATAGAACAACCTTAAGGTTTGTGTTAAAAATCCCC
This sequence comes from Marinobacter sp. F4206, assembly GCF_019392195.1. Classification (NCBI taxonomy): domain Bacteria; kingdom Pseudomonadati; phylum Pseudomonadota; class Gammaproteobacteria; order Pseudomonadales; family Marinobacteraceae; genus Marinobacter; species Marinobacter liaoningensis. The sequence goes on from NZ_JAHXKI010000002.1 coordinate 1,498,860, forward strand.
GTTTGAAAATAATGACAGTCGCTGAGCGCAAGGCAGTTGGACAATGGATGACAACTTCGAGAATCTGAAGATCATGGTGATCGACGATAGCAAAACCATCCGTCGCACCGCAGAAACCCTTCTGAAAAAGGTCGGCTGTGAGGTCATCACCGCAACTGACGGCTTTGACGCTCTGGCCAAGATTGCCGATTCCCAGCCGGACATCATTTTTGTCGATATCATGATGCCCCGACTGGATGGCTACCAGACCTGCGCACTCATCAAGAACAATTCCTCTTTCAAAAAGACGCCGGTTATTATGCTCTCCAGCAAGGACGGCCTGTTCGACAAGGCAAAGGGCCGTATTGTCGGCTCTGACCAGTATCTGACCAAACCGTTCAGCAAGGATGAGCTGCTCAACACTATCCGCCAGTATGTCCCCCAGGCGGAACAGTAAACCTGCTGAAACCAAGAACCATCGAGGAACCCATGGCTCGCATTCTCATTGTTGACGACTCCCCCACCGAGGTGAAGAAAATCTCCACCATCCTGGAAAAGCACCAGCACGAAGTCCTGACCGCCGACAATGGCGCAGACGGTGTTGCCAAGGCCCGCGCCGAAACGCCGGACCTGGTGCTGATGGACGTAGTCATGCCTGGCCTGAACGGGTTTCAGGCCACCCGCCAGTTGACCCGCGCTCCGGAGACCGCTTCCATTCCCGTGGTCATCGTCACCACCAAGGATCAGGAAACTGACCGTGTCTGGGGTACCCGTCAGGGCGCCAAAGGTTATCTGGTCAAGCCGGTTAACGAAGACGATCTGATCAAAACAATCAACAGTCTGATTGCCTGATCCCCAACCGTGGAGTAAGCATGTCCGCCCAGACCGCCCCCTATGCCGTTCTGACGGATATCGCCCAGCGCAGCCGGTCCATGGCGGCCGGCCTGCCGGAGCAGCAGGAAGCCGTTGAGCTGTGGAACGGCATTGGTTTTGTTCTGGCCGGTGAGCGTTATGTGGCGCCCATGGGCGAAGTCACCGAAATTCTCCATGTTCCCCGGTTTACCCACATTCCGGGGGTTCGCCCGTTTCTTCTTGGCGCCGCCAACGTCCGTGGTCGCCTCCTGCCCCTGGTTGATCTCGCCAGTTTCTTCGACATTCCCCG